>NZ_CP020569.1:3116666-3454583 GCF_002082195.1 Streptomyces gilvosporeus | reverse complement strand
AGGCCGTCGGGGCCGACGCCGTCGAGGGCGACGGTGTCACGGCCGGCGGTCTGGCCGACCGCGAGGCGGTAGCCGCCGGAGGGCAGATCCCCGCGGGCGGGCGCCTTCAGCGCCCGCAGCGCGTCCTCGGCCGCGCTCCCGCCGACGTAGAGCACCGGCCCGGCGGCGGGCGGCCGCGCACCCGGTGCCACCTCGTGGATGGTGCGCACGCCCGCCCGGCGTAGGATGCCGCGCACCACGTCCAGGGCGTACGGATCGGTGTCCGGCGCCGCCACCAGCGCCGCCTCGCCGCCGAGCGGGACGGCGTCGGCCAGCTCCCGCATCGACTGGGGGCGCGGCCAGACGGCGGGCAGCGCACCCGCGCCGGCCGGGCGGTCCGGCTGGTCGGGGGCGCCGCGGGAGGGGCCCTCGGGCGCCGCCTGGGCGCTGGGCGCCCCGCCGAGCAGCCCGGAGATGACGGCGGCGGCCAGCGCCGTGGTCCCCGCCACGCGGGCGCGGGCGCCCGCGCCGCTTCTGGTCCCCCTGCCGGGGGTCTTCCCTGCTTCTCTGCCGGTGTCCCCGGTCGTTCCGGATGTCCCGGTAGCTCCGAATCTCCCGACGCCCCACACGCCCCGGACCCGCACGGCCGCTCCTCGTCCCCGTCTTCTACTGCTCGCCGGTTCGCACCGGCCCCCCTTTGTGCCGCCGACGCCCGTTCGGACAGACCTTCGGCCGGTGGCCCCCATTGTGGCGGTACGGGGGGCGGCGGTGCGAGGGCGGGGTGTTCGGGGGAGGGGGCGCGGGGCGGCCGCCGTAGGCCCGCCGCCCGCAGAACTTCCGCCGCGATGCCCGTTTTGTCAGCACCCTCTGCGTCACTCGAACGCCCCAACCGTGAAATCGCCTGCGAGCGGGCTGTGAGCTGAGACACGTTTAATGGGTAAAAGCGTCTGCGATCGTGTCGAGTGGGTAGGGCAGACCTGTCCCATTACCGATGAACGGGAGGCTCTCGTGGCCGCTTCCGCTCAGCTGCTGCTTGATGCGCTGTCCCTCAAACCGGGCGACGTGCCGAGCGAGCCCGACCTCTTCGACGGGGTCTCCGGCCCCGACTCCGGGCTGGAGGGCTCCGGCACCCTCAGCTTCGCCGAGCCGCCGCTCACCAGTGAGCCGCCGCTCGCCGACGCCGCACCCCTGACCAGCGAGGTCCCCATCTCCGCCGAGCTGCCGCTGACCAGTGAGCCGACGGCCACCGGTCTGGGCACGGAGTCCATGGAGGTCTGAGGACCCATGGGCCGCGAGCGGCTTGCCCGGCTGCACGGCATCGCCCCGTCCTATCGGCCCGCGCCGGGCCTCATCCGCCACATCGGCGACGACACCCTCATCGCCGTACTCGCCGCCTTAGGTGTCGACGCCTCGACACCCGATGCGGTCCGCGCCGCCCTTGCCGCCCACGCGGTCACGGCCGGCCGCACCCTGCTCCCCGGCACCGTCGTGGCCCGCCCCGGCCGCCCGCCCGACCTGGGCACCCTGCCCGCGGGCACGGCCCTGCGCCTCACGACCGAGGACGGCGAGGAGGCCGACCCCGGCCCCGGGAACCCGGCGGCCCACCTCCCCCCGGGCGTCCACACCCTCCATGCGCAGGCCCCCGACGGCCGCACCGCCCGCGCCCGGCTGATCGTCGCCCCCGACCGCGTCCCCGCCCCGCCGGGCCGCACCCACGGCTTTCTCGTCCAGCTCTACTCCCTGCTCTCCCAGCGCTCCTGGGGCATGGGTGATCTCGGGGACCTCGCCGATCTCGCCGCCTGGTCCGGCCGCGCCCTGGGCACCGGCTTCGTCCAGCTCAACCCGCTGCACGCCGCCGTCCCCGGCCCGCCCGCCGACCCCTCCCCCTACCGGCCCTCCTCGCGCCGCTTCCCCGACCCGGTCCATCTGCGCATCGAGCACATCCCCGAGTACGCCCAGCTCACCGGCCCCGACCGCCGGCGGGCCGACGACCTCGCCGCCCGCGCCGGCATCCTGCGCGCCGACGTCCTCGAACGGGGCGCACTGATCGACCGCGACGCGGTCTGGGAGCTCAAGCGCGAGGCCCTGGAGCTGCTGTGCGCGGTGCCGCTCTCACCGGGGCGCCGCGCCGCGTACTGCGACTTCCTCGCCGAACAGGGCGCGCCCCTGGAGGACCACGCCACCTGGTGCGCCCTCGCCGAACGGCACGGATCCGACTGGCGCGCCTGGCCCGCCGCCCTGCGCGACCCCCGCTCACCGGCCACGGCCCGGGAGCGCCAGGGACTGCTGGACCGCATCGACTTCCACTGCCGCCTCGCCTGGCTCACCGACCAGCAGCTGGCGGCCGCCCAGCGCGCCGCCCGGGAGGCCGGGATGGGCATCGGCCTCGTCCACGACCTCGCCGTCGGCGTCCATCCCACCGGCGCCGACACCTGGGCCCAGCAGGACGCCTTCGCCTCCGGCATGTCCATCGGCGCACCCCCCGACGCCTTCAACGCCCGCGGCCAGGACTGGGGCCTGCCGCCCTGGCGCCCCGACGCCCTGGCCGCCACCGGCTACGCCCCCTACCGCGGGCTGCTGAGCTCCCTGCTGCGGCACGCCGGGGCGCTGCGCATCGACCACGTCATGGGCCTCTTCCGCCTGTGGTGGGTCCCGGAGGGACGGCCGCCGACCGAGGGCGCGTACGTCCACTACGACGCCGAGGCGATGCTGTCCCTGCTGGCCCTGGAGGCCCACCGCGCGGGCGCCTGTGTGATCGGCGAGGACCTGGGGACGGTCGAGCCCGGCGTACGGGAGACGCTGGCCGAACGGGGGGTGCTGGGGACCTCCGTGCTGTGGTTCGAACGGGACTACGCCGCGGACGGGGACGGGGACGGCGCGGATCCGGACCCCGCAGGACCGGACGGCTCCGGGCCGGAGGCCGCCGCCCCGGACACCGAGGCCCCGGCCCCCTCGGCCCCCGAGGCCCGCATCCTCGCCCCCGAGGAATGGCGCGAGGGCTGTCTGGCCACCGTCACCACCCACGATCTGCCGTCCACCGCCGCCCGGCTCAGCGGCGAGGACGTCGCCCTGCGCGCCCGGCTCGGCCTGTTGGCCGGCCCGCCCGGCCGCGAACGCGCCCGCGCCCGCCAGGAGCTGGCCGAATGGCTGGACGAGCTGACCCGGCGCGGTCTGCTCCCCGAGGGACCGGCCGACGAGGAGGCCGCGGTCAAGGCCGTCCACCGCTTTCTGCTGCGCACCCCCGCCCGCCTGGTCGGCGTCTGGCTCCCGGACGCGGTGGGCGACCGCCGCCCCCAGAACCTCCCCGGCACATGGGACCAGTACCCGAACTGGCGCCTCCCCGTCGCCGCCCCCGACGGCCGCCCGCTGACCCTGGAGGAACTGGCCGCCTCGCCCCGACTGCACGCCCTGATGCGGGAGTTGGGCGACGGCGGCCGCTGAGGGCCGCCTCGTCCTCCCCGGGCCGCCGCCCCTGCACGCCACCCCGGGCGCGCGGGGTGGCGGGGCGTCCGCTACGTTGACACCGTGAGCAACCAGGTCAAGAAGAATGCCCTGCGCGCCGGAACCATCACTGCCGGTACCGCGCTACTGATGCTGATGTCCTCCCCGGCGTTTGCGGTGATGCACGACGACGGCGAAGACCCGGGCCCGGGCCTGAACGTGGCCGAGACGCTCGGCCTCTATGTCGTCCTCCCCGTCGTGCTCTTCCTGGTGATCGCCGGGCTGGTCATCGTCGGTGACAAGTCCCGCAAGCAGGCCAAGTCCGAGAGCTGACGCGAGGGGCGCACGGCCGCCCCGCCGACGTCCACAGGGCGCCCACCGGTTCCTACGAACCGGTGGGCGCCCTTTTGTATGCCCCGCGCACATCGGGGGCGTTTTCGCAGGTGAAAAAGGGGTTGCGGAGTGGCTATCGCACGGCTTTCTGCCGTTTTGGGCGGGCACCGGCCTTTAACCGGACCCAACCTACGATGACGTAACCTACGGCCCCGTAGGTCCCCCGCCTGCGGTCCCGTAGGTTTCGTCGTCCCCCGGAGTTCCCCCGTGACCATCGCCCCCGCCCAGCACAACGGAGAGCGCGGCCAGGCCGCCTGGACCGACGCCCAGCTCCTCTACGCGCTCGAAGAGGTCGTGGAGAAGGAGCTCAACCGGCATCTGAAGGTCGCCAAGGACTGGATGCCGCATGAGTACGTCCCCTGGAGCGACGGGCGGAACTTCCCCGGCCAGCTGGAGGGCGGCGAGCCCTGGGCCGTCGAGCAGTCCAAGGTCACCGACATCGGCCGGACCGCGCTGGTGGTCAACCTCCTGACCGAGGACAACCTCCCCAGCTACCACCACGAGATCGCCACCCTCTTCGGCCGGGACGGCGCCTGGGGCACCTGGGTGCACCGCTGGACCGCGGAGGAGGGCCGGCACGGCATCGTGATGCGCGACTATCTGCTCACCAGCCGGGCCGTCGACCCCGACGAGCTGGAGCGGTTCCGGATGGCCCATATGGCGGAGGGCTTCGAATCCGACAACTCGCACAGCATGCTCCACTCGGTGGCCTACGTCGCCTTCCAGGAGCTGGCCACCCGGATCTCGCACCGCAACACCGGCCACCACTCCGGCGACCCCGTCTGCGACCGGATGCTGGCCCGGATCGCCACCGACGAGAACCTCCACATGGTCTTCTACCGCAATCTGCTCTCCGCGGCCTTCGAGATGGCCCCCGACCAGACCATGTGCGCCGTCCGCGATGTCGTCACCGGCTTCCGGATGCCCGGCCACGGCATGCCCGGCTTCGAGCGGGCCGCCGCCCGGATGGCGCTCGGCGGCATCTACAACCTGCGCATCCACCACGACGACGTGCTCCAGCCCGTGCTGCGCTTCCTCAAGGTGCTGGAGATCGGCGGGCTGGGCCCCGCCGGGCTGCGCGCCCAGGAGGAGCTGGGGATCTTCATGGACGGCCTGGACGGGCAGGCGCGGAAGTTCGAGGAGCGGCAGGCGGCGATCCAGGCGCGGAAGGCCGCGGCCCGGGAGCGCGAATCTTTCAGTTCGGCTAAATAAAAAGGTCAAAAAGATTCGCTAGACCTGATGTTTGGTGGGCTGCCACGGTGGATCCGTCCACCCCGCCCATGGAGAGGAAACCGTGGCAGTCCTGGAGAGGGCCCGCACCCACCACCCCACCGCCGCACGCGGCACCACCGCGCCGCGGCGCACCGCAGCGCTCGGCGGTCTGGCGCTCGCGCTGACCGCGACCGTGGTCTGGTCCGGCAACTTCGTCATCGCCCGCGCCCTGCACGACGCCGTCCCGCCCGTCCAGACCGCCTTCTGGCGCTGGATCATCGCGCTGTGCGCCGTCGCCCCGTTCGCCCTCGGGCAGGTCCGCCGCCAGTGGCCGCAGCTGCGCCGGCACCTCGGCTACCTGGCGACGGCCGCGCTGCTCGGCGTCACCCTCTTCAACACCCTCATCTACCAGGCGGGGCGCTCGACTTCGGCCACGAACATGGCCATGATCGCGGCCGCCTCGCCGGTGCTGATCGCCCTGTTCGCCCGGGGCGGGGAGAAGCTCGGCCGACGGCGGGTCGCCGGGATGGCGCTCGCGCTGACGGGCGTCGTCACCCTGGTCGGCAAGGGCTCCCCGGCCGCCGTCCTGCGCCTCGACCTCGCCCCCGGGGACCTGTGGATGCTGGCCGCCACCCTCGCCTTCGCCGGCTACAGCGCCCTGCTGCGCCGCCGCCCCGAGGAGATCGGCGGGCTGTCGTTCCTCTTTGCGACCTTTGCACTGGGGGCGACGATGCTGCTGCCCGCGTACGGGGTGAGCCTGGCCGTGCAAGGCGGCTTCGAGCCCACCGCCGGGACCGTCGCACCGCTCCTCTACATCGGGCTCTTCTCCTCCGCCCTCGCCTACTTCATGTGGAACAAGGCCATCGCCCTGGTCGGCGCCGCCCGCGCCGGGGTCGTCTACTACCTCCAGCCGGTATGTGTGGCCCTGCTGTCCTTCGCGGTCCTCGGCGAGCCGGTGACCGGCATGCAGCTGGTCTGCACGGCGGCGATCATCACGGGCGTCGCGTTCGGCGCCGGCGGCCGGCGCTGACTGCGTACGCTGCCCGCATGGCCGACTGGGACATCAAGAAGCTGCGGATCCTGCGCACCCTCCAGGAGCTGGGCACGGTCACCGCGACCGCCGAGGCGCTGCACATGACGCCCTCGGCGGTCTCGCAGCAGCTGACGGGTCTGGCCAAACAGCTCGGGGTCACGCTCCTGGAGGCACACGGCCGACGGGTCCGGCTGACGGACGCCGCGCAGCTGGTGCTGCGGCACGCCGAGGCGGTCTTCGCCCAGCTGGAGCGGGCGGATGCGGAACTGCTCGACTACCTCCAGGGCGAGGCCGGGCAGGTGCGGGTCGGCGCATTCTCCACGGCCATCCCCGCGTTGGTGGTGCCCGCCGTCCAGGAGCTGCGCCGTACGCACCCGGGGCTGTCGGTCGCCGTACGGGAAGCGGAGGCGGAGGCCGCGTACGAGCTGCTCGCGGAGGGCAGCGTGGACCTGGCGCTCTCGCTGGCCGCGCATGCGCCCACCCCGCGCGATCCGAAGTTCACCCGGGTCCAGCTGCTGGCCGACCCGCTGGACGTGGCCCTGCCGGCCGGTCATCCGCTGGCCGCCGAACCGGGGCTGCGGCTGGCGGATCTGGCGGGCGAGCCCTGGATCTTCGGCAGCAGCGGGCCCTGGTCGCAGATCACCACCACGGCGTGCGAGAGCGCCGGCTTCGTCCCGGAGCAGGCGCATGCGGCCGCGGACTGGGGCGCGATCCTGTCGATGGTCGCGGCCGGGATGGGCGTGGCGCTGGTGTCGCGGATGGCCATGGCGGCCGGCACCGTCTCCCGCACCGAGCGGGGCGGCCCCGGGGTGGCGCTGCGGGTGCTGCACGCCGACCAGCCGCGCCGCCATGTGGTGGCCGCCGCCCGCCGCGGCTCCGAGGGCGCGCCGGGGCTGTCCAGGGTGCTGGCGGCGCTGCGGCAGGCGGCGGACCAGTCGCAGGGCGAAGCTCACATCCGTTGACGGTTTAATCCACGAGACCGTTAAACCCTGCTGAACATAACCGTCAAGAACTTTCGATGGACCTGCGGGGTGGGGTGCTGCGACCGTGGACGGGTCCACACCAGCCTCCCCCTGAAGGGCAACGATGACCGCCACCCCGGCCGCCGACTCCACCGATCCGCACGCCAACGACGCCAACCCGTACGGCGGCGGCGACCCCTACGCCGACTACCGCGGCGGGGACTTCCCCTTCACCTCGCTCGTCGACCTCGCCGACCGCCGCTTCGGTGCCGGTGTGATCGCGGCGAACGACGAGTTCTTCGCCGAGCGCGAGAACCTGCTGAAGCCGACTCCGGCGGTCTTCGACCCCGAGCACTTCGGTCACAAGGGCAAGATCATGGACGGCTGGGAGACCCGGCGCCGCCGCGGCGCCGACGGCGATCACCCCTTCCCGACCGACGACGAGCACGACTGGGCGCTGATCCGCCTCGCCGCCCCCGGTGTGATCCGCGGCGTCATCGTCGACACCGCCCACTTCCGCGGCAACTACCCCCAGCAGGTCACCGTCGAGGCGACCGCGCTGCCCGGCAGCCCCAGCCCCGAGGACCTGCTCGCCGACGACGTGAAGTGGGAGGAGCTCGTCCCCCGTACGCCGGTCCGCGGCCATGCCGCCAACGGCTTCGAGGTCACCGTCGAGCGCCGCTTCACCCACCTGCGCCTCAAGCAGCACCCCGACGGCGGCATAGCCCGCCTCCGCGTCTACGGCGAGGTCGTCCCCGACCCCGAGTGGCTCGACGTCCTGGGCACCCTCGATCTGGCCTCCGTCATGCACGGCGGCACCGTCGAGGACGCCTCCGACCGCTTCTACTCCTCGCCCACCCAGATCATCCAGCCCGACCTCTCGCGCAAGATGGACGACGGCTGGGAGAACCGCCGCCGCCGGGTCAAGAACACCAACGACTGGGTCCGCTTCAAGCTCGCCGCCCAGGGCGAGATCCGCGCCGTCGAGATCGACACCGCCTACCTCAAGGGCAACTCCGCGGGCTGGGCCGCCCTGTCCGGTTGCAACGGCGACCCCGACGACGCCTCCTCCTGGTTCGAGATCCTTCCCAGGACGAAGCTCCAGCCCGACACCCCGCACCGCTTCAAGCTGCCGCGGACGGTCACCGCCACCCACATACGCCTCGACGTCTTCCCCGACGGCGGCCTCGCCCGCATGCGCGTCCACGGCGACCTCACCGAAGCCGGCCGCGCCACCCTCGTCCGCCGCTTCGACGACCTCAGCGGCTGACACCCCACTTCCGCCGGGCCCCGCAGGAGGGGAGCGGGGCCCGACGGACACCTCCCCGAACCCGCGAGGACCGGGGCCCCGAGCCGCCCGGCGGACAGCAACGCATCAAGCGCCTGTCCGTCGGGCGTCACCATGTGACGTGGCTTCGTCCCTGCCGCTCGGAGCGGACCGCATTCATCGTCGGGGGATGTTCACGGAGCCTCCGTCGGCGCGGCCAGGGAATGCAGATAGCGCATCAGGGTCATCAGGACGTCGCGGCTCGACGGGCGGGAGCGGGCGTCGCATTCGACGATCGGGACGGATGCGGGCAGGTCGAGGGCGGCCCGTAGCTCCTCGACGGGGTAACCCGGTGCGTCGGGGAAGGTGTTGACGGCCACCACGAACGGCACGCCGCGTTCCTCCAGGCGCCCGAGGACGTCGAAGCTCACCTCCAGGCGGCGGGTGTCGACGAGTACCACGGCGCCGAGTGCGCCCTCGAAGAGGCCGCGCCACAGGAACCAGAAACGCTCCTGGCCCGGGGTGCCGAACAGATAGAGCACCAGCTTCTCGTTGATGCTGATCCGGCCGAAGTCCATCGCCACGGTGGTCGTCGACTTGCCCGCGATCCCGGCGGTGTCGTCGACGCCGACCCCGGCCTGGGTCATCGTCTCCTCGGTGGTCAGCGGCCGGATCTCGCTGACCGAGCCGACCAGGGTCGTCTTGCCGACCCCGAAACCACCGACGATCACCACCTTGACCGCGGCCGCCGCGGTCTCGGGCAGCACGTCCTCGCTCCGCGGCCCGGCAAGCTGCTGCCCGGTGGCCCGCTCAGAGCTTTTGAAGTCCATCGATCACTGCCTCAATCAACGCGATGTCGGGGAGTTGTGCGGGCGGCACCGGCGGCCGGGCGGTGACCCGCCGATCGGCCAGCAGATCGCTGAGCAGCACGGTCACCACACTGACCGGAAGGCCCAGATGCGCGGAGATCTCCGCGACGGACAGCGGCCGGTGGCAGATGCGGACGATATCCGCCTGCTCCGGCTGCATCCCCGGCCGCGGGCCCGACGTGGCCACGATCAGGGTGACCAGGTCGAGTTCGGTGGGCGCGGACGAACCGCTGCGCCCACCGGTGATCACATAGAGCCGCTCGGGCCCGCCCGCGTCCCATTCCTGGCCGGGGGGCTCGGTCACCTGGCGGCCTGCCCGTCCTGCCGCGGCGGGCTGCTGAGGTGCTCTCCGATCCGCAGTACGAGGTCGCGCATCCGCTGGCCCATCAGGCCCGCGTCCACGCCGTCATCGGCCAGTACCGCGAGATAGGCGCCCGCGCCCGCCGCCATCAGATAGAAGAAGCCGCCGTCCATCTCGATGACGACGAGCCGCATCTGCCCCTCGCTGTGCGGGAGTTCGGCCGCCACCGCGCCGGCGAGGCTCTGCAGTCCCGCGCAGGCCGCGGCCAGGCGGTCCGCGGCGTCGGTGTCCCCGCCGTGCTGGGCCATGCGCAGGCCGTCCGCGGAGAGCACCACCACCTGGCGGGTCTGCGGGACGCTCTCGGCCAGGTCCTTGAGCATCCAGTCCATGGTGCCGGTGCGGCCGGCGCTGCCGGCGTAACCCACGTGGCCCTGCTGCTGCATCACTGCTCGTTCCCCTTGCTTGCCGACGCGGGCGCCGAGGCGGCGACGTCGTGGTCGTGATCCTGATCCGGCGTGGTCTCGACGTGCTGCGTGGTCTCGCCCGACACGCCGCTCTGGAACGCGGCCAGCCACATGCCGGGCTGGACGGCGTCCGCGGGGTCGGTCGCGGGCGCCGGCCCGGTCGAGGCCGGCGCGGCGTCGGGCGGGGTGACCGGCTTCCGGCGGCGGCGCTGCGGCAGGCCGTTCGCCGTACGTTCGGTGACCACGGGCGCCTCGGTGTCCAGGGTCGGGCCGGTGACGGCCCGCTCCACCGGCAGCTGCGGCGCCGGGGCCTGCGGCGACGGCAGCTGCGGCGCCGGTGTGTGCGGTGCCGGGGCGGGCACGGCGAGCCGCGGCCCCGACGACGTACCGATGCCGTGCGCGCGGCCCGTGGCGCCGGCCGCCGTGGTGATGAGCTCCTGCGGGACGATCAGCACGGCCCGCACCCCGCCGTACGCCGACGGCCGCAGCGACACCTGGAAGCCGTACGCCTGGGCCAGCCGCCCGACCACGGCCAGGCCCAGGCGCGGAGTCTCGCCCAGGTCGTTGACGTCGATGCCCTGCTGGGCCTGGAGCAGCATCCGCTCGGCGCGGGCGCGGGCCTCCTCGCTCATCGAGACGCCGCCGTCCTCGATCTCGACGGCGATGCCCGACTGGACGTCGACGGCGGTGAGATGGACGCGGGTGTTGGGCGGCGAATAGCGGGTGGCGTTGTCCAGCAGCTCGGCCAGGGCGTGGATCAGCGGTTCGACGGCGGTGCCGACGATGGCGATCTCGGAGACCGAATGCAGCTCGACGCGCTGGTAGTCGATGATCCGGGACATGGCGCCGCGGAGCACGGAGTAGAGCGGCACCGCCTTCGACCACTGGCGGCCCGGGCGGGCGCCGCCGAGGACGGCGATGGAGTCGGCGAGCCGGCCGATCAGCGCGGTGCCGTGGTCGAGCCGGAGCAGATCGCCGAAGACGTCCGGGCGCTGTCCGTGCCGGTCCTCCATCTCCCGCAGTTCCTGGGCCTGTTGGTGGACGATGGCCTGAACCCGGCGGGCGATGTTCACGAACGCGCGCTGCGCGGAGTCGCGCAGGTCCTCCTCGGCGGCCACCGCGTCGACCACCGAGCGCAGCACCGCGAGGTGCGCGGTCGGAGCGTCGAGTCCGGTCAGCACCTCCTCGGGGAACTCCCCGCCGCGCAGCCGGCGGACCACATCGGGCAGCAACTGCTCGGCCAGCCGCACCGTTTCGGCTTCCTGGTGGGCCAGGGCCTCGCGCTGCGCGGCGGCCGTGGCCGTCAGGTCGGCGATGCGGCGTGACCTGCGCTGGGCCTCGGCACTGACGACGGCGGTGAGGGCGACGGCGACCGCACCGAGGACGGTGACGGCCGGCCATGCGGCGGCCGGGCCCAGCGCGGCGGTCGCGGCGGTGGCCACCGCGAGGGCGGCAGGCGGCAGCACCCAGAAGGGGAAGGCGGACTTGGGACTTCCCGGGGCCGTCCCCGCGCTCACCCTCTGCACTGCAACTCCCGTACGTGCCCGAAGATCACCTTACGGTTATGTAGCGTAACGCGTTCGAGTGACCTGAGTTGACGGCGAGCCTGACTAATTGGCGCGTTCTGTACGGGTCACCAGGGAGCCCGCAACACACTTGTGGCAATCACCGGAAACGGAATCGGCGCGGAACCCGGAAATGCCCCGGCACCGGGGCGCAGCGCCCCGGTGCCGGAATCGGACGACGGTTCAGACCGCCGCGGCGTCCGCGGCCTGCGCCTTCAGCGCCCGCTCGATGCCCGCCCGGGACTCGCTCACCAGGCGCCGCAGGGCCGCGCTCGGCTCGGCCGACTCCAGCCAGGCGTCGGTGGCGTCCAGGGTCTCCTGCGAGACCTGGAGGGCGGGGTAGAGGCCGACCGCGATCTGCTGGGCCATCTCATGGCTGCGGGAGTCCCATACGCCCTTGACCGCGTCGAAGTACCGCGCGGTGTACGGGGCGAGCAGCTCGCGCTGGTCGGTCTGGACGAAGCCGCCGATGACGGCCTCCTGGACGGCGTTGGGGAGGGTGTCCGACTCCACCACCGACGCCCATGCCTCGGCCTTGGCCTGCGCCGTCGGCCGCGCCGAACGGGCCGTCGCCGCATGGCGCTCGCCCGCGGAGGTCTTGTCCCGCTCCAGCTCGGCCGCGATGGCCTTCTCGTCGGCCCGCCCGGTGGCGGCCAGCCGCTGGAGCAGCGCCCAGCGCAGCTCGGTGTCCACGGCCAGCCCGGCGATCTCCTCCGTGCCGTCCAGCAGGCCCTGGAGCAGGTCGAGCTGGTCGTCGGTGCGGGCCGCGGCGGCCAGCGCACGGGCCCAGGCCAGCTGGTGGTCGCTGCCCGGCTCGGCCGCCCGCAGGTGCGTCAGCGCCGCCTCGGTCCAGGTGGCCAGGCCCGTCTCGCGCCAGTGCGGTGCCGCGTACAGGTCCAGCGCCAGCTTCACCTGGCGGTGCAGCGACTGGACGACGCCGATGTCCGACTCCTTGCCGATGCCCGACAGCACCAGCGCAAGGTAGTCGCGAGTGGCCAGTTCGGCGTCCCGGGTCATGTCCCAGGCCGACGCCCAGCACAGGGCGCGCGGCAGCGACTCGGTGAAGTCGCCCAGGTGCTCGGTGACGGTCTTCAGCGACTCCTCGTCCAGCCGCACCTTCGCATACGACAGATCGTCGTCGTTGAGCAGGACGACGGCCGGCCGCCGCGTGCCCACCAGCTGCGGTACGGCGGTCAGTTCGCCGTCCACATCCAGCTCGATCCTCTCGGTGCGGACCAGCCTGCCGTCCTGGAGGTCGTAGGCGCCGATCGCGATCCGGTGCGGGCGCAGCACCGGCTCGCCCTTGGCGCCGGCCGGCAGCGCCGGGGCCTCCTGCCGCACCGCGAACGAGGTGATCACGCCGTCCGCGTCCACCTCGATCTCCGGCCGCAGGATGTTGATCCCGGCCGTCTCCAGCCATTTCTTCGACCAGGTCTTCAGATCCCGGCCGGAGGTCTCCTCCAGCGCGCCCAGCAGATCGCTCAGCCGGGTGTTCCCGTACGCATGCGCCTTGAAATACGCCTGTACGCCCTTGAAGAACTCGTCCATGCCGACATACGCCACCAGCTGCTTGAGGACCGAGGCCCCCTTGGCGTACGTGATGCCGTCGAAGTTCACCAGCACATCGTCGAGATCGCGGATCTCGGCCATGATCGGGTGCGTGGACGGCAGCTGGTCCTGACGGTAGGCCCAGGTCTTCATGGAGTTGGCGAACGTGGTCCACGAGTGCGGCCACTGCGAGCCCGGCGCGTAGGCCTGGCAGGCGATGGAGGTGTAGGTGGCGAACGACTCGTTCAGCCACAGGTCGTTCCACCACTCCATGGTGACCAGGTCGCCGAACCACATGTGCGCCAGCTCGTGCAGGATCGTCTCGGCCCGCACCTCGTACGCCGCGTCGGTCACCTTGGACCGGAAGACGTACTGGTCCCGGATGGTGACGGCGCCCGCGTTCTCCATCGCGCCCGCGTTGAACTCCGGCACGAACAGCTGGTCGTACTTCGCGAACGGGTAGGCGTAGTCGAACTTCTCCTGGAACCAGTCGAAGCCCTGCCGGGTGACGTCGAAGATCGCCTCGGCATCGAGGTGCTCGGCCAGCGAGGGGCGGCAGTAGATGCCCAGCGGCACCGTGCGCCCGTCCTTCTCGTAGGCGCTGTGCACGCTGTGGTAGGGCCCCGCGATCAGCGCGGTGATGTACGTCGAGATCCGCGGGGTCGGCTCGAAGCGCCAGACGTGGTCCGCCGGGCGCTCGGGCGTCGGCGAGTTGGAGATCACCGTCCAGCCCTCCGGGGCCTTCACGGTGAACTGGAACGTCGCCTTGAGATCCGGCTGCTCGAACGAGGCGAAGACGCGCCGCGCGTCCGGCACCTCGAACTGCGTGTAGAGGTAGGCCTGCTGGTCCACCGGGTCCACGAACCGGTGCAGTCCCTCACCGGTGTTGGTGTAGGCGCAGTCCGCCACGACCCGCAGCTCGTTGCGGCCCGCCCGCAGCCCCGCCAGCGCGATCCGCGAGCCCTGGAACACCTCGGCCGCATCGAGCGCTTCGCCGTTGAGCACGACCTCGTGCACGGTCGGCGCCACGAGGTCGATGAACGTCTCCGCGCCGTCCTCGGAAGCCTCGAACCGCACCGTCGTCACGGACCGGTAAGTACCTCCCTCCGGAGCCCCGGAGAGGTCGAGATCGATCTCATACGCGTCCACGCTCAGCAGCCGGGCCCGCCGCTGCGCCTCGTCGCGGGTCAGATTCGTACCGGGCACCCGTCGATCTCCTTCGCATTGGTCACCGAATCGGAATTCTCCGGCCATCCTTCCACGATCACCCGGGCGAGTGAGGGGTGGTATCCAAGGCGGGCCTTGGATACCCGGCGCTCGGACGGCATCGCCGACCGCGTCGTCCGAATCCCGCCAGCGCCCATCGGTCAAAAGCCCCAAGCTGGACGCATGATCAAGCGCACCTCCCCCTCCGTCCCCCGCCACCGCCCGCTCCCCATCGCCCCCTCCGTCCTGAAAGAACTCCAGGTCGCCGACGACGCCGGGCGGCCGGTCGTGCCGTTCACCGCCCATGAGGACGGCGTGCCCCTGGCGTGTGTCGGCAGTCCGCTGCGGTGCTGTCTGCGGTCCATCGAGGCCGGGGACCGGGTGGCGCTGGTCTCGTATGCGCCGCTGCGGCGCTGGGCGGCGGCCACCGGGGCCGATCCGGGCGCGTATGACGAGCAGGGGCCGGTGTTCGTGCACGCCGAGGCCGGGGTGTGCGCGGGGCCGGACGCGGCGGCCGCGGGCTATCCGTTCGCGCGGCCGGGGGCCCTGCGGACGGTGCGCCGGTACAACGCCGAGGGGCAGATCGTCGGCGGGCGGTACTTCGAGATCCCCGAGGACGCCCAGCGCGGGTTCGATGACGTCCTCGACGAGGCGTTCGCCGACCCGGAGGTGGCGCTGGTGCACGTACGGGCGCTGGAGTACGGCTGCTTTCAGTTCGAGGTGCGGCGTCCCTGAGCAAGGCCGCGGGAGCAGGAAAACGGCGGGTGCCCGTACGGAAAGGATCCGTACGGGCACCGGCTCATGCGGGGGGCAGGCGTCAGCCGCGCAGCTCCGCGGCGACCAGCTCCGCGATCTGGACGGCGTTCAGCGCGGCGCCCTTGCGGAGGTTGTCGTTGGAGACGAACAGCGACAGGCCGTTCTCGGCGGTCTCGTCGGAGCGGATACGGCCCACGAAGGACGCGTCCTGGCCCGCGGCCTCCAGCGGGGTGGGCACCTCGGAGAAGACGACGCCGGGGGCGCCGGCCAGCAGCTCCTGCGCGCGGGCGGGGCTCAGCGGACGCGCGAAGCGGGCGTTGATCTGGAGGGAGTGGCCGGTGAAGACGGGGACCCGGACGCAGGTGCCGGCGACCTTCAGGTCCGGGATGTCCAGGATCTTGCGGCTCTCGTTGCGGAGCTTCTGCTCCTCGTCGGTCTCGTTCAGACCGTCGTCGACGACGGAGCCGGCCATCGGCAGCACATTGAAGGCGATCGGCGCGACATAGGTGTCGGGCTGGGGGAACTCCACCGCACGCCCGTCGTGCACCAGCTTGGTGGCGTCCTGCTCGATGACCTTGCGGGCCTGCCCGTCCAGCTCCGACACACCGGCCAGACCGCTGCCGGACACCGCCTGGTAGGTGGCGACGACCAGCGCGACCAGCCCGGCCTCCTCGTGCAGCGGACGCAGCACCGGCATCGCGGCCATGGTCGTGCAGTTCGGGTTGGCGATGATCCCCTTGGGGCGGTCGGTGATCGCCTGCGGGTTCACCTCGGAGACCACCAGCGGGACCTGGGGGTCACGACGCCAGGCCGAGGAGTTGTCGATCACGACGGGGCCCGCGGCGGCGACCTTCTCCGCCAGCGCCTTGGACGTCGCACCGCCGGCCGAGAACAGCACGATGTCGAGCCCGGAGTAATCGGCGGTGGCCGCGTCCTCGACCGTGATCTCGGTGTCCTGCCAGGGCAGCGTCCGTCCCGCGGACCGGGCCGAAGCGAACAGCCGCAGCTGCTCGACCGGGAAGTTCCGCTCGGCGAGAATGCCCCGCATCACGCCGCCGACCTGTCCGGTGGCTCCGACGATTCCGATCCTCATGGGACTCCTTCTTTCCGACCTGATGGAGATGTCTGCTGGGAACACCTGCTCAGTAGTGCTCCCATCATGTGTGTGAACCCCGTCGCCTTGTCCAATCCGTTCCATTCCGTGGAGCACCGGCAGGCGGCTCCGGATACGGACCGGCGAGGGCCCCTTACGGAGAGTGATAACCGCACGGGCGCCCGGCCGGGTACCCCGTTATATGAACACCGGGTGGCCGTCACGGGTTGCCGCGGCCCGGATGCGATGACGGTGCGATGGCGCGCACGACGCGCGGTGATCCCTGTCCGGTGATCGGCGAACGACGTTGCGTCGCCGTTCACTCACAGGCCATCCCCGCTGCCAACGATCCCAGGTGACAGGGCAGTTGTGCTGCCAGGCCGCCTTCGCGTTCGCACTCGGGGAGTCCGCGCATGTCCCGTATACGGTCCGCCGCCGCTCTCGACCGTCGTACCTTCCTCGCCGCCACCGGCGCCGCCGGCGCCGCCACCGGTCTCGGGCTCGCCTTCGGCCTCGGCGGCGACCGGGCGGCGCAGGCCGCCACCGTCGCCCCCGCACCGGTCCCGGCGGAGCCCCTCACCGTCCGCGCCCCCGCCGCCCCGCACGCCCCCTACACCCAGGGCACCACCCTCGCCTCCGTCGCCACCCCGCGCGGCGGCACCCCCGGCTACCGCCGCCTCGCCGACGGCCCCGCCTGGTCCCGTGTCGTCCGCGCCGACCTGGCGGGCGCCCACAGCGGCCGCGACCGGCGGCGCACCGCGCTGGCGTCCTTCGTCCAGTTCACCGATCTGCACCTGGTCGACGTCCAGAGCCCGCTGCGCTACGAGTACCTGCGCGCCGAGACCGCGAGCGCCTGGCGGCCGCAGGAGGCGCTGTCCGTCGCGGGCGTCGTCTCGCTGATCGAACGGATCAACGCGCTCCCGGGCGGCCCGGCCACCGGCGCCCCGCTGTCCTTCGTCATCACCACCGGGGACAACACCGACAACAACTCCAAGCTGGAGCTGGACTGGTTCCTGACGGCGATGAGCGGCGGGCGGATCACTCCGAACTCCGGCGATCCGCGCCGCTACGAGGGGGTCCAGGACAGCGGGCTGACCCTCTACTGGCAGCCGGACAGTGCCCTGCACGACGCCGACAAGAAGCTCGGCTTCCCGCATCTGCACGGCTTCCTGGACGCCGCGATCCGCACCGTCCACAGCCCGGGCCTGCGGCTGCCCTGGTACTCCACGGTCGGCAACCACGACTCGCTGCCCGGTGGCTGCTACGCACCCGGCGACCCCTTCTTCACCGAACTCGCCACCGGCGGCCGCAAGCTGGAGACGCTGCCCGCCGCCGAGGCCGCCAAGGTGTGGAAGGCGGTCAAGGACGGCCTCGACCCCAAGGGGAAGGACTTCAAACGGCTGCTGAAGGCGCACGCCAAGCAGGCCAGGACCATCACCCCCGACGAGCGGCGCGCCCCCTTCACCCGTGCCGAGTACCTCAAGGCCCATCTCGACCCGGCGCGCACCGGCCCCGGTCCGCACGGTCACGGCTACACCGCGGCCTGCCTGGCCGAGGACCGGCTCTACTACACCTTCCCGGTCTCCGACCATGTCCTGGGCATCAGCCTGGACACGACGGACCCCGGCGGGCACTACACCGGGTCGATCGGCGACGGTCAGCTGCGCTGGCTCCAGCGGGTGCTGAAGCAGGAGGCGACGGGCGCGGGGCGCCATGTGCTGGTCTTCAGCCACCACACCAGCAAGACCATGACCAACACCAACCCCGACCCGGCCCACCCGCACGAGAAGCGGCACGGCGGCGCGGAGCTGGCCGAGGTGCTGGGCGCCCACCCCGGCGTGGTGGCCTGGATCAACGGCCACAGCCACATGAACGACATCACTCCGCACGGCAGCTTCTGGGAGGTCTCCACCGCCTCGCACATCGACTTCCCGCAGCTGGCCCGGATCATCGAGCTGGTGGACAACCACGACGGCACGCTGTCGCTGTTCGCCACCCTGGTCGAGTCGGCCGCCCCGCACCGTACGGACTTCGGCGATCTCTCCCAGACGGGGCTGGCCGCCCTCTACCGGGAGCTGTCGTTCAACGCTCCCGAGGCCCGTAAGGACCTGGTGGGCACGCCCCGGGACCGCAATGTCGAGCTGCTGGTGAAGCGGCCCACCGGGCGCTGACGGGCCGACGGCCGCCGCCGGAGGGCCGGGGGACCGGGGCACCGGGCACCGGGTCAACGGGGCAGGACCACCACATACGCGCTCGGCTCCCGGTCCGCGGCCGCCATCAGCGCGGTGCGCACCACCGCGGCCGCCTGGCCGGGGGCGTCGCGCAGAGTGCGGGGCAGACAGTGCACCACCGTGATGCCCAGCCGCTCCAGGTGCTCGCGCTTGCGGTCGCAGGGCGCGTGCAGCGGGTGCAGCGGGTCGTCCTCGGGCCGCACGGCCCGGGTGTCGATCTCCAGCGCCACCGCGTGCTCGGGCCAGTACGCGTCCACCCCGCCCAGATGCGGCCCGCCCGGCAGTCGCAGGTCGACGTTCCAGCAGGGGTCGGGCAGACCGTGGTGGTGCACCATGGCATACAGCCGCTGCTCGGCCAGCGCCCGCCCCTCGGCCATCAGCGCATCCACCGCCTCCCCCACATACGGCCTGGTCAGCAGCCGTGCCCGGCTCAGCTCCCGGACCAGCGCGGCGGCCTCGCAGTGCCCGCCGCGCACCGCCTCGGTCAGCAGGCGGCGCACCGAGATCGCATCGGTGAGGCGGGCGACCGCATCCGCGAGCGCCCGCGGCACCGGTGCGGTGGGCACCCCGGTGACCTCCTGGGACACCGGCATCTCCTGGGCCCGGACGATCTGCGCGAAGCCGGCCGAGCGCAGCCGCCGGGTGCGGGCGACCAGCACCTCGATGCGGTCGAGGGCCAGCAGCGGGGGAGCGCTGGTGAAACCGTGCAGCGCGAGCGCCGCCAGACCGGTGATCATCGCCGCCGGGGCGTCCGGCCGCCCGCCGCCCTGGCGCGGTACCGACGGCCCGCGGTGCAGGGCGTAGCACAGCACCGCATGCAGCCGTTCCTCGCTGGTGGCCGGCCCCGGGTGGAGCAGATACACCCCGGGCAGGATCTGCCGCCAGGGGCCGCCGGGCCGGCAGCGCTCGGCGGTCTCCGCGGGCAGTACGCCGTACTCACGCAGCTGATGGGCCGTCAGCACCCGGCACTGGACGCCTGCGAGGTGGCGGAGGGGGAGCGGGGAGAGCGGAGTTTCGTGGTTCATGACCCCGCACTTTCCCGCGCCCGCTCCGCCTCCTAACCGCTGTTACACGCCCGTACCCGAACCCGGACATCCCCGCCCTAAAGTACGTGCGTTCGACTGCCGATAAGGGCTGGTCGGGACCGGGGTTACGGGGTGGGGGCGGCCGCCTCGTCACAAGCCTGTGCACGCAGCGCACGGGCAAGATCGTCCCGCTCCTCGGCGACCATCCGGCGCAGCGCCGGCGCCGCGTCCGCATGCCCCGCGAGCCAGGCGTCCGCCGCCTCCAGCGTGGTCTGCTCCACCAGCCAGGAGGGGAACAGCCCGCGCACCACCGACATGGCGATCTCGATGGACCGCTCCTGCCAGATCCGCTCGATCATCGCGAAGTAGCGCGGCGCGTAGGGCGCCAGCAGCTCGCGCTGCCCGAACTGCACGAATCCGCTGATGGTGGCCTCCACCAGGGCGTTGGAGAGCGCGTCGGAGTCCACGACCTCGGCCCAGGCCCGCGCCTTGACCTCGGCGGACGGGCGGGCGGCCAGGCAGCGGACCTGGTGGCGCCTGCCGGAGGCGGTGTCGTCCCGGGCCAGCTCGGCGCCGATCACGTCCTCGCCGGCCGAGCCGTGCGAGGCCACCGGCTCCAGGAACGTCCAGCGCAGCTCCTGGTCCACCTCCAGGCCGTCGATCTTCGCGCTGCCGTCCAGCAGACCGCGCAGCAGCTGGAGATCGGCGGGGCTGGCGGCGATGGCCGCGAAGTGCCGGGCCCAGGCCAGCTGGTGGCCGCTGCCCGGTTCGGCCAGCCGCAGCTCGCGCAGCGCGCCCTCGGCCAGTTCCCGGGTGGCGGCCTCGCGACGGGCGGGCGCGGAGTAGTGCTCCAGCGCGGTACGGGCGTTGGTGTGCAGCGACTGGAGGACGCCGATGTCGGTCTCCCGGCCCGCGAAGCGCAGCACCAGGTCCAGATAGTCGCGCGCCGGCACCAGGCCGTCGCGGGTCAGGCCCCACAGCGCGGCCCAGCACAGCGCCCGCGCCAGCGGGTCCTCCAGGTCGCCGAGCCGGGTCCGCAAGGTGGCCAGCGACCCCTCGTCGAACCGGATCTTGCAGTACGTCAGGTCCTCGTCGTTGACCAGGACCAGCTCGGGCCGCTCGGCCCCGGCCAGCTCCGCGACGACCGTGCGCGGCCCGGTGACGTCCACCTCCGTACGGGCGTAGCGCACCAGCGCCCCGTCCTCGTCCCGCCGGCGGTAGAGGCCCACCGCGACCCGGTGCGGCCGCAGCTGCGGCTGTGCGGCGGCCGCCTCCTGAAGGATGCTCAGCTCGGTGATCCGGTCCTGGGCGTCGTACGTCACCTGCGGGGTCAGGGAGTTGACCCCCGCCGTCTCCAGCCACGCCTTCGACCAGGCGGCCATGTCCCGCCCCGAGGTCTCCTCTAGCACCGACAGCAGATCCGCGAGCCGGGTGTTGCCGTACGCATGCCGCTTGAAGTACCGCCGCGCGCCTTCGAGGAACGCGTCCTGCCCGGCGTACGCCACCAGCTGCTTGAGCACCGAGGCGCCCTTGGCATACGTGATGCCGTCGAAGTTCAGCTTGGCGTCCTCCAGGTCACGGATGTCGGCGGTGACCGGATGGGTGGAGGGCAGCTGGTCGGCCCGGTAGGCCCACGACTTACGGCGATTGGCGAAGGTGATCCAGCCGTTGGTGAACCGCGTCGCCCCCACCAGCGCGAACGCCCCCATGAAGTCCGCGAAGGACTCCTTGAGCCACAGGTCGTCCCACCACTGCATGGTCACCAGATCGCCGAACCACATATGCGCCATCTCGTGCAGGATCACATTGGCCCGGCCCTCGTACGACGCCTCGGTGACCTTCCCCCGGAAAATGAACTCCTCCCGGAACGTCACACAGCCGGGGTTCTCCATCGCGCCCAGGTTGTATTCCGGCACGAAAGCCTGGTCGTACTTCCCGAACGGATACGGATAGTCGAAGTGGTCGTGGAAGAAGTCCAGACCCTGCTTGGTGACGGTGAAGACGTCGTCCGCGTCGAAATGCCGCGCCAGGCCCTTGCGGCACAGCGCCCCCAGCGGGACCTCCAGCTCCGTGCCGTCGGCGAAGACGCGGCGGTAGCTGTCGGTGACGTAGTGGTACGGGCCGGCCACCACGGCCGTGATGTACGTGGAGATCGGCCGGGTCTGCGCGAAACGGTGCCGTCCCTGCTCGGGCTCGCCCTCCTCCGCGCCGTTGCTGAGCACGACCCAGCCCTCCGGGGCGGTCACCTCGAAGCGGAACGGGGCCTTGAGGTCCGGCTGTTCGAAGTTGGCGAAGACCCGTCGGGCATCGGCCGGTTCGTACTGCGTGTAGAGGTAGACCTCGCCGTCCTCGGGGTCGATGAAGCGGTGCAGCCCCTCGCCCGTACGGCTGTAGGCGCACCGGGCGTCGACGACGAGGGTGTTCTCGGCGGCCAGGTCCGTCAGCGCGATCCGGGTGCCGTCGAAGACCTCGGCCGGGTCCAGCGCGCGGCCGTTGAGGGTGACGGAGGTGACGGACGGCGCCAGCAGGTCCGCGAAGCTCGCCGCGCCCGGCTCGGTGCAGCGGAAGCGGATGGTCGTACGGGAGCGGAAGGTGGCGGCGGCCTCGCCCTGCTCGACCGCGGAGCGGACGTCCAGCGCCACGTCGTACCCGTCGACGCTCAGCAGCCGGCCCCGCGTGCGGGCCTCGTCCCGGGACAGATTCTCACCTGGCACGACGTGACTCCCTCGTCTTCGTCTCTTCTTCGGCTCGGATGTCTCGCATATCGAACACTGGGAATCATGGCACGGCGTCCGGTTGTTGAACCGTGCGCACCAGCACGCATACCGCCGCATCCTGAGGAGTTCCCGTGTCCGAGAGCGCGAAGACCCCCGCCGACTTCTGGTTCGACCCGATCTGCCCCTGGGCCTGGATGACCTCCCGCTGGATGCTGGAGGTGGAAAAGGTCCGCCCGGTCGAGGTGCGCTGGCATGTGATGAGCCTGGCGGTGCTCAACGAGGACAAGCTCGACCAGTTGCCCGAGCAGTACGCCGAGAACATGCGCCCCGGCGGCAAGTCCTGGGGCCCGGTCCGCGTGGTGATCGCCGCGCAGCAGCTGTACGGCGACGAGGTCGTCGGCCGGCTCTACACCGCACTCGGCACCCGTTTTCACAACCAGGGCCTCGGCGTGAACCCGGAGAGCATCGCCGCCGCCCTTGAGGACGCGGGCCTGCCCGCCGATCTGATCGAGTACGCCGACAAGGACATCTACGACGCCGAACTGCGCGCCTCCCACAAGGCCGGCATCGACCTCGTCGGCCAGGAGGTCGGCACCCCGGTCATCGCCGTCCCCGGCTCCGACGGCGACCAGATCGCCTTCTTCGGCCCGGTCGTCACCCCGGCCCCCAAGGGCGACGAGGCCGCCAAGCTGTGGGACGGGACGCTGATGGTGGCGTCCATCCCGGGCTTCTACGAGATCAAGCGGACGCGGACGGCGGGGCCGAATTTTGAGTGACCTCCGCTTGCGCGGAGCAAAAGGCATCAATCGGACTCGGACTCAGGGCCCGATCGGATCACCCCCGCTGCGGCGGGGCGAATACTCTGTCTAACGCCGAACGGCCCCGCGAGTCACGTCCTCGCGGGGTCGTCCCTTTATCCGCCTGCCCGTGAAGGGTGAGAAGACGATCACGAGGCAGGACGCTCAGGTCGGCGCTACGGCGCCAGCAGCAGGTTGTTGGCGCGCTCCTTGGCGGAGCGATACCGCCTGGCCACGTCCTGCCAGTTGACGACCCGCCACATCGCCTCGATGAAGTCCACCTTCTGGTTCTTGTACTGAAGGTAGAAGGCGTGCTCCCAGGCGTCGAAGACCAGAATCGGCACCGAGCCCTGGCCGACATTGCCCTGGTGATCGTAGATCTGCTCCACGATCAGCCGCCCGCTCACCGGCTCGTACGCCAGCACGCCCCAGCCGGAGCCCTGGGTGGTGGCCGCGGCCTTGGTCAGCTGGGCCTTGAACCCGGCGTACGACCCGAAGCTCTCCGCGATGGCGTCGGCCAGCTCGCCCACGCCGTCCTTCTCGTGCGGCTCGCCGCCGCCGTCACCGGACATGTTGTGCCAGTAGATGCTGTGCAGGATGTGCCCGGAGAGGTGGAACGCGAGGTTCTTCTCCAGGCCGTTGATGCTGCCCCAGCTCTCCTTGTCGCGCGCCTCGGCGAGCTGCTCCAGCGTGTCGTTCGCGCCCTTCACATACGCCGCGTGGTGCTTGTCGTGGTGCAGCTCGATGATCTCGGGGCTGATGACCGGGGCCAGCGCCGCGTAGTCGTAGGGGAGTTCCGGAAGTGTGTAGGTCGCCATGCCGATCCCGCCTCCAAGCTGCGTGAATGCAGTAGTTGCAAACAATGTGCAAGAGCACGCTACCAGCAGGAGTGATCACGGGCCGGGCGCGGGCGCCGGACCGGTCCCAAAGACGGAGGCGGGGCGGGACCTCCGTAGGAGATCCCGCCCCGCCTCGGGGAGCGTGCGACGGCCGTCGCTACCGCCCGGCGCTCCTGGCCAGCGCCCGCTGCCGCGCCAGCCCGATCGCGGCCAGCACCACACCGAAGCCGCCGGTGAACAGCAGCTGGATGCGCTGGGTGTCGTCGCGCAGCATCAGCAGCAGCACGCCGACGATGCCCACCAGCGCCACGATCGTCAGGACCGGGAAGGCCCACATCTTCACCACGAGCTTCTCCGGCGCCTCCCGCTCCAGCTGCCGCCGCATCCGCAGCTGGGCCACCGCGATGAAGCCCCACACCACGAGCACGGCCGCGCCGACCATGTTCAGCAGCCACTGGAAGAGCGTGGTCGGCCACAGGAAGCTGAAGAGGACGGCGAGGAAGCCGAACGCGGAGCACAGCAGGACGGCATGGCGCGGCACACCGCCGCTGACCTTGCCGAGGACCGCCGGGCCCTGGCCGCGGGAGATCAGCGAGTACGCCATCCGCGAGGAGCCGTAGAGGTTGGCGTTCACCGCGGACAGCAGCGCCACCAGGATGACGACGTTCATGATCTGGCCGGCTGCCGGGATCTTGAGGTAGTCCAGGACGGCCACATAGGGACCGCTCTTGGCGATCGAGGGGGCGCTCCACGGGATGACGGTGACGATGACGGCCATCGAACCGACGTAGAAGAGGGCGATCCGCCACATCGCGGTGCGCACCGCGCTTGCGACGCCGCGCACCGGGTCCTTGGACTCGGCGGCCGCGATGGTCACCGTCTCCAGACCGCCGTAGGCGAACACCGAGGCCAGTACGCCGACCATCAGGCCGTCCGCGCCGTGCGGCAGGAAGCCGCCGTTGCCGGTGAGGTGGGAGGTGCCCGGGGCGTGGGTGCCGGGGAGGACACCGAAGATGGCGAGGACGCCCAGTACCAGGAAGAGCGCGATGGCGACGACCTTCAGCGCGGCGAACCAGAACTCGAACTCACCGAAGTTGGAGACCGCCGTCAGGTTCGTGGCGGTGAAGACCACCATGAACAGCAGCACCCACATCCACGGCTGGGTGGACGGGAACCACTGGGTCATGATGTCCGCGGCGCCCAGCGCCTCGGCGGCCACCGCCACACACAGCAGCGCGGTGAACATCCAGCCCACCGTGAAGCCCGCCCAGGAGCCGATGTTGCGCTCGGCGTGCACGGAGAAGGAGCCGGAGGCCGGATTGGCCGCGGACATCTCCCCGAGCATCCGCATGATCAGCATGACCAGCGCGCCGGAGACCGCATAGGCCAGCACGATCGAGGGGCCGGCGGCGGCGATGCCCGCGCGCGAGCCGACGAACAGCCCGGCGCCGATCACCCCGCCCAGGGCGATCATCGAAAGGTGCCGCTGCTTGAGGCCGTTGGACAGCGAGGGGCCGCCGCTGTGGCCGGCGTCGTGGACCGGATCGGCCGACCGGCTCGGAGATGCGGCGGACGAAGGTGTCCGATTCATGTCGTATCTGTCCCAGTATGTGAGAGCGAAGCGGGATGAAACTGCGTTCTCCCGGGGCGCGCCGACGGCTCAACTCCAGGGGTCCTGCGATGAAACGCGCTCAGTTTGAGTGCCTGTGTCCGCTCAGGGCAACAGTCGTGCAGCGAATGTTCGCTATTCAGACGAGATCGTGACTGTCTGTGGCTGTTTACTCGTCACTTACGACTGACCGTCGCCGCGCCCGCAGCTCCCGTACGCCCGCCACGGCCAGCACCGCCGCTGTCGCCGCGGCCGACCACAGCAGCTGCGGCCGGGCCGCGTCCTCGGTCAGCATCAGCACCAGCACGCCGCCCATCGCCACCAGCGCCACCCAGCTCAGCCAGGGGAACGCCCACATCCGCAGCGTCAGCGTCTCGGGCGCCTCGCGTTCGATACGCGGACGCAGCCGCAGCTGGGAGACGGCGATCAGCCCCCAGACGAACAGCAGCACCGCACCCACGGCATTGAGCATGTAGAGGAACACCGAATCCGGCCACTCCAGATTCAGCACGACGGAGACGAACCCGAAGGCCACCGAGGCCAGTACGGCCCGCCGCGGCACCCCGCCGCCCGACACCTTCAGCAGCGCCCGCGGCGCCTCGCCCCGCTCGGCCAGCGAGAACACCATCCGCGACGACCCGTAGAGATTGGCGTTCAGCGCCGACAGCAGCGCCACGAACACCACGATGTTCATGATCTGCCCGGCGCCCGGCACCCCGATGCTGTCCAGCACCGCGACATACGGGCTCTTGCCCGGCCGCATCGCCGACCACGGCAGCAGCGTGACGATGACCAGCATCGACCCCACATAGAAGAAGAGGATCCGCCACACCGCGCTGCGGACCGCCCGGCCCACCGCCCGCGCCGGATCGTCCGATTCGGCCGCCGCGATGGTGACCACCTCCAGCCCGCCGAACGCGAACACCACCGCCAGCACACCGGAGATCACGCCCGCCCAGCCGCGGGGCAGAAAACCGCCCTGCCCGGTGAGGTTCGTCAGCCCGACCGGTTCCGTATGGGGCAGCACCCCGAAGACCGCCAGCACGCTCAGCGCCAGGAACAGCACGATCGCCGCGACCTTCAGTGCCGCGAACCAGAACTCGAACTCCCCGAAGTTCTTCACCGCGGAGAGATTGGCCGCGGTGAACACGACCATGAAGATCAGCACCCAGCTCCACTGCGGCACCGCGGGCGCCCAGCCATGAGCGATCTGCGCGGCGCCGGTCGCCTCCACCGCAAGCACCACGACCAGCATGAACCAGTACAACCAGCCCACGCTGAAGCCCGCCCAGCGCCCCAGCGCCCGCTCCGCATGCACCGAGAACGCACCGGAGGACGGCATCGCCGCCGACATCTCCCCGAGCATCCGCATGATCAGCATCGCCAGCGCGCCCGCGATCAGATACGACAGCACGATCCCCGGCCCGGCCACCGAGATCCCCGCGCCGGAGCCCACGAAGAGCCCCGCGCCGATCACCCCGCCCAGGCCCAGCATCGTCAGATGGCGCTGTTTGAGCCCGCCGTTGAGCGGCTCCGGTTCGCCGGCACCCGTACCGAGGGGCGCCGTCCCGGCGGGGGTCGTTGCGTCGTGCATCGGCTCGTACTTTCGCAGGGAGCGGTATGCCGGAGGGTCGCCCCGGCGGCGCGCTTTGGTGGAACCCCACAGGTCATCGTGGGGGCGGCCCCAGTTTCCCCGTACGCCGCGCGCTACCACAAAACCGGCGCCCCGCCGCGGCGGCCGCCGTGACGAGCATCACGTGACCTGCGGCGACGCCCCGTGTCTCAACGGCTGCCCCGGTCCTGCCGGTTGAGCGGAACTCTCCAAGCGTGCCGGTGCGGCTTTGTCGCCGCCACACGATGATCGCCGCCGACCCCGTGAACTAGGGTCTGGACGTCCTTTCCGTCCCTCACCCCCCGCGGAGCCCCGATGAGCACTGCCGCCTTCCCCCGTCCCGGTGCGGTCCTCGCCGACCTGCTGCCGGCCGCCACCGCCTCCCGCGCCCGCGTCCGCGACGCCGCGCTGGTCGTCGGCGGCGCCGCGCTCACCGGCATCGCGGCGCAGATCGCCGTCCCGGTTCCCGGCTCCCCGGTCCCGGTCACCGGCCAGACCTTCGCCGCCCTCCTGGTCGGCGCCTCGCTCGGCACCGGCCGCGGGCTGCTCTCCCTCGCGCTGTACGCCCTGGCGGGCATGGCCGGTATGCCCTGGTTCGCGGGCGGCACTTCCGGAGTGGGCGTCACCTTCGGCTACATCGCGGGCATGCTGCTCGCCGCCACCGTCGTGGGCGCGCTGGCCCGCCGCGGCGGCGACCGCGGCGTCCTGCGCACCGCCGCCACCATGGCCGCCGGTACGGCCCTGATCTACGCCGTCGGCGTCCCCTACCTCGCCCTGAGCACCGGGATGTCCGCCGGCCAGGCCGTGGCCCAGGGCCTGGTCCCGTTCCTGATCGGCGACGCCCTCAAGGCCGCGCTGGCCATGGGCGCCCTGCCGGCGGCCTGGAAGCTCGCCAACCGCAGCTGACCGCCGCGCACACACACCCGGGCCCCGCCTCACCGCACGGTGAGACGGGGCCCGTTCCGTTGCGCGCCCTAGACCCGCTGCGCCTCGTCCTTCGAAAGGGGCGCACCGTCCCCGGCCGCCCGCGCCCGCCGCCGCTCCAGCGCCAGCCCGACCGCGAGGACGACCACGGCCGCCACCACGGACAGCACCATCTGCTTCCGCCCGGCCGGGGCGTAGAACATATAGCCCACGACGAAAAGAATCAGACCGATCGTCGCGTACGTCAGCCACGGATACAGCCACATCCGCACCGTCAGCCGCTCCGGCGTCTCCCGCTCGATGACCCGCCGCATTCGCAGCTGCGAGAAACAGATGACGAGCCAGACGAACAGCGCCACCGCACCGGACGAATTCAGCAGGAACTCGAAAATCGTGTCCTTCGACGTGTAACTGAAAATCGTCGCAATGAATCCGAAGGCCACCGACGCCCAGATCGCCACCGCCGGCACACCGCCCCGGTTGACGGTCGCGAACGACTTCGGCGCATCCCCGCGCTCCCCGAGCGAGAACGCCATCCGCGAGGCCGTGTACAGCCCGGAGTTCAGACACGACAGCACCGCGGTGAGCACCACCACATCCATCACGGTGCCCGCGTACGGAATGTTCAGCGACGTCAGCACCGCCACGTACGGGCTCTGGGAAACCGCCCGGTCGTTCCACGGCAACAGCGTCACGATCACCGCGATCGACCCGATGTAGAAGAGCGCGATCCGCCAGATCACGCTGGTCACGGCCTTCCGTACGGCCGTCACCGGATTCGGCGACTCGCTCGCCGCCAGCGTGACGATCTCACTCCCCATGAAGGAGAAGACCACCAGCAGCATGCCCGAAAGAATCGCCCCCGGACCGTGCGGCAGGAACCCGCCGTGCCCGGTCAGATTCGACAGACCCACCGCATGATCGCCCGGCGGAAGCCCAAATATCGCCAACGCACCGACCACGAGGAAAACAACAATGGCCACCACCTTGATACCGGCGAACCAGAATTCGAACTCGCCAAAGGAACCGACCGAGATCAGATTTGTACCGGTCAGCACGATCATCACCAGCAACGCCCAGGCCCACTGCGGGACGGCCGGGACCCAGCCGGTCAGAATCGAGGCCGCGGCGGTCGCCTCCACCGCCAGCACCACCGACCAGAAAAACCAGTAGAGCCACCCGATCGTAAAACCGGCCCAGCGTCCCAGCGCCCGGTCGGCATAAGCGGAGAACGACCCCGACACCGGGGAGGCCGCGGCCATTTCCCCCAGCATCCGCATCACCAGCACGACCAGCAGCCCGGTCAGGGCGTACGAGATCAAAATGCCGGGCCCGGCGGCGGCGATACCGGCACCGGAGCCCACGAACAGACCGGCACCGATGACGCCGCCGATGGCAATCATCGACAGATGCCGGTTCTTGAGTCCTGCCTGGAGCCCCTCGGGCGGATCCGCGCCCATGTGCACCATCCTTCGGTCGTTCTGATGTGGAACCCAGGTATGAGAACTCATGATCGTCCGCTATGGAAGACCCGACTGCGGATCGTTCTCCACCGTTCGTCCGCACGACGACCCGACGGCGCCTACCCGCCGCGTGCCATGTCACACTCATGCCCATGCGCGTGTACCTCGGTTCCGACCATGCCGGCTTCGAACTCAAGAACCACCTCGTCGAGTGGCTCAAGGCCAACGGGCACGAGCCCGTCGACTGCGGCCCCCACATCTACGACGCCCAGGACGACTACCCCCCCTTCTGCCTCCGCGCCGCGGAGCAGACCGCCGCCGACCCGGACAGCCTGGGCATCGTCATCGGAGGCTCCGGCAACGGCGAGCAGATCGCCGCCAACAAGGTCAAGGGCGTACGGGCCGCACTGGCCTGGAGCGAGGAAACCGCCAAGCTCGGCCGCGAGCACAACAACGCCAACGTCATCTCGGTCGGCGGCCGCATGCACACCCAGGACGAGGCCACGCGCTTCATCGAGGTCTTCCTGGCCACCCCGTACTCGGGCGAGGAGCGCCACACCCGCCGCATCGACATGCTCTCGGCCTACGAGACCACCGGCGACCTCCCGCCCATCCCGGCCCACCACCCGCAGCAGTAACCCGGGCGCCCGCACCCACCTTTCACCAGCCACCCACGGGAGGCGCCGGGCCGCAACGGCGAAGCCGTGGAGGCCCGGCGCCGCAGCCGTACCGCCCCGCGCAGCGGACAAAGCCCGCCGCGTGGGGGCACCTCCCACGCCGTTCAGGCAGTGGGGGAGTCACGGCGGAAAACCCGACCACGTACGGAGAAACCCCTCCGGAGGAGCCTCGTGCCCGAGGGCCACACCATCCACCGCCTGGCCCAGGACTACGCCGCCCGCTTCCTGGGCCACCAGGTCCGCACCTCCAGCCCCCAGGGCAAGTTCTCCGACAGCGCGACCCTGACCGACCGTCAGACGCTGACCGCCACCGAGGCCCACGGCAAGCATCTCTTCCTCGGCTTCGGCGACACCGGCTGGATCCACATCCACCTCGGCCTCTTCGGCAAACTCGGCTTCGGCGACGCCCCCGCCCCGCCCCCCACCGACACCGTCCGCCTCCGCCTGGCCACCGCCACCGCCTACGCGGACCTGCGCGGCCCCACCACCTGCGCCCTGATCACCACCCCCGAGAAGCAGGCGATACACGACCGCCTGGGCCCCGACCCGCTGCGCCCCGACGCCGACCCCGACCGGGCCTGGCAGCGCATCACCCGCAGCCGCACCACCATCGCCGCCCTGCTCCTCGACCAGAAGATCATCGCCGGGGTGGGCAACGTCTACCGCGCCGAGGTCCTCTTCCGGCACCACATCGACCCCTACCTCCCCGGCCGCGACCTGCCCCGCACCGCCTGGGACGCCATCTGGCAGGACCTGGTCCTCCTCATGCGCGAAGGCGTCCGCAACAACCGCATCGACACCGTCCGCCCCGAGCACATGCCGGAGGCGATGGGCCGCCCGCCCCGGGTGGACGACCACGGCGGCGAGGTCTACGTCTACCGCCGCACCCACCAGCACTGCCACCTCTGCGGCAGCGAGATCCGCACCGCCGAACTGGCCGCCCGCAACCTCTTCTGGTGCCCGGGCTGCCAGCCGACGAACGGCGCCTAGCGGCGGCTACGACCGGCCCGCATCCGCGCGACCGCATTTCGAACGTCGAACGCCGTTTCCCGGCAATTCCCCGGGGTGACGTGCGGCGAATCGACGCACCGCCGAACGGGTGGATAAGGTCCCAGAGCAATGACAAGCGGCCCGGGAACCCCCACCCGTACGGAACCCCTGACGGCCCGGATGCACAAAGGACTGCACCGGGCCCGCATCGGCGTGCGCAAAGCCGGGGTCGACTACTTCCGCGGCGAGGGCTCCGACCGCTTCGCCCTCGTCGCCCTCCTCCTCGCCATCCCCGCCCTCGCCGGCGGCACCCTGTGGCGCCCCGAGTGGCTCGCCCCCACGGCCCTGGTCCTCCCGGTGATCGCCGGCGGCCTCCTCCTGCGTCCCGCCAACCTCCTTGTCCTCTACGGGGCTTCCGCCGGCGCCCTGGTCGTCGAATCCGTCCTCTTCGGCCCGTACGACGAAGGGCCCGACCGGATCACCCCCGGCACCGTCCTGGTCGTGGCCGCCGTCGGCTTCTTCGGCCTGCTCATCGCGCAGTTCCGCAGCCGGGTCGGGGTGCCCTGGAGGCGCGGCGGCACCATGCTCTTCGACCTGCGCGAGCGGATCCGCGTCCAGAGCTCGCTGCCCAAACTGCCACCGGGCTGGCACCACGAGATGGCGCTGCGCCCGGCCGGCGGCCAGTCCTTCTCCGGCGACTTCGTCGTCGCCTCCCGCACCCACGGCGGCAGCATCCTGGAAGTCGTGCTCACCGACGTCTCCGGCAAGGGCATGGACGCCGCCTCCCGCGCCCTCCTCCTCTCCGGTGCCTTCGGCGGCCTGCTCGGCTCGCTGCCGCCGCATGCCTTCCTCCCCGCCGCCAACGGCTATCTCCTGCGCCAGGACTGGGACGAGGGCTTCGCCACCTCCATCCACCTCGTCCTCGACCTGGAGTCCGGCGACTACGAACTCCTCTCGGCGGGCCACCTCCCCGCGCTCCAACTGAGCGCGGGCAGCGGCCGCTGGGAGGAGAAGTCGGGCGAGGGCCCGCTGCTCGGCGTCTACGACGGCGCCCAGTTCGACCCCGTCAAGGGCACCCTGCGCCCCGGCGACGTCCTGATGCTCTTCACCGACGGCCTGGTCGAGGTCAACGACCGCGATATCGCCGAAGGCATCGACCGCCTCACCGGCGAGGCCGACCGCTACGTCACCACCGGCTTCGCCGGCGCCGCCTGGCACCTGATCGAGGCCGTGGCCAAGGACGTCAACGACGACCGCGCCCTCCTACTGATCTGCCGGGACGCCTGACAGGGCGTGTGGCGCCCGGCACTCCACCTGCCGCCCGGCACTTCGTCCGGCGTCCGGCGCTTCGTCCGGTGCCCGGCACTTCGTCCGTCGCCTGACACGCCGTCCGGCGACCGCCGCTTCGCCCGGCCCCCGGCATCCGACCGTCCGCGCACCCGGGAATTCCGCCCGCCCCCGCCACGTTGTGGCCTGCAAGGGGCGCCCGCAACCCTTAGGGGATCTGTTCGAATACCCCCTAGGGGACTCCCGCCCCCAACGCCAACGGCGGCGGGCATCCGCTCCCGCCGCCGACGCGCCTGTCAGTGATGGTGATGGTGCTGCCCGAACACGAACCAGGCCGTCACCAGCAACGCCACCAGGGCAACGGCGCACGCGATCTTCAGCGGGCTGTAGGGCCGGTCCCCGTCGACCTCGCCCGTCTGGGCATTCACCATGACCTGCCACTGCTTGCCGTTGTAGACATACGACGCGAACCACACCGGGAGCAGCAGCAGTTTGTACGTCACCGACCCGTAGTTGGTGTTGACCGAGTGCACCCGCTGCTGGTCGCCGCCGATGTTCTTCTTGCAGTCCTCCCGGATGACCTCGGCCATCCTCCGCTGGGCGTGCTGGAATCCCGCCTCCGGCTCGACGTCGTAGCGCAGCGTCCGGAAGCCCGCCAGATACGCCTCCTGGTAGGCCACCGCCTGCTTCAGCGGCCAGGGCTCCAGCGCCTCCAACTTGGCGACCGGGATGTGCCCGACGCCGGGGACGAGGACGTCGTCGAAGTTCCGGCTGACATTGCCACTGACCCGGGTCCAGCGGATCTCGGTCCGCTCGTTGTCGCCGCTGCCGGTGGTGTACCGCCTGCCGCGCTCACCGTTGTACGAGGACGCGGTCGCGGCGTCGTACGTCCAGTGCGGAACGTACGTCCCGTGCAGGGTCTCGGCCGAGTTCACCTTCTTCAGGCTGTTCGGCGCGAACCAGCGGGACCGGGCCCACTTGCGCAGGTTCTCGTGCACCTCCTGCTTGTTCACCCGGAACGGCACCAGGCCCTCGGGCACGATCCGGTCCGTGGCGGCCGAGGCGACCATGGGCGTGGCGCAGAACTGGCAGCGGCCGGAGAGCGCGCTGGTCTCGTTGACCGCACCGCAGCCGGGGCACTGGAGAACCTGGCCGCCGGCCGCCCGGGGCTTGGGCGGCAGGGTCGCCAGCTCCTCCCAGGCGTGCTCGCGCACTTCCCGGTTGACGGGGGCGATGGGCTGCTCGAAGCGGCAGTTCGGGCAGCGCAGGGCGTTCGTACCGGGGGCGTACTCGGCGGTGGAACCGCAGGACGGGCAGGCGTAGGACTGCGGCGTGCCGGGCTGCTGCTCGGGCTGCGCCTGCTCGGGCTGCTGCGGAGCGGCCGGCTGCTGCCCGTACTGCTGCCCGTACTGCCCCGGGGGCGGCGGAGCCTGCTGGTAGGGCTGCTGCTGCGGGTGGGGCTGTTGCGGCTGCTGCTGCTGGTACGGCTGCGGGGGCTGCCCCTGATAGGGCTGCTGCGGCTGCTGCGGGTAGGGCTGCTGGTACGGCTGTTGCGGCGGCTGCTGATAAGGCTGCTGTGGCTGATACGGCTGATAGCTCATCGGGACACGCCCTCCTGGCGGTCGGTCACGCCTGCGGCGGCAGCGGCGGGGGAGTGGCGCGGAAGAGCGAAGCCAGCTCGGGGATCTGCTCCACCGGCTGCCAGCCCTCCATGCCCTCGCGCCAGGCGAGCATGCCGCTGCGCACGGCGCCCGAGCGGATGTGCCCGGAGAACGTCGCATGGTCGTAGGGGCCCTGCTGCTGGCCGTCCACGGCCACGTGCCACTGGTACTGCTGCTGACCGGGCAGCGGCGGCGGAACGGCCGCGCCACCGGGAGCCGGGGCGGCGGGAGCGGGCGCGTAAGCCTGCTGGGGCTGCTGCGGCTGCTGGGGCGTGAACGCCTGCGCCATCTGCTGCCCCGCGGCCATGCCGAGTCCCAGGCCCACGCCCTCCCCGGCGCCGCCCGGGTTGTTCGCCGCGTCCCGCACCGCGTCCGCCGCCTGCATACGGGCGTAGTTGTCGAGGTTCCCGATGATGCCCATCCGGCTGCGGGCGTCGATGGCCTGCTCGACCTCGGGCGGCAGCGAGATGTTCTCGATGATGAACTTCGGGATCGCGATGCCGTGCGACGCCATCAGCTCGTCGGACAGCATCTTGGCCAGCCGGTCGCCCAGCTCGCTCTGGCGCGCGGCGAGGTCGAGCATGGGAATGCCCGAGCTCCCCAGCAGCGTGCCGAGCTTCCCGACGATCAGCTGCCGCAGATATTCCTCGACCTCTTCGGTGCGGAACTGCGGGTCGGTGCCGGCGAGTTCGTTCAGCAGCTTGGCCGGGTCCGTCACCCGCGCCGCGTAGCCGCCGAACGCCCGCAGCCGCACCATGCCGAACTCGGGGTCGCGCACCGTGACCGGGTTCTGCGTGCCCCACTTCATGTCCGTGAACTGCCGGGTGGTGACGAAGTACACCTCGGCCTTGAACGGCGAGTGGAAACCGTACTTCCAGCCCTGGAGGGTCGAGAGGATTGGCAGGTTCCCGGTCTGCAGCTCGTGCATGCCCGGGGCGAAGACATCGGCGATGCGGCCCATGTTGACGAAAACGGCGACCTGCGATTCGCGCACGATGAGCTTGGCGCCCATCTTGATCTCGTTCTCATAGCGCGGGAAACGCCATACCATCGTGTCCCGGCTGTCGTCGGTCCATTCGATGATGTCGATGAACTCGCCGCGTAGACGGTCCATGAAGCTCACGAGAAGTCCCCCCGGTGCGTCCGGTTGTCGGTGCTGATGCGTTGCTGCTGCATTGATACGGCCACGTCATCGTACGGGGGTGGCCCGGACCTGTCCCTCACCGGTCGCGCACCGCTCACGGTCGCCGTCCGCCGCCGCCTCCCGTGCCCGGCAAGGGATCACGCCCCGGCCCGCGCCCGCGCCGTAACCGCCGGGTCCTTCTTGAACGCCCAGGCCATCTTGGGTTCCATCGCCCACCGGAACGCCCGCTGCACCGGCGGGGTGCACAGCGCCGTGACGACGACGGCCGCGATCACCGTCACCGCGATCTCGCCGAGCGGAGAGTGCAGCCACTTGTAGTCGTCGAACCAGCCCCAGAACCGCGAGCCCTTGGCCAGGAAGCCGTGCAGCAGATAGCCGTACAGCGTCCCCGCGCCCAGCACCGTGAACCACATCGTGCGCCGCGGCACCCAGGAGTAGAAGCAGGCCGTCATCACCAGCGAGCAGCCGAACAGGGCCAGCGTCATGATCACGCCCGCCCACCAGGTGGTGCCCAGCTCCTGGGCGCTGTCGCGGTGGTAGAACCACGCCGACGACATCCGGGGCGCCGCCCAGTACGCCATCACCAGCGCGGCCGCGAAGATCGGCACGGACGCGATCCGCACCGACCGCCGCTGCACCATCCGGAAGTGCTCGGGCCGCAGATTCAGCCCCAGCACGAAGAACGGCAGGAACTGGAGCACCCGCTGGAGGTCCAGATCGTCACCGATCTCCGGGGAGACGGACGCGAGCACGGCGATCACCACGGCCAGCGGAATCGGCCAGCGCACGATCTTCCACAGCGGGGTCGTCAGCCGCCAGATGAACAGCGCCACCAGGAACCACGTCAGGAACCACGGGTCCAGCAGGCTGATCGGATGCCCGGGGTCGTTGTCCGCCCAGCGCTTGAAGAAGGCGTAGGCCGTCTCGAAGATGACGTAGGGGACGGCGACGCCGGTGATCAGCCGCTGGAGGCGGTCCTTGCGCATATCGAAACTGCGCGAGAAGTAGCCGGAGATGATGATGAACGCCGGCATGTGGAACGTGTAGACGGTCATGTAGAGCGCCTCTGCGGCGCGGCTGCCGTCGGTCAGCGGCTCCCATGCGTGCCCCATCGCCACCAGCACGATGGCCAGGTACTTCGCGTTGTCGAAGAACGCGTCCCGGCCGGCTCTGGGCGCGGGCTCCGACGCCGTTGCCGGGGCCGGTGTGTCCTGCGCGGCGGGCGCCTCCATGGGCGGAGACAGCTCGCGTCGTGGAGTGGGGGCAGCGGGAGACATCCCAGGCACGATAGCGGTGCCCGGCGAATGCGTAAAACCCGTACCTCGTTATTCGGTAATTCGCCGGGTGTGGCCGCGGATACGCCACCGATAAAGCGGGCAATGAGCCGTGAGATTCCCCGCAGGGCCGGGTCGTGCGCCCGGTCGCCGGGCCCGCAAGCCGCACCCCGGTGGGATGATTTGTCATGTTTTGACATTTCAAAACGGCTGATATCCCCAGCGAACGGCCCGGAAGGAATGTCCGCTTCCCGGTTGATATGCCGCTATCGCCGCGCAAGCGCAGTCACCGCCGTCACGAAAGACGTGATGGGCGATGCGAGACGATGCGATAAATGGCGCAGGAAATACTGGAAATGGCGCGGGAAGTAGTGCCGGGAATCCGGAAATTCATGCCGGTGGCCCGCCGTGGCGCCGGGCGGTGAATTCCGTACCCCCGCCCCCGCAGGCCCCCGTACGGGCCCCGTCCCGGCTCCTGCCGCGCCTGGCCGGACCCCGTCGCCACCGGGGGACGGAACCGGGCAAAGCGTTGGCCGATGATTCGTCACCCGCCTGCGCTGGGAAAGGAGTTGGTGGCACGATGGGGCCGGGGGGTGTGCGGGGCATGCTCCCGGGCCGGTGAGGCGTTCCGACCAAGGGTGTGATCAGTGTGGCTCTTTCGCTGTCTGTGGTGCTGATGTTGGGGATCATCCTCGTCGTACTGATGAGACAGAAGGCCCTCAAGGCGGGTCCGGCGATCGTCGCCATACTCTTCGGCTTCTTCCTCGCCTCCACGGGAATGGCGCCGTCGATCAACCGGTTCCTCAATTCCATCGCCAGCACCATCAACCACATCACCTTCTAGGCCGCCGGCCCCGGCTCCCGGCGGCCATCCTGTGGTTGTCCAGCGGTTTTCCGGCGATCCCGGCTAGGCGGTCGGTCCGTCCCCGGTCCGCGACAGGGCATCCCGTACGGCTTCCTCGCTGCGCCCCACCAGCGCCGATCCGTCGTCCGCGGTGATGATCGGCCGCTGGATCAGTCGGGGGTGTGCGGCCAGCGCCTCGATCCACCGTTCCCGCTCCGCGTCGGTACGTCCCCAGGACCCGACGCCCAGCTCCTTGGCCTCGGCCTCCTGGGTACGGGTGATGTCCCACGGCTCCAGGCCCAGCCGCTCCAGCACGGCGCGGATCTCGTCCGCGGTCGGCGGCTCCTCCAGATAGCGGCGCACGGTGTACTGCGCGCCCTCCCCGTCGAGAAGGTCCACGGCGGAACGGCACTTGGAACACGCGGGATTGATCCAGATCTCCATGCCGGTCACCTTAGAACGCCGCGAGCCGACCACCTCGGGCGCGCCCAAAACCCCGTACGACGCAAAGAACCAACGCAGCGAACCCACGCCACGAGCCAACCCAACGAACCAACGCAAAGAACCCCAGACCACCGGGCCTGGGGTTCCTTCTGCGAGCGGGCGACGGGAATCGAACCCGCGTAGCCAGTTTGGAAGACTGGGGCTCTACCATTGAGCTACGCCCGCAAGCGCCACCGGTCACCGACCGCGGCACGCTGTGCATCGTAGCGGGTCAGGGCGGTCCGCCGCACACCGCATTCCCGTCGCCCGCCGGCCGGATCCGTTGTCCCGATATCTGGCAGCCGTACGGCCGGCAGCCATGTACCCTACGTGTCGCACCGACGGGGTGTGGCGCAGCTTGGTAGCGCGTCCGCTTTGGGAGCGGAAGGTCGTCGGTTCGAATCCGGCCACCCCGACCAGCACGATCCAGCCGAAACCTCGGCCGGGCGAAGGCTCTCCTTCGCCCCCCTTCACCCGCGCGACGACGCCTCATCGGTTGCCACCGGTGGCCCCTCGTCGGCCCACCGCCCGCCCATTCAAGATCGCGTTGTGGGCGTCATCCTCCCTGCGGTTACTATGCAAGCTGCGCGCCCGTGTGTCTCTGTATCCGGGCGTGATCGGCCGGGCCGCGAATGAGCGGGCCCGGAAGATCTTCGGCAAAACCCCAGAAGTCAGCCCCAAGGAGACCGAACCGTGAAGAGCGCCGTGGAGACCCTGAACCCGACCCGGGTTCGGCTCACTGTCGAGGTGCCCTTCGAGGAGCTCAAGCCCAGCCTCGACGCGGCGTACAAGAAGATCAACCAGCAGGTCACGGTGAAGGGCTTCCGTAAGGGCAAGATCCCTGCCCGGGTCATCGACCAGCGGTTCGGCCGTGGCGCCGTGCTGGAGGAGGCCGTCAACGACGCGCTCCCGAAGTTCTACACCGAGGCCGTCAACGAGGGTGAGCTCAACGTCCTCGGTCAGCCCGAGGTCGACATCACCGAGCTGAAGGACGGCGAGCTGCTGGCCTTCACCGCCGAGGTCGACATCCGCCCGGCCCTGGAGATCCCGGACTACTCCGGTATCGAGGTCGAGGTCGACGCCGTCGAGGTCTCGGACGAGGACGTCGACAAGTCCGTGGAGCAGCTGCGTGAGCGCTTCGCCACCACCGCCCCGGTCGAGCGCGCCGCCCAGGACGGCGACGTCCTGACCGTGAACCTCGAGGCCAAGGTCGACGGCGAGGTCCTGGAGGACGGTGTCGCCCAGGGCGTCAACTACACCGTCGGCTCCGGTGAGCTGCTGGACGGCATCGACGACGCGGTCAAGGGCCTGGAGGCCAACGGCAAGGCCACCTTCACCTCCGAGCTCAAGGGCGGCTCCGCCCAGGGCAAGGAGGCCGAGGTCACCGTCGAGGTCACCGAGGTCAAGTCGCGCGAACTGCCCGAGCTGGACGACGACTTCGCGCAGCTGGCCAGCGAGTTCGACACCCTCGACGAGCTCAAGGCGGACAGCCGCAAGCGCCTCGAGCAGATGAAGAAGTACGACCAGGCCACCCAGGCGCAGGAGAAGGTCCTGGACGAGCTGCTCAAGCTCGTCGAGGTGCCGATGCCGGAGAAGCTGCTCGCGGACGAGATCCAGACCCGCAAGCACAACCTGGAGCACCACCAGCTCGGCCAGATGGGCCTCGACCTCGCGAAGTACCTGGAGATCCAGGGCAAGACCGAGGAAGAGTTCGACGCCGAGACCAAGGAGCAGGCCGAGAAGGGCATCAAGACCCAGTTCATCCTCGATGAGCTGGTCAACAAGGAGAAGCTGAACGTCAGCCAGGAGGAGCTCACCGAGCACCTCATGCGCCGCGCGCAGTCCTCCGGCATGTCCCCCGACCAGTTCGCCCAGGCCGTCGTCGAGGGCGGCCAGGTGCCGATGCTCGTCGGCGAGGTCGCCCGCGGCAAGGCCCTCGCGGTCGTCGTCGAGGCCGCCACGGTCAAGGACACCAACGGTGAGGTCATCGACCTGGAGGACGAGGACGAGACCGAGGTCGCCGAGACCGTCGTCGCCGAGGCCGAGGGCACCGAGGACAAGCCCGCGGCCGACGAGTCGACCGAGGCCTGAGCCCCGGCCGTCGCACGGCACTGATACGTACGGGCCCGAACGCGCACGCAAGCGTGTTCGGGCCCGTTGCCGTGCGGGCACCGGAACCGCGCCGCGGGCCGGTCATACCGGCGTCATACCCGACCGGTGAGCCTGCGCTCACAGCGAACAGTTCTCAATGCGGGATGGCGTTGTCCGACCTGCGCGTTAGGGTCCGTAGATACGAGGGCAGGGGAGTCCCTGAAACCGCGCCGGGCAGCATACGGCGCCGATCCCCGCGCCCCGGCAGACGACGCTGAGACGGTCGCGAACCGTCCGACAACGAGCAGGTGGACACGTGACGATCCCGATGCCTTCCGCCGCCGCTGAGCCGACCTTCGGTGGCCTCGGCGACCAGGTCTACAACCGGCTGCTCGGCGAGCGGATCATCTTCCTCGGCCAGCCGGTCGACGACGACATCGCCAACAAGATCACCGCGCAGCTGCTTCTCCTGGCCGCGGACCCGGACAAGGACATCTACCTCTACATCAACAGTCCGGGCGGTTCGGTCACGGCCGGTATGGCGATCTACGACACCATGCAGTACATCAAGAACGACGTGGTGACGATCGCGATGGGCCTGGCCGCTTCGATGGGCCAGTTCCTGCTGAGCGCCGGCACCCCGGGCAAGCGCTTCGCGCTGCCGAACGCCGAGATCCTCATCCACCAGCCCTCCGCGGGCCTGGCCGGTTCGGCCTCGGACATCAAGATCCACGCCGATCAGCTGCTCCGTACGAAGAAGCGCCTGGGCGAGCTCTCCGCCCAGCACACCGGCCAGACGCTGGAGCAGTGGACCATGGATGCCGACCGCGACCGCTGGTTCAGCGCCGAGGAGGCCAAGGCGTACGGCCTCATCGACGAGGTCATGCCCTCCGCCGCCGGCGTTCCGGGCGGGGGCGGCACCGGGGCCTGACCCCCGGCCGTACACGCCCCGTAGCAGACCCCCAGCCTTTATCGCCACCAGGACGGTGAACCCCTAGATGAACAACTTCCCCGGAAGCGGCCTCCACGAGCGCGCCCAGGCCGAGTTCTCCGGCATGCGCGCCGAGTCCCGCTACATCGTCCCGCGCTTCGTCGAGCGCACCTCGCAGGGCGTGCGCGAGTACGACCCGTACGCGAAGCTCTTCGAGGAGCGGGTGATCTTCCTCGGCGTGCAGATCGACGACGCGTCCGCCAATGACGTCATGGCGCAGCTGCTGTGCCTGGAGTCGATGGACCCGGACCGGGACATCTCCATCTACATCAACTCCCCCGGTGGCTCCTTCACGGCGCTGACGGCCATCTACGACACCATGCAGTTCGTCAAGCCGGACATCCAGACGGTGTGCATGGGCCAGGCCGCCTCGGCCGCCGCGGTGCTGCTGGCCGCCGGTACGCCCGGCAAGCGGATGGCGCTGCCCAACGCCCGGGTGCTGATCCACCAGCCCTACAGCGAGACCGGCCGCGGCCAGGTCTCCGACCTGGAGATCGCCGCCCGCGAGATCCAGCGGATGCGTTCGCAGCTCGAGGACATGCTGGCCAAGCACTCCAGCACGCCCATCGAGAAGATCCGCGAAGACATCGAGCGCGACAAGATTCTGACCGCGGAGGAGTCGCTCGCGTACGGTCTGGTCGACCAGATCGTCTCGACGCGGAAGTCGTCCGTCTCCGTCTGAGCGGAGCGGCCGACCGGGGCGACCTCGTGGGCGGCTCATGACTCGCTCATGACCTGCCCGTGGCCCGCTCGCGATCTTCGCGAAATGAGCCGGAGTGGCTGCCCCCTTGGAACGGGCCGGAACGAGTGAACCGAGTCCGTCCAAGGGGGGCCCGTACGGGGGTCCCGGCAAGGTACCGTCGATAGGCAAGCACCCGGGTCCGTTGAGCAATGCGGATCCCAGGCGAAGGGGAAGCACCTCGTGGCACGCATCGGTGACGGCGGCGACCTGCTCAAGTGCTCATTCTGCGGAAAGAGCCAGAAGCAGGTGAAGAAGCTCATCGCGGGACCTGGTGTGTACATCTGCGACGAGTGCATCGATCTCTGTAACGAAATCATCGAGGAGGAGCTCGCCGAGACCTCCGAGGTGCGCTGGGAGGAGCTCCCCAAGCCGCGGGAGATCTACGAGTTCCTCAACGGCTATGTGGTGGGCCAGGAGCCCGCGAAGAAGGCGCTGTCGGTCGCCGTCTACAACCACTACAAGCGGGTGCAGGCCGGCGAGAACGGCGGCGGCCGCGGCGACGAGGGCATCGAGCTCGCCAAGTCCAACATCCTGCTGCTCGGCCCCACGGGCTCCGGCAAGACGCTGCTGGCGCAGACCCTCGCCCGGATGCTCAACGTCCCGTTCGCCTTCGCCGACGCCACGGCGCTGACCGAGGCCGGCTACGTCGGCGAGGACGTCGAGAACATCCTCCTCAAGCTCATCCAGGCCGCGGACTTCGACATCAAGAAGGCCGAGACCGGCATCATCTACATCGACGAGATCGACAAGGTCGCCCGCAAGAGCGAGAACCCCTCGATCACGCGGGACGTCTCCGGCGAGGGCGTCCAGCAGGCCCTGCTCAAGATCCTGGAGGGCACCACCGCCTCCGTCCCGCCGCAGGGTGGCCGGAAGCACCCGCACCAGGAATTCATCCAGATCGACACGACGAACGTCCTGTTCATCGTGGGCGGCGCCTTCGCCGGCCTGGAGAAGATCATCGAGGCCCGGTCCGGCGCCAAGGGCATCGGCTTCGGCGCCACCATCCGGTCCAAGCGGGAGATCGAGTCCAAGGACCAGCTCCAGGAGGTCATGCCCGAGGACCTGGTCAAGTTCGGGATGATCCCCGAGTTCATCGGCCGCCTCCCCGTCCTCACCTCCGTCCACAACCTCGACCGTGAGGCGCTCCTCCAGATCCTGGTCGAGCCGCGTAACGCGCTCGTCAAGCAGTACAAGCGCCTCTTCGAACTCGACGGCGTCGAGCTCGACTTCGACCGCCCGGCCCTGGAGGCCATCGCCGACCAGGCCATCCTCCGCGGCACCGGCGCCCGCGGCCTGCGCGCCATCATGGAAGAGGTCCTGTCCTCCGCCATGTACGAGGTCCCGTCCCGCAAGGACGTCGCACGGGTCGTCATCACGGCGGACGTCGTTCACTCGAACGTGAACCCGACCCTCGTTCCCCGGAACCGGGGGGAGTCGGGGGAGCCGCAGGAGAAGAGTGCGTAGTGCGCTGCTCATAGCGACCAACGGAACAGCCCGGCAGCGAAGTCGCTGCCGGGCTGTTCTTGTGGTTGGCGGGGCGGGTCAGCGGTTCACCAGCTGAGATTGCACGCCGTGTTCGCGTCCTGACCTTTGACGCCCAAGGCCAACAGGTCGATATAGCAGCTGTTTATGGCTGCCGCCTTTCCAATCGCCCCGGGCTCGCTATCCGCGAGGTTGCACTCGCGTGAAACCTTAGGCCCGATTGTGTACCCGTGCGCGTGCAGGTACGACGCGCATTTGTAGGTGTCGGCGTGGGCCGGCGCGGTGGCGACGAGTGGAAGCGCGGCGCCTGCCAGCACTGTTGCGGTGGCTGCCGCTATGCGGCGCACTACCTTGCGCATGGGAATCCCCCCTTGGGTCGGAAAGCCGCGGTGGCTTTCGATCGATCGTCGATCAAGCTACTGCCCCATGAGGCTCCATTTGGGGCATCCGTAATGTTCTGGTCAATTTTCTGCCGGATCCGTCGCTTCACGCGCAGGGCAGGCGAAGGGCCCTCGACGGGATGCCCGTCGAGGGCCCTTTCGTGGTCGGTCGGCCGCTGGGAAGCGCTACTTCTCCTTGCGGACTTCCTGGCGGATCTTGGCGGTCTTGTCGGCCGCGGCGTCGCCCTCAGGAGCCTGTTCGGTGACTCCTGTGGGCCCCATTGCAGGCATGAACGCGACCGAACCGACGGCGCTGCTGTCTCCCCAGGCGCAAGAGGTGAGGTTGAAGGACATCTCCACGCCGTGCTCACTGCCCGAGACCTTGTACTTCGCGCACTTCAGCGCTCCGCCGTCGAAGTTGTCCGGCGAGTACGACGTTGCACTGTCGACGGTTTCGACCTTGAGGCTCTCGGTCCCCATGTTCTTCTTCATGTTGTCTTCGACTTGGGCGAAGAGCTGGTCAACGGCGCCTTCCGGGTTCGCGACCTTTCCGTAGTAGCCCGTAATGCCCACGCCCGCCTTGCTGGGCGTCTTGTAGCGACCCGTCACCCTCTTGCCCTCGGTGATCCCCAGGGCTTTGGCCTGCTTGTCGCTGGAGGCGTCCGCGGGGGTGCTGGGCAAGCCGGCCTCTTTGGTGTACTGCCCGTTCAGCAGGGAGTCCGGCAGCGAGATCGTGTACGGCTTCACATTGCCGCCACCCCCCGACCCGAACACGAAGTAAGCCCCCACCCCGATCGCCGCCACAACAGCCACCGCGCCGATGATCAGGCCGACCTTCTTGCCGCTGCCGCCGCTCTCCGGCGGGCCCTGGGGGATGGCGCCGTACGGGGTCTGCTGGCCGTAGGCGGGCTGGGCGCCCTGTTGGGGGTAGCCGTAGCCGGGCTGCGGGGGCTGCTGCTGCGGGTAGCCGTAGCCGCCCTGCTGCGGGGGCACCTGGCCGCCCTGCTGCGGGTAGCCGTAGCCGGGCTGCGGGGCCGGCGGCTGCGGCTGCTGGCCGTACGGGCCGGGCTGCTGAGGCTGCTGTCCGTACGGTCCGGGTGGCGGCTGGTTGTAGCTCATGGAGCGGTTCCCCTCGTAACAACTGTGGCAGCCGACGTCTGTGTGCTGCCCGCATGTGATGTTTATGCGCTGCGAACATCCTGTACGACGCCGCTGACAGCCGGTGCCCCGGGGGCGAAACCGATTCGAAGCTGCGACATACGCGCCCGTACACTGTCGGTCGTGACCGAGAACACTCAGCAGAGCAACCACAGCGCCCCCGAACTGCCGACTCAGTACACGCCGGCCGATGTAGAGGGGCCGCTGTACGAGCGCTGGGTAGAGCGGGGCTACTTCGAGGCGGACGAGAAGAGCGAGAAGCCGCCGTACACGATCGTCATCCCGCCGCCGAACGTCACCGGCTCCCTGCATCTGGGGCATGCCTTCGAGCACACCCTCATCGACGCGCTCACGCGTCGTAAGCGGATGCAGGGCTACGAGACGCTCTGGCAGCCGGGCATGGACCACGCCGGTATCGCCACCCAGAACGTCGTCGAGCGCGAGCTCGCCAAGGAGGGTGTCTCGCGGCACGACCTCGGCCGCGAGGCGTTCGTCGAGCGGGTCTGGCAGTGGAAGAACGAGTCCGGTGGGCAGATCAGCGGTCAGATGCGCCGCCTCGGCGACGGCGTCGCCTGGTCGCGTGAGCGGTTCACCATGGACGAGGGCCTGTCCAAGGCCGTCCAGACCATCTTCAAGCGGCTCTACGACGACGAGCTGATCTACCGCGCCGAGCGCATCATCAACTGGTGCCCGCGCTGTCTGACCGCCATCTCGGACATCGAGGTGGAGTATCAGGACGACGACGGTGAGCTGGTGTCGATCCGGTACGGGGAGGGCGACGCGTCCATCGTCGTCGCGACGACCCGCGCCGAGACGATGCTGGGCGACACGGCCGTCGCCGTCCACCCCGAGGACGAGCGCTACGCCCATCTCGTCGGCACCGAGATCGAGTTGCCGCTCACCGGCCGCCGGATTCCGGTCGTCGCGGACGAGCACGTCGACCCGGAGTTCGGTACGGGTGCGGTCAAGGTCACCCCGGCGCACGACCCCAACGACTTCGAGATCGGGCGGCGCCACGATCTGGCCAGCCTGGCCGTTCTCGACGAGCGGGGCGTCATCACGGCGCACGGCCCCTTCCAGGGGCTGGACCGCTTCGAGGCCCGTTCCGCGATCGTCGGTGCGCTGCGCGCCGACGGCCGGATCGTCTCGGAGAAGCGCCCGTACACCCACTCCGTCGGCCACTGCTCGCGCTGCAAGACCACCATCGAGCCGCGGCTGTCGATGCAGTGGTGGGTCAAGGTCGGCCCGCTGGCGAAGGCGGCCGGCGACGCGGTCCGTGACGGCAAGGTCGCGATCCACCCCAAGGAGATGGAGTCGCGGTACTTCGGCTGGGTGGACAACCTTCACGACTGGTGCATTTCCCGCCAATTGTGGTGGGGCCACCGGATTCCGGTCTGGTACGGGCCGAACGGTGAGGTCGTCTGCGTCGGACCCGAGGACGAGGCGCCCACCGGCGAGGGGTGGCACCAGGACACCGACGTTCTCGACACGTGGTTCTCGTCGGGCCTGTGGCCGTTCTCCACTCTCGGCTGGCCCGAGCAGACGCCGAGCGTCGAGAAGTTCTATCCGAACTCCGTGCTGGTCACCGGCTACGACATCCTCTTCTTCTGGGTCGCCCGGATGATGATGTTCGGGCTGTACGCGATGGACGGCACCCCGCCGTTCCACACCATCGCGCTGCACGGCATGGTTCGTGACCAGTTCGGCAAGAAGATGTCCAAGTCGTTCGGGAATGCGGTCAATCCGCTGGACTGGATGGACGCGTACGGATCGGATGCGGTCCGGTTCACGCTGGCCCGCGGCGCCAACCCGGGTGTCGACGTCCCGATCGGCGAGGACTGGGTCCAGGGGTCCCGTAACTTCGCCAACAAGATCTGGAACGCGACGCGCTTCGCGCTGATGAACGGCGCCACGGTGGAGGGCGAACTGCCGCCCGCCGAGCAGCTGTCGGCGACCGACCGGTGGATCCTGTCGCGGCTGAACTCCGTCGTCGCCGAGGTGGACGCGTACTACGACGACTACCAGTTCGCCAAGCTGTCGGACACCCTCTTCCACTTCGCCTGGGACGAGGTCTTCGACTGGTACGTCGAGCTGTCGAAGACGACGTTCATGGCGGGCGGCCCGGCGGCCGATGCCTCGCGGCGGGTGCTGGGCGAGGTCCTGGACGTCACGCTGCGGCTGCTGCACCCGATCGTCCCGTTCGTCACCGAGACGCTGTGGACGACGCTGACCGGCGGGGAGTCGCTCGTCATCGCCGAGTGGCCGACCGACTCCGGCTTCCGCGACGCGGCCGCCGAGAAGGAGATCGAGACCGTTCAGCAGGTCGTCACCGAGGTCCGGCGCTTCCGGTCCGACCAGGGGCTCCAGCCGGGGCAGAAGGTTCCGGCGCGGCTGGATCTGTCGGGTACGGCGCTGGCGGCGCACGAGGCCGCGATGCGCTCGCTGCTGCGGCTCCAGCCGGCCGGTGAGGACTTCAGCGCCACGGCCTCACTGCCGGTCGCGGGGGCGACGGTCGCACTGGACCTGTCCGGGGCGATCGATGTCGAGGCGGAGCGCAAGCGGCTGACGAAGGATCTGGCGGCGGCCGAGAAGGAGAAGGCGCAGGCCGACGGCAAGCTCGGCAACGAGGCGTTCCTCGCCAAGGCGCCGGAGAAGGTCGTGGACAAGATTCGCGGCCGGCTGGCGGCCGCGGAGGCGGACATCGTCCGGATCACCGCGCAGCTGGCGGCTCTGCCCAAGGCGTAGCACCGTCCTCAGGGTTTCCGGCCCCAGGGCTTCCGGCCCCAGGGCTTCCGTCCCCAGAGCTCGTCGCAGGCCCCTCGTCCGTATGGGCGGGGGGCCTGCGCCGTCCCCGGCCGCCCCGCCCGCCCCGTCGTCCCCGCTGCCCCCGTTCGCGTACCGGCGCGCACAGCACGATCGCCGTCGAGACCGCCACGAAGGCCAGCCGGATCAGGCCGCGGGCCGAGTCGTCGGGGACGGCGAAGACGCTGCCGTAGAGGACCAGCAGGGCCAGCCAGCTCCACCAGGGGACCAGGCGGCGCTGGCCGATGACGTCCCAGAGCAGGGTGCCGAGCAGGACGGACGCGGTGTAGTAGGTGTAGACGCTGGGGTCGAGGGCGATGCGGGCGTTGGCGCCGAGCAGGACCACCGCCGGCCAGCGGCCGCGCCAGACGGCGAAGGATCCGAGGGCGAGGCCCAGGGCGGCCTGGGCGGGGCGGTCCCAGCCGGGGGTTTCCGGATCGGCGACACCCAGCCAGCGCAGCGCGGACGCCGGGTGGTTGGGGATGGCGAACTTGGCGGCGGACACGGTCTGCGGGTCGCCGAGGAAGAACGGCAGCCAGGCGACGGCCACCAGGCCCGCGCACCACAGGCCGGCCTTCAGCCACTTGTCCCTGGGCAGGGCGAGCAGGAGGGGGAGGAAGGCCAGCGCGGTCGGTTTGGAGTCCATGGCGAGGGCCATGAAGGCGCCGGTCAGGGCGGCGTTGCCGAGGGTCAGGGCCCGTACCGCGAGGCAGGTGAAGAACAGCGCCAGGACGTCGTCGAGATGGCCGAAGCGGACCGCGACCTCGATCCACATGGGGATGAACGCCAGCCCGGCGATCAGGACGCGCTGCCGCAGCCGCTGGTGGTTGGTGCCGGTGCCCAGGAAGTGGTAGGCGGCGCTGCGGCCCGCCAGGACGACGATGACCAGCCCGAGCAGCGACATCAGGGCCGCGGCGAGGAACTGGCCGGTGGCCTCGGGGAACGGGTTGAACAGGCCCGCGGTCAGAAAGCTGAGCGGGCCCATCTGGAGCTCGGGGTGATGGGCGTAGAGGTTGAGGCCGCCCGTGCCGTCGCCCGCGCCGGCCTGGTAGATCAGCTCGCCGCCGGTGCGCAGATAGTGCCAGGAGAAGCCGCCGTGCGGTTCGACCACCGCGAACCACAGGACGGTCCAGGCGGTGAGCAGCACCAAATGCATCCGCTGGCTGATGGCCGGCACCCGTCGTCGCTCCTGTCTTCCGCTCGGTGTGTCCACGCGTCCACACCCCTCCGGGGGAGAGCCCGCCGTGAAAGAGGGGGAAACGCGCCGCTCAGTTGTCCCGTACAAGCCATTCCGTACGAGCGAGGCACTTTCATGGCGCTCTCATTGCGCTCTCATGAAGGACGGGCACGGTGGACCGGAATGCCGACGTTCCGGCCGAACCGACCGTCCCGAGGAGCCGCGCCCCATGAACACACCGCTGCGACGGGTCTCGGTCTTCTGCCTCGCCCTGATCCTCGCCCTGATGGGCTGGGCGACCTGGATCCAGGGCGCAAAGGCTAGTGACTACATGGGCGACCCGCACAATCCGCGGGTGACGATCGGGAAGTACGCGGCGCCGCTGGGCAACATCCTGGTCGACGGGGAGCCGGTGACCGGATCGGCGGCTACCTCGTCCACGCTGAAGTACAAGCGCACGTACAAGGACGGCCCGCTGTACGCCCCCGTGACCGGATTCACGTCCCAGATCTTCGGCAGCAACCAGTTGGAGAGCCTCTACGGCGATCTGCTCGACGGCTCCGACGGCCGACTCCAGAGCCCCGCCGACGCGGTGCTGCACCGGCGAGCCAAGGGCGGCGATGTGGCCACCACCATCGATGCTGCGGTACAGAAGGCCGGATACCGGGCGCTCGGGGACAAGAAGGGCGCGGCGGTCGCGCTGGACCCGAAGACCGGGCGGATCCTGGGCATGGTCAGCACGCCCTCGTACGACCCGGGCACGTTCTCCGGGTCCGCCGCGGCCGATCAGAAGGCGTGGCAGGCGATGGCGAAGGATGCCGACCGGCCGAATGTGAACCGCGCGCTGCGCCAGGCGCTGCCGCCCGGTTCGACCTTCAAACTGGTGGTCGCCGCGGCCGCCCTGGAGAACGGGCTGTACTCCTCGGTGGACGAGCCCACCGACAGCCCCGACCCGTACACCCTCCCGCACACCCGCACCACGCTGCACAACGAGAACGCCTCCGCGCCCTGCGAGAACGCCACCCTGCGCACCGCGCTCCAGTACTCCTGCAACACCGTCTTCGCGAAGATCGCCGCTGATCTGGGGCAGGACAAGGTGGCGGCGCAGGCCGAGAAGTTCGGGTTCGACGACGGCAAGGTGGACGTGCCCGTGCGGGCCGCCAAGAGCGTCTATCCCAAGGGCATGGACTCCGCGCAGACCGCGCTGTCGGGGATCGGCCAGTTCAACGACCAGGCGACGCCGCTCCAGATGGCGATGGTCGCCTCGGCGATCGCCAACGGCGGCGAGCTGAAGACCCCGCAGCTGGTGGACAAGCTCACCGACGGCGGTGGCAACACGGTCCAGCAGTACGGTCCGAAGACCTACGGTGAGGGCCGGGCCATCTCCGCGCACACCGCCGCGCAGCTGCGGTCGGCGATGCAGACGGTCGTGGACAAGGGCACCGGATCCGGCGCGAAGATCGACGGACTGACGGTCGGCGGGAAGACCGGTACCGCCCAGCACGGCGTCGACAACAGTGGTACGCCTTATGCCTGGTTCGTCTCGTATGCGCAGAACGGTGCGGGGCGGCAGGTGGCGGTCGCCGTGATGGTCGAGGACGGGCATGCGGCGCGCAACGAGGTCTCGGGCAACGGGCTGGCGGCGCCGGTGGCCCGGGCCATGATGAAGGCGGCGCTGTCGTAGTGGCGGCGCCGGCTCCCCGCCCCGCCGCGGTGTGTGCCGGTCCGCGGCCGGTCTGTCCTGGGGCGATGCCGCGCGGGCGGCGCGGCGCGAACGCTGTCGGTGGTCCCTCGTAGACTTGTCGTCGTGAGCGAGCGCCCCCGAAACGACGACCCCGACCCGACCGCCCCCGAGCCGAATGGCAGCCCCGAGCCGTCCGACACCTTCGACGAACTGGTCGAGGCCGAGACGAATCGCGATCCCGACCTGGCCGTGATCGAAGCCGGCAGCCGAACGCTGCGCGCGCAGGCCGGGCCGCCGCAGGGGGACGCCGTCCCCGCCCGGCCCGCCGACCCCGAGGTCGACCGTGCGCTGCGCGAGGTCGAGGCGGAGCTGGCCGGGCGCTGGGGCGAGACCAAGCTCGACCCGTCGGTCGAGCGGATAGTGGCGCTGCTGGACATCCTGGGCGCCCCGCACCGCGCCTACCCGTCCATCCACATCACCGGCACCAACGGCAAGACCAGCACGGCCCGCATGATCGAGGCCCTGCTCGGCGCCTTCGAGCTGCGCACCGGCCGCTACACCAGCCCGCACGTCCAGTCGGTCACCGAGCGGATCAGTCTGGACGGCGCGCCGATCTCCGCCGAGCGGTTCATCGAGACCTACCGGGACATCGCCCCGTATGTGGAGATGGTCGACTCCCGGCAGGAGTACCGCCTGTCCTTCTTCGAGGTGCTGACGGCGATGGCGTACGCCGCCTTCGCGGACGCCCCGGTGGATGTCGCGGTCGTCGAGGTCGGCATGGGCGGCACCTGGGACGCCACGAACGTCATCGACGGCGATGTCGCCGTGATCACCCCGATCTCGCTGGACCACACCGACCGGCTGGGCGAGACGCCCGAGCAGATCGCCGGCGAGAAGTCCGGGATCATCAAGAAGGACGCCACGGTCGTGCTGGCCCAGCAGCCGGTCGACGCCGCGGCGGTGATGCTCAAGCGCGCGGTCGAGGTGGATGCCACGGTCGCCCGTGAGGGCATGGAGTTCGGGGTGCTCTCGCGGGAGGTCGCGGTCGGCGGCCAGATGCTGACGCTGCGCGGGCTGGGCGGTGAGTACCCGGAGGTCTTCCTGCCGCTGTACGGCGCCCACCAGGCGCACAACGCCGCGGTGGCGCTCGCCGCGGTGGAGGCGTTCTTCGGCGTCGGCTCGGACCACGCCCGCACGCTCGACATCGACACCATCCGTTCCGCGTTCGCCGCGGTCTCCTCGCCGGGCCGGATGGAGGTCGTCCGGCGCAGCCCCACGGTCGTGCTGGACGCCGCGCACAACCCCGCCGGCGCGCAGGCGGCGGCCGAGGCGGTCACCGAGGCATTCGGTTTCAGCCGCCTGGTGGGGGTCGTCGGCACCAGCGAGGGCAAGGACGTGCGAGGCGTACTGGAGGCTTTCGAGCCGATTTTCGCCGAGGTCGTGGTGACCCGTAATTCCAGCGAGCGCGCGATGGACGCCGATGACCTGGCCGCCATCGCCGTGGAGGTCTTCGGCGCCGAGCGGGTCCAGGTCGAGCCGCGGCTCGACGATGCGCTGGAGGCGGCGATCACCCTCGCCGAGGAGGAGGGCGAGTTCTCCGGCGCGGGTGTGCTGGTGACCGGCTCCGTCATCACGGTCGGCGAGGCCCGACTGCTGCTCGGGAGGGGCTGAACGATGCGGACCCTGTGTGCAAGCACCCTGATCGGTGAGTTCTTCGTGATCGGCTTCGCGGGGCTGGTCGCCATGCAGCTCAGCGGGGTGCCGACGACCACGGTGTGGCTCGTGTGCGGCATCGCGATGCTGGTCAGCCTGCTGCTGTGCGGGATGCTGAGCCGCCCCGGCGGCGTCCAGCTGGGCTGGGCCCTCCAAATCGCCCTGATCGCCAGCGGCTTCGTCATCCCCACGATGTTCTTCCTCGGCGCGGTCTTCACGGCCCTGTGGTGGGCCTCGGTCCACTACGGCCGCAAGGTGGACGACGCCAGGGCGCGGGCGGCCGCCGCCGGGTGAGCGTGCGGCCGGTCCGGGGGCCGGCGTGGTGCGCCGGATGCGCCCTGTAGCCTCGGTGCACCGCTGATCTATTTGACGTATACAAGGAGCCCCTCCGTGAGCCAGCGCACGCTCGTTCTTCTCAAGCCCGATGCGGTCCGCCGCGGCCTGGTCGGCGAGATCATCGGCCGGATCGAGAAGAAGGCCGGTTGGACGATCGCCGCGATGGAGCTGCGCACGCTCGACCGGGCCCTCCTGGAGCAGCACTACGCCGAGCACGTGGGCCGGGAGTTCTACGAGCCGCTGGTCGCCTTCATGGCGTCCGGTCCGGTCGTCTCGCTCGTCGTCGAGGGGGAGCGCGTCATCGAGGGCATCCGCGCGCTGGCCGGGCCGACTGACCCGATTGCCGCACCGAGTGGGTCCATTCGTGGGGACTTTGGCACGATCACCCGAGAGAATCTGATCCACGCCTCGGATTCCGAAGAGTCCGCGGAGCGCGAGATCAAGATTTTCTTTCCTGGCATTTCCTGACGCGCCAACACGCGTACAGCCCTTGTGACCTGGGGTGACCGATGGAATCATCGGTCACCCCTTGGCATATGCGACTCGATCGGGGGAACGCATCCCCGCGACACGACGTCACCATTAAGGGGGGCGGGTGCGTGTACGGCTGACAATGACGCTCTGGGCTCCACCGTGTTCGAGCGGGTGGCGCGACAAGACTACGATGGAGCCTCCGCGTCATTCAGCGCATCACCTCCTGCCGACCTCAAGTAAGCATTCGCTCCAGTTGGGAAGGCCAGACGTATCCTCATGGGGAACAACATGTCGTTCATCGGCCGTGACATGGCTGTCGACCTCGGGACCGCCAACACGCTGGTGTACGTCAGGGGCCGCGGCATCGTCCTCAACGAGCCTTCGGTCGTGGCCATCAACACCAACACCGGCGGCATCCTCGCCGTGGGCGCCGAGGCCAAGAAGATGATCGGGCGCACGCCCGGCAACATCGTCGCCGTACGGCCCCTGAAGGACGGCGTCATCGCCGACTTCGAGATCACCGAGCGGATGCTCCGCTACTTCATCCTCAAGATCCACAAGCGGCGCTATCTGGCCCGCCCGCGGGTGGTCGTGTGTGTTCCCTCCGGGATCACCGGAGTTGAGCGCCGCGCGGTCATCGAGGCGTCCACCCAGGCCGGTGCGCGCCAGGTGCACATCATCGAGGAGCCGATGGCCGCGGCGATCGGCTCGGGCCTGCCGGTCCACGAGGCCACCGGCAACATGGTCGTGGACATCGGCGGCGGGACGACCGAGGTCGCCGTCATCTCGCTCGGCGGGATCGTCACCGCCCAGTCCATCCGGGTGGCCGGCGACGAACTCGACAACGCGATCATCCAGCACATCAAGAAGGAGTACAGCCTTCTGCTGGGCGAGCGCACCGCCGAGAGCATCAAGATCACCATCGGTTCGGCCTACGACCTCGAGCAGGACGAGCACACCGAGATCCGCGGCCGCGACCTGGTCTCCGGGCTTCCCAAGACCGTGGTGATCTCGGCCGCCGAGGTCCGCAAGGCCATCGAGGAGCCGGTCAACTCCATTGTCGACGCGGTCAAGACGACCCTCGACAAGTGCCCGCCGGAGTTGTCCGGAGATGTCATGGATCGCGGCATTGTGCTCACCGGAGGCGGCGCCCTGCTGCGCGGCCTCGACGAGCGGCTGCGCCGCGAGACCGGAATGCCCATCCACATCGCCGAGGACCCGCTCGACTCCGTCGCGCTCGGTTCCGGCAAGTGCGTCGAGGAGTTCGAGGCGCTCCAGCAGGTCCTGGACTCCCAGCCGCGCAGGTAGACGTCCCGGTGCCGGATGTGCCCGCGGCGCGCCGCCCGGCGCGCCGCGGGATCGGGCACCACCGGCAGTACCCGATCGATCCGCTGAATCGTTGCCACACAGGCACCACGTTTCCGCACAGCTCAACAACCCCCGGCAGGCACCGCCTCCCGGCACATACGGCGTACTGACGCCACGTCAGCCGCCACTGCTCAGACAGGCACAACGCTCAACTCCCGAATGAGACCGGCGCGGGCCCGCAGCCGGCCGGTCCTACGAGGAAGGACACGGCCGCCGCACGTGAGGGACACACGAGAGAGCCGGCTGCTGCTGGTGCTGCTGGTCGCGATCGCGTTCGCGCTGATCACGGTCGATATTCGCGGCGGTGAACAGTCCCCGCTCGATGGTGCCCGGCAAGCCGCCGCCTCCGCCTTCGGCCCCGTCGAGAACGGCATCGCCGGCATCGTCAGCCCGATCGGCAACGCCGTCGGCGCCGTACGCGACTCCGGGGAACGGCACAACCGCATCGCCCGTCTGGAGCGCGAGAACGCCGCCCTCAAGGCCAAACTCGGCTCCTCCGACCGCAACCGCAGCCGCGCCGCCCAGCTCGACAAGATGCTCAAGACCGCCGGCACCGGCCAGTACGGCATCAAGGGCGCCCAGGTCATCGCCATCGGCGCGGCCCAGGGCTTCTCCTGGACCGTCACCATCGACGCCGGCAGCCGCGACGGCATCGCCCGCGATATGACCGTCCTGAACGGAGACGGTCTGGTCGGCCGGGTCACCACCGTCGGCGCCGACACCTCCACGGTCCTGCTGGCCAACGACCCCGACTTCACCGTCGGCACCCGCATGGAGAAGACCAACGAAATCGGCTTCGCCAACGGCCAGGGCGGGCGCTCGCTGCGCGTCCAGCTGCTCAACGGCAAGGCCGCCGTCAAGAAGGGCGACCGCCTGGTCACCTTCGGCTCCAGCGCCGACAAACCGTTCGTGCCCGGCGTGCCGGTCGGCAAGGTCGTGCGGGTCGACCCGTCCAACGGCGATCTGACCCGCACCCTCCAGGTCCGGCCGTTCGTCTCCTTCTCCCAGCTCGACGTCGTCGGCGTCGTCGTCCAGCCGCCCCGTGAGGACCCGCGCGACACCGTCCTGCCGCCCAAACCGGCCAAGCCCAAGCCGGCGCCGACGGTCACCGTCACGGCCACCCCCTCCGCGAGCGCTTCTCCCAGGAGCTGACCGATGCGCATCAACCGGATCCTGCTCGCGACCCCGCTGGTCGTCGTCTCCCTGGTCATCCAGGTCAGCGTGCTGGCCCGGCTCCAGCTGCCCGGCGCCGTGCCGGACCTGCTGCTGCTGGTCGTCCTCGCCCTGGCGCTGGTCTACGGCCACGTCGGCGGCTGTCTGGTCGGCTTCGGCGCCGGACTGCTCGCCGACCTCGCCCCGCCCTCCGACCACGCCATCGGCCGCTATGCGCTGGTGCTCTGTGTCATCGGCTACGCCGCCGGGCTGACCCGGCCCGACTCCGGCCAGCACCGCTCGGCGACCGTCCCCCTGATGGTCGTCATCGGCGCCGCCATCGGCTCGACGATGATGTACGCGGGCGTCGGCGCGCTGGTCGGCGACACCGCCGCCCGGCACGTCGGCCTGGTCGGACTGCTGCTCAGCGCCACCCTCTACGACCTGCTGCTGGCGCCGTTCGTCGTGCCGCTGGTGATGGCCGTCGCCCGCCGTACGGACAACGATCCGCTGGCCGCCGACGGCTCCGGCGGCTCGGCGGGCCGCGAGCCCGCCTACGGCTGGCTGAGCAGCGGCAGCGGCTTCAAGGCCGGACGCACCAGCCTGAAGAAGGCCGGCCGGCTCAAGGGGGTCAAGCGGCTGTGAACGGGGCACACGGCACAGGGGCGGAGCGATCGGCCAACGGACGGGCAGTGGGGGCGCTGTGAGCAACGCCCACCCGTCGCCCGGCCACCACCCCTCAAGGAGGCGCTTCGCGCCATGAGTAACATTCCTGAGACGGGCCGGACCTCCCGGGTCACCGTCCGTCTCATCGCGATCCAGATCCTGGTTTTCTCGCTGCTGCTCACCCTCGGCGGGCGGCTGTGGTACCTCCAGATCCGCAACGGCCAGGAGTACGCCAACGAGGCCCGGTCCAACCACGTCCAGCAGGTCGTCGAACCGGCCACCCGCGGCTCCATCCTCGACGCCCGCGGGGTACCGCTGGCCGACAACCAGACCCGTCTGGTCGTCTCCGCCAGCCGTACCGATCTGCTGAAGATGAAGGACGACGGCAAGGCCGTCCTCGGCCGGCTCTCCAACGTGCTGGGCATGTCCGAGCAGGAGATCCGCAACAAGGTCCGGCTGTGCGACGCCAAGACCCCGCAGCCCTGCTGGAACGGCTCCCCCTACCAGCCGATCCCGATCACCGACGAGGCCACCACCCAGCAGGCCCTCCAGATCCGCGAGCGCAGCGAGGACTTCCCCGGCATCAGCGCCGAGCCCACCGCCGTACGCCGCTACGCCGCCCCCGTGGGCGCCAACACCGCCCAGGTGCTGGGCTATCTCTCCCCGGTCACCGACGAGGAGATCCAGAAGGCCAAGAACAGTCGCTCGCCGCTGCTGCGCTCCGACATGGTGGGCCGCTCCGGGCTGGAGCGGACCTACGACAGCGATCTGCGCGGCAAGGCCGGCGTCACCCGCTACGAGGTCGACAACCTCGGCCGGGTCATCGGCAAGGCCAAGAGCGACCGGCAGGTGCCCGGCGACAACGTCGTCACCAGCATCGACGCCCGCGTCCAGTCCGTCGCCGAAAAAGAGCTCAACCAGGCGATGAAGGACGCCCGCAACGAGGTCGACAAGAACACCGGCACCCACTACAAGGCCGACTCCGGCGCCGTCGTCGTCATGGAGGCCAAGACCGGCCGGGTCGTGGCGATGGCCTCCAACCCCGCCTACGACCCCAACGCCTGGGTCGGCGGCATCTCCGGCAAGGACTACGCCCATCTGACCGGCAAGAAGTCCAACTACCCGCTGCTCAACCGCGCCATCCAGGGCCAGGCCGCCCCCGGCTCCATCTTCAAGGTCATCTCGACCACCGCCGCGGTCAACGCCGGATACCCGTTCAACGGGCACTACCCCTGCACCAGCTCCATGAACATCGGCGGCCAGACCTTCAAGAACTTCGAGTCGGAGAACTTCGGCCCGATCAGCCTGGGCCGCGCGCTGGAGGTCTCCTGCGACACCGTCTTCTACGGGCTGGCCTACCAGCAGTGGCAGAAGGACGGCGGCAACAAGCCCAAGAAGGACCCCGCGGACTGGTTCTACAAGACCGCCCACCAGTTCGGCCTCGGCAAGGAGACCGGCATCGACCTGCCCAACGAGGTCAAGGGCCGCATCCCCGACCGCCAGTGGAAGAAGAACTACTGGCAGGCCAACAAGGACAGCTGGTGCGCCCAGGGCAAGCACGCCAACGACTATGTCTCCAAGATCGCCAAGGAGAACTGCGAATCCGGTATGAAGATGCGCGCCGGTGACTCGGTCAACTACTCCATCGGCCAGGGCGACACCCTCGTCACACCGATCCAGATGGCCACCATCTACGGCGCCCTGTCCAACGGCGGCACCCTCTACAACCCGACCGTCGGCAAGGCCATCATCAGCCCCGACGGCAAGCACATCCGCATGATCAAGCCCCAGTCGCACGGCAGGCTGCCCGACAGCCCCGGCACCATCCAGCAGATCGACAATGCGCTGGCCGGTGTGGCCACCCGCGGCACCGCCGCCTGGCGCTTCCAGGGCTGGCCGCAGAAGAAGATCCCGATGCACGCCAAGACCGGTACCGCCGAGGTCTACGGCAAGCAGACGACGTCGTGGTTCGCCACGTACACCAAGGACTACACGATCGTGATGACGATCGCCCAGGGTGGTACGGGCTCCGGCGCCTCCGGTCCCGCCGTACGCAAGATCTACGACGCCCTCTACGGCGTCACCGACAAGGGCGACATCGACAAGAAGGCCGCACTGCTCCCGCACCCGGAGGCCAAGCTGCCCACGATCGAGGACGACGGCACGATCGACGCCCAGGCCATCAAGCCGTACAACCCGCCCAAGCCGAAGCCGTCCCCCTCGGGGAGCCCGCAGTGACCAGCCCCGCGTCCAAGACGTTCTCCGTCCGCCGTTACACCCCCGACCGGGGCACCTGGGACAAGCTCACCGCCCGCGACTCGGTCGTGCGCCGGCTCGACTGGATACTGCTGCTGTCCTCCCTGGTGCTGTCCCTGATGGGCGCGGTCCTCGTCTTCTCGGCCACCCGCAACCGCACCGAGCTCAACCACGGCGACGAGTACTTCTTCTTCCTGCACCACTTGCTCAACCTCGGCATCGGCCTGGCCATGGCCGTCGGCACGATCTGGCTCGGCCACCGCACGCTGCGCGGCGCGATCCCGATCCTCTACGGCCTGTCGGTGCTCCTCGCGCTGATGGTGCTGACCCCTCTGGGCGCCACCATCAACGGCTCGCGCTCCTGGCTCGCGATCCCCGGCGGCTTCTCCCTCCAGCCCGCCGAATTCACCAAGATCACCATCGCGCTGGGCATGGCGATGATCCTCGCCGCCCGCGTGGACGCCGGCGACCGCCAGCACCCCGACCACCGCACCGTCGTCCAGGCCCTGGGCCTCGCCGCCATCCCGGTGGGCATCATCCTGCTCATGCCCGACCTCGGCTCGGTCATGGTGCTGGGCGCCATCATCCTCGCCGTCCTGCTCTCCTCCGGCGCTTCCAACCGCTGGATCCTGGGCCTGCTGGGCACCGGCGTCGTCGGCTGCGTCGCCATCTGGCAGCTCGGTCTGCTCGACCAGTACCAGATCGCCCGCTTCGCCGCCTTCGCCAACCCGAGCCTCGACCCGGCCGGTGTCGGCTACAACACCAACCAGGCCCGCATCGCCATCGGCGGCGGCGGACTGACCGGCTCCGGCCTCTTCCACGGCAGCCAGACCACCGGCCAGTTCGTCCCCGAACAGCAGACGGACTTCATCTTCACCGTCGCCGGTGAGGAACTCGGCTTCCTCGGCGCGGGCCTGATCATCTTCCTGCTGGGCGTCGTCCTGTGGCGCGCCTGCCGGATCGCCCGCGAGACCTCCGAGCTCTACGGCACCATCGTCGCCGCCGGCATCATCGCCTGGTTCTCCTTCCAGGCCTTCGAGAACGTCGGCATGACGCTCGGCATCATGCCCGTCACCGGCCTCCCGCTGCCCTTTGTCTCCTACGGCGGCACCTCGATGTTCGCCGTGTGGATCGCCATAGGACTGCTTCAGTCGATCCGGGTGCAGCGCCCGGTGTCGGCATCGCGCTGAGACGTCCTGTGGACGCCCTGCGGACGGGGCCCGGACCACCCGGTCCGGGCCCCGTCCGCGCGCAGGCTGCCGGACGGCTGGTCGCCCGTCGGCGACATGGCTAGATTCGAGGCATGGCGGACACCGTGCGGGAAATCGAGCGGAAATACGAGGCCACCGACGCGACACCGCTGCCCGACCTGACCGCGCTGGACCGGGTCGCGGCCGTCGTCGAGCGGGGCGTGGCGGAACTGGACGCCACCTACTACGACACCGCCGACCAGAAACTCGCCGCCGACGGCATCACCCTGCGCCGGCGCACCGGCGGGGACGACGCGGGCTGGCATCTGAAGCTGCCGGTCGCGCTCGGGATCCGCGACGAGGTCCGGATGCCGCTCGCCCCGGGCGCCCCGCCCACCGACGCCCCGCCGCCGCAGCTGACCGCCCTCGTCCGCTCCCGCACGCTCGGCCACGAGCTCGTACCCCTCATCCGGCTGCGGACCCGCCGCACCGCCCGCCTCCTCCAGGCCGCCGACGGCACCCCGCTCGCCGAACTTGCCCAGGACGCGGTGCGCGCGGCCCGCGCCGACGGCAGCGGCGAGGAGGCCCGCTGGCACGAGATCGAGGTGGAGCTGACGGGGGAGGGCGATGCGGCCCTCCTCGACGCGGTCGGCCGCGAGCTGACCGCGGCGGGGGTACGGCCCGCCGCCGCGCCCTCGAAACTGGCCCGGGCGCTGACCGAGACGGGCCTGGCCGGCGGATCCCCGCACCCGCGGCACGGCCGCCGGCCGCGCACCGCCGGGGACGCCGTCCTGCGCTACGTCGACGAGCAGATCCGCGCCGTCGCCGCACTGGACCCCGCCGTCCGCCGCGACCTGCCCGACTCCGTCCACCAGATGCGGGTGGCCACCCGCCGGCTGCGCAGCGCCTTCCGCTCCTACACCGCGGTCCTCGACCGCTCCGCCACCCGCCCCCTCGGCCTCGAACTCCAGTGGCTGGCCGCGGAGTTGGGCATCGACCGGGACCGCGAGGTGCTCACCGCCCGGTTGTGGTCCGCGCTGGCGCAGGTGCCCCGGCCGCTGCGGTTCGGCCCGGTCTCCGCCCGGCTGCGCCTGTGGTCCGAACGCCGCCGCCTGGGCTCGCGGCGCGAGGTGCTCGCCGTCCTGGACGGCGACCGCTATCTGGAGCTGCTGCGCGCCCTGGAAGCGCTGCGCGCCGACCCGCCGCTGCGCCGGGCCGCCGCGCTGCCCGCGCCGGAGGTCCTGGTCAAGGCCGTACTGAAGGACTACGCCCGGCTCGCCGACCGCGTCGAGACGGCGCTGGAGACCCCCGCCGGACGCGCCCGCGACGAGGCGCTGCACAGCGCCCGCAAGGCGGCCAAGCGCCTGCGCTATGCGGCGGAGGCGGCCCGCCCGGTGCTGGGCGGGCCCGCGAAGAAGTTCGCCCGGCGCACCAAGCGTGTCCAGCAGGTGCTCGGCGACCACCAGGACAGCGTGGTGGCCCGCACCGCGCTGCGCGAGCTGGCCACCCAGGCCCACCTCGCCGGCGAGCCCGCCTTCACCTTCGGCCTCCTCTACGGCCGCGAGGAGGCGCTGGCCGCCGAGCGCGAGCGCGAGCTGCCGACGGTGTGGGCGAAGGCGGTGCCACCGGGGAAGTGGTAGCGGGGCCCGCACGGAGGGCTACGCCGTACGGGGGGTGGCGCCGTCCGGGTTACGCTTGAGAATCGCCCTGCCCAGCTCACGAAGGTTCGAGATGTCCGAGTCGGTCTTCCCGCAGCTCGAAGCTCTGCTCCCGCATGTGCAAAAGCCCATCCAGTACGTCGGCGGTGAGCTGAACTCCACCGTCAAGCCGTGGGAGAGCTGCGACGTCCGCTGGTCGCTCATGTACCCCGACGCCTACGAGGTCGGCCTGCCCAACCAGGGCGTCATGATCCTCTACGAGGTCCTCAACGAGCAGGAGGGCGTCCTCGCCGAGCGCACCTACAGCGTGTGGCCGGACCTCGAAGCGCTGATGCGCGAGCACAACGTCCCGCAGTTCACGGTGGACGGGCACCGCCCCGTCTCGGCCTTCGACGTGCTCGGCGTCTCCTTCTCCACCGAACTGGGCTACACCAACCTGCTCACCGCCCTGGACCTCGCCGGTATCCCCCTGGAGGTCAAGGACCGCACCGAGGACCACCCGCTGATCCTCGCGGGCGGCCACGCGGCCTTCAACCCGGAGCCGATCGCGGACTTCCTGGACTGCGCGGTCGTCGGCGACGGCGAGCAGGCGGTGCTGGAGATCACCGAGATCATCCGCACCTGGAAGAACGAGGGCCGCCCCGGCGGCCGCGACGAGCTGCTCTTCCGTCTCGCGAAGACCGGCAGCGTCTACGTCCCCAAGTTCTACGACGTCGAGTACCTGGCCGACGGCCGGATCTCCCGGGTCGTCCCCAACCGCTCCGGCGTCCCGTGGCGGGTCTCCAAGCACACCGTCATGGACCTCGACGAGTGGCCCTACCCCAAGCAGCCGCTCGTCCCCCTGGCCGAGACCGTCCACGAGCGGATGTCGGTCGAGATCTTCCGTGGCTGCACCCGCGGCTGCCGCTTCTGCCAGGCCGGCATGATCACGCGTCCCGTACGGGAGCGAAGCATCACCGGCATCGGCGAGATGGTGGACAAGGGCCTGAAGGCCACGGGATTCGAGGAGGTCGGCCTGCTGTCGCTGTCCTCCGCGGACCACACCGAGATCGGCGACATCGCCAAGGGCCTCGCCGACCGGTACGAGGAGGACAAGATCGGCCTGTCCCTCCCCTCCACCCGCGTCGATGCCTTCAACATCGACCTGGCCAACGAGCTGACCCGCAACGGCCGCCGCTCGGGCCTGACCTTCGCCCCCGAGGGCGGTAGCGAGCGCATCCGCAAGGTCATCAACAAGATGGTCTCGGAAGAGGACCTGATCCGGACCGTCTCCACGGCCTACGGCAACGGCTGGCGGCAGGTGAAGCTGTACTTCATGTGCGGTCTGCCGACCGAGACCGACGAGGACGTGCTCCAGATCGGCGACATGGCGGTCAACGTCATCGCCGAGGGCCGCAAGGTCTCCGGTCAGAACGACATCCGCTGCACGGTCTCCATCGGCGGTTTCGTCCCCAAGCCGCACACGCCCTTCCAGTGGGCCCCGCAGTTGTCGGCGGAGGAGACGGACGCCCGCCTCGAAAAGCTCCGCGACAAGATCCGCGGCGACAAGAAGTACGGCCGCTCCATCGGCTTCCGCTACCACGACGGCAAGCCCGGCATCGTCGAGGGCCTGCTCTCGCGCGGTGACCGCCGTGTCGGCGCTGTCATCCGGGCGGTCTACGAGGGCGGCGGCCGCTTCGACGGCTGGCGCGAGCACTTCTCCTACGACCGCTGGATGCAGGCCGCCGAGGCGACCCTGCCGCAGTTCGGCGTGGACGTCGCCTGGTACACCACCCGCGAGCGCACCTACGAGGAGGTCCTGCCCTGGGACCACCTCGACTCCGGCCTCGACAAGGACTGGCTCTGGGAGGACTGGCAGGACGCCCTCGACGAGACCGAGGTCGAGGACTGCCGGTGGACCCCGTGCTTCGACTGCGGCGTGTGCCCGCAGCTCGACCTCGACATCCAGATCGGCCCGACGGGCAAGAAGCTGCTGCCGCTGTCGGTGAAGGAGCCCGCGACCGGCGGAAACGCGCGCTGACGCGACCGAGGCAGAGAGGCCCCTTGGACATCCACTCAGAGGCTGAGTGGGTCCGAGGGGCCTCTGTGTCGTACGTGTCGGCTACCTGTCTTACTTGTCGGCGCTGTTCTCGACGTTGATGCTGCAGTTCATCGACGATCCGAGCGTGGTGGTCTGCGAACCCGCCTCGCCTCTGCTCTTCTTGCCGTTCCCCTCCCCGACCTCGCCGTAGTAGTCGAGGATCTTGTCGTCCGCCCGGCATGAGGTGCTCTGCCAGTTCTTCTCGCCGCCGACCCCGACCGACGACTTCCCGTCGTCTCGGCGGTGGGACGACTGCTGCTGCTGCGGCTGCTGTTGCTGCGACTGCTGCTGAGGCTCCTGCTGTTGCTGCTGGGGCTGCTGCTGAGGCTCCTGCTGCTGAGCCTGTGGTTGCTGTTGCTGTTGCTGCGGCTGCTGCTGGACGTACTCACGGACGACCGTCATACCGCCGTCGGCGAAGGCGGTGCCGGTGCCGAGAAGGCCGACGCTGCCGAGGGCGGCGACCACGACGGCAGCCTTACGAAGCTTGCGCATGTCATCTCCGGTGGAACGAGTGGGTACGATCAGTAATTGATCGACTTCATTCAGTTACGAGAGGGTAATAGGAAGATGCGCGAACGTTGTCGGTGACGCGCCGTGACGAAGGTCAACAGTGGAACCCGTTCCCCGCGCGGGCATATCGAGCCCGCACGGGTCGGCGCGCCACGGCCGTAGGCCCCTCCCGCCGACCGCCGTCGAGCGGGCCGTCAAGTAGGCAGCCGCGCAGGGGACTTCGGTCCGGCACCGCCCCGCCGGGAACGGCCGGCGTCTCGGGCACGTACTCTTGGTAGCAGTACGACCGCACTCACGAAGGACTGAGCGACACTGGGCAAGCGACAGCCCGAAGGCCCGCCGCCCGCACCTGCGGTGCAGCGCATCCGACTGCGCTACACCAAGCGCGGCCGCCTCCGGTTCACCAGCCACCGCGACTTCCAGCGCGCTTTCGAGCGGGCGCTCCGCCGCGCCGAGGTTCCCATGGCCTATTCGGCGGGCTTCACCCCGCACCCCAAGGTGTCGTATGCCAACGCCGCCCCGACGGGTACGGGCAGCGAGGCCGAGTACCTGGAGATCGCTCTCACCGAGCACCGCGACCCGGCCACGCTGCGCCGGCTGCTGGACGAGTCGCTGCCGGCGGGGCTGGATGTGACCGACGCCGTCGAGGCGCACACCAGCGGGCTCGCCGACCGGCTGGAGGCGTCGGTGTGGGAGATCCGGCTCGACGAGGTCGAGGGCGCCGCGGCGCAGTCGGCCGTCGAGGCGTTCCTCGCCGAGGACGAGGTGCTGGTCGAGCGGCGCACCAAGAACGGCATGCGCAGCTTCGACGCCCGCGCGGCGGTGCTGAGCCTTCAGGCGGCCGCCTGCCCGGGCGATAGGCCCGACGGCAAAGCCTGTGCGATACTGCGGCTGGTTGTTCGGCATCAGACACCTGCCGTACGACCCGACGACGTCCTGTCCGGCCTCCGAGCCACGGCCGACCTGGCGCCGCCGGTCCCCGCTGCGGTGACCAGGCTGGCGCAGGGGCCGCTCGATGCGGAGTCCGGCGCGGTGACCGACCCGCTGGCGCCCGACCGCGACGCTGCCCTGGCCGCCCCATCCACGGCCGCCGGGCCTCGTGCCGCGAAGGCGGCGAGCGGGGCCTCCCCGGCAGCCGGGGACGGTACTGCGTAGGACCCGTCGATGCGTCGCCGATCAGCCAGGGTGCCACCCCGGCCCGGCAGGCGCACTGACCAGGAGACTTTCGCCGGTCCCCGACCTACGGGCCCGGCGAGCGAGACGACAGCTCCCGTGCGGCGCCCGCGCCCCGGACAGCGGCACCGCGCTCATCACGCGGGCCGTGGCCGGAATCAGGCGCGGCGCCCGGGAGCGTGACGGGAGAACCGCCCGCATGCTCGAACCAATTGAGCCCACTGAAGCCACTGGGTCTGCGGACCTCGGCGTGGACAACAACAACTCACCCAGCGACACCCTGCCGCCGCGCCGCAGGCGCCGTGCGGCATCCCGGCCGGCCGGTCCGCCGGCCGGCACCGACGCTCCGACCGAGGTCGTGAGCGCCGAGACCCCGGCGGCGCAGCCCGTGGCCGAGGAGGCCATCGCGTCCGCGGTCACCACCGGGGACGCCGCCAAGCCCGCGCGTTCGCGGCGTCGTGCCACCCGTAAGGCGACCGCTCCGGCGGGTGCGCCGCAGGCCGGTGGGGCCGAGTCGGCCGAGGCCGTGGTGCCCGTTTCGGCTGCTGTCGAGGCGCCGGTGGCGGAGGACGTCGAGGAGGAGGCGGTGGAGGCCGCCAAGCCCGCGCGGACGCGCCGCCGTGCCACCCGTAAGGTCACCGCTCCGGCCGCGGCCCCGCAGGTGAGCGCGGCCGAGGAGCCCGCCGTCGAGGCCGTCGCCAAGGCCGTCGACGAGGAGGAGGCCGCGGAGCAGCCCGTCGAGGAGGCCCGTCCGGCCCGTGCGCGCCGCCGTGCCACCCGCAAGGTGACCGCCGCCGAGGGCGCGCCGCAGGCCGCCGAGGAAGCCGCCGCTGAGGCCGAGCCCGCCGAGCCCAAGCGCCGGGTGCGCCGCCGCGGCGAGCGCGCCGCGGAGCCGGTCGCCGAGGCGCCCCGGGCCGAGGAGGAGGCCGCGCCGGAGGCTCCGGCGCGCGGCCGCCGCCGGGCGCAGCGCCCGCCGACCGCCGTCTTCCAGGCGCCGGTGTTCGCCGAGCCGATGTTCCAGACCCCGGAGAGCGCGGCCGCCGCGCACGCCGCGGCCCGTCAGGAGGAGGCCGCCACCGAGCAGGTTGCCGAGGAGCAGCCCGCCGCCGGTCCGCGCCGTCGCCGCCGTCGCGGCGCGCAGGCCGAGGTGCAGGCCACCGCGCCCGTCGAGGAGCCGACGGCCGAGGAGGCCGCCGAGGAGGAGCCCGAGGAGCCGGTCGAGGCCGCGCACGGCGAGGAAGAGGGCGGCGAGCGCCCCTCGCGCCGTCGCCGTCGTGGTGGCCGTCGCCGCCGCCGTGGCGAGGCCGCTGAGGGCGGCGAGGAGCAGCCCGAGGCCGCCCGTACGGACGAGCCGGCGGCCGAGGAGGAGCCCGAGGAGCAGGCCGCCGAGGAGCCCCAGGAGGCCGCCGAGGAGCAGCCCGGGGGCGGTACGAGCAGCAGCCGTCGCCGTCGTCGCCGCCGTCGGCGCAGCGGTGAGGCCATGGAGACGGAGCCGGCCGCGGACGAGCCGGAGCGCACCGTCGTCAAGGTGCGCGAGCCCCGCAAGAAGGAGGAGCCCTCCGACGAGGTGCAGTCGATCAAGGGGTCGACGCGCCTGGAGGCGAAGAAGCAGCGCCGCCGCGAGGGCCGCGAGCAGGGCCGCCGCCGGGTGCCGATCATCACCGAGGCGGAGTTCCTGGCGCGCCGCGAGGCCGTCGAGCGGGTGATGGTCGTCCGCCAGAGCGGCGAGCGCACCCAGATCGGCGTGCTGGAGGACAACGTCCTCGTCGAGCACTTCGTCAACAAGGAGCAGGCCACCAGCTACGTCGGCAACGTCTACCTGGGCAAGGTCCAGAACGTCCTGCCGTCCATGGAGGCCGCCTTCGTCGACATCGGCAAGGGCCGCAACGCCGTCCTGTACGCCGGTGAGGTCAACTTCGAGGCGCTGGGCATGTCCAACGGCCCGCGCCGCATCGAGACCGCGCTGAAGTCCGGCCAGTCGGTGCTGGTGCAGGTCACCAAGGACCCGATCGGCCACAAGGGCGCCCGCCTGACCAGCCAGGTCTCGCTGCCCGGCCGCTACCTGGTCTACGTGCCCGAGGGCTCGATGACCGGTATCAGCCGCAAGCTTCCCGACACCGAGCGGGCGCGGCTGAAGCAGATCCTCAAGAAGATCGTCCCCGAGGACGCGGGCGTCATCGTCCGTACGGCCGCCGAGGGCGCCAGCGAGGAAGAGCTGGCGCGCGACGTCCAGCGGCTCCAGGCGCAGTGGGAGGAGATCCAGAAGAAGGCGAAGGCCGCTTCGACCAGCTCCCCGTCGCTGCTCTACGGCGAGCCGGACATGACCGTCCGGGTCGTCCGCGACATCTTCAACGAGGACTTCTCCAAGGTCATCGTCAGCGGTGACGACGCCTGGCAGACCATCCACGGCTATGTTGCGCATGTCGCCCCGGACCTGGTCGACCGGCTCCAGAAGTGGACCTCGGACGTCGACGTCTTCGCGACGTACCGCATCGACGAGCAGCTGATGAAGGCCCTGGACCGCAAGGTCTGGCTGCCCAGCGGGGGATCGCTGGTGATCGACCGGACCGAGGCGATGGTCGTGGTCGACGTCAACACCGGCAAGTTCACCGGCCAGGGCGGCAACCTGGAGGAGACGGTCACCAGGAACAACCTGGAGGCGGCCGAGGAGATCGTGCGTCAGCTGCGGCTGCGCGACCTCGGCGGCATCATCGTGATCGACTTCATCGACATGGTGCTGGAGTCCAACCGTGACCTGGTGCTGCGGCGTCTGCTGGAGTGCCTGGGCCGCGACCGTACGAAGCACCAGGTGGCCGAGGTCACCTCGCTGGGCCTGGTGCAGATGACCCGTAAGCGGGTCGGCCAGGGCCTGCTGGAGTCCTTCTCCGAGTCGTGTGTGCACTGCAACGGCCGGGGCGTGATCGTCCACATGGACCAGCCGACGACGGCCGGCGGTGGCGGCAAGCGCAAGAAGAAGGGCAAGGCGGCCGCCGCCGAGCCCGTCGAGCCGCAGGTCCAGGAGGTCGAGGCGATCGAGCCGACCCCGGACGGCGGCGAGCCGGAGCTGGAGCCCGTTGCGGTGACCGAGGCCGAGCTGCAGCCCACGGTGGCCGGCGCCGACGAGTGGTTCGGCAGCCCGGCGGAGGCCGAGGCGGCCGCCGCCGGACGGGGCCGTGGCCGCCGCCGGGTGAGCCGGAAGGTGTCCGCTCCGGCGGGCGCCCCCAGGGCCGCCGCCGAGGAGGCCGCCGCGATCGTGGTCCCGGCCGAGCCGGAGCCCGTCGTCGAGGCCGAGCCGGCCGTCGAGGCACCGGCGGTCGAGGCCGCGCCGCCGCGCAAGCGCCGTCGGGTGACCCGTAAGGTCACCGCGCCGGCGGCTTCGCCGGAGGTCGCCGAGGAGGCCGCGGCGACGGTCGTCATCGCGGCGCCGGTGGCGGAGGCCGTCACCGAGCCGGTGGCGGAGCCGGTCGCCGAGGCGGCCGCCGAGGCCGAGCCCGAGGCCGCGCCCACCAAGAAGACGGCGAAGAAGGCGGCGGCCAAGAAGGCCACCGCCAAGAAGACCGCGGCGAAGAAGGCCACGGCCAAGAAGACGGCGGCGAAGAAGACCACCACCGCCAAGAAGGCCACGGCGAAGAAGACCACCGCGAAGAAGGCGACGACGAAGAAGGCGGCGGCCAAGAAGACCGCCGCCGCCGAGTAGGCCCCGGCAGCGCAGGCAGAGGGCGCGGCGTAAGCCGCTCCAGTGGAGCCGGTGCTTGCTCCGGGGGCTTCCGCGGAGGACTGAGCGGCACGCCGCGCCCCGGACCGGGTACCCGGTCCGGGGCCGGTTTGACCCCCTGGTCGAGGCCCCGTAACCTTGGCCGTCGGTGTCTGTGTGACACCAAACCCCTGAGCAAACACCTCTCGGCAGTCCGCCGAGGGAGGCCGCTCGTCCCGCCCGGTCCCCGGGTCGGATTCCACGGGCCATCCCGAGCCCGTGAGAGCGGCTGGCATCAGAGGATCCGTTTCTAGCGAAAGAGAGTTCCGCGTGTACGCGATCGTGCGCACCGGCGGACGCCAGCAGAAGGTTGCTGTTGGCGACGTCATCGAGGTTGACCGCATTTCCACCAGCAAGGTCGGCGACACCGTCGAGCTCTCCACGCTGCTGGTCGTCGATGGTGACGCCGTCACCAGCGACCCGTGGGTCCTGGCCGGCGTGAAGGTCCAGGCCGAGGTCGTCGACCACCACAAGGGCGACAAGATCCGGATCCAGAAGTACAAGAACAAGACCGGTTACAAGAAGCGGATCGGCCACCGCCAGCTCCACACGGCGCTGAAGATCACCGGCATCGACGCTCCGGCGAAGTAAGGGACTGAGGAGACATGGCACACAAGAAGGGCGCATCGTCCACTCGGAACGGTCGCGATTCCAATGCTCAGCGGCTCGGCGTGAAGCGCTTCGGCGGTCAGGCCGTCCTCGCCGGTGAGATCCTGGTCCGCCAGCGTGGCACCCACTTCCACCCGGGCACGGGCGTCGGCCGCGGCGGCGACGACACCCTGTTCGCCCTTGAGGCCGGTGCGGTGCAGTTCGGCACCCACCGTGGCCGCAAGGTCGTGAACATCGTCCCGGTCGCCCAGTAATCACGGCACGGACGTAGCAACTCGGCTGGTGGTCCGGGGGGTATCCCCCGGCCCGGCACAGCCCCAGGGGCGGACCGCCTTTTCCCGCGGGAGCGGGAAGGCCGGTCCGCCCTTGGCGTGTTACGACTGAGATATCCCGCTCAACACCCCCGGGCGGTGCGCAGATCCGTACCGCCCCGACATTCCCGTTTTTCTGGAGGCACCCACCATGACCACCTTCGTGGACCGCGTCGAGCTGCATGTCGCCGCGGGTAACGGAGGCCACGGCGTGGCCTCCGTGATGCGGGAGAAGTTCAAACCGCTGGGCGGCCCCGACGGCGGCAACGGCGGCCGCGGCGGCGATGTGATCCTGGTCGTCGACCAGGACGTCACCACGCTCCTCGAATACCACCACCACCCGCACCGCAAGGCCACCAACGGTGCGCCGGGCGCGGGCGACAACCGCTCCGGCAAGAACGGCCAGGACCTGGTGCTGCCGGTCCCCGACGGCACCGTGGTCCTCGACCGCAACGGTGAGGTGCTGGCCGACCTCGTCGGCCAGGGCACCACCTTCATCGCCGGCCAGGGCGGCCGCGGCGGCCTCGGCAACGCCGCGCTGGCCTCGGCCCGTCGCAAGGCCCCCGGCTTCGCGCTGCTCGGCGAGCCCGGCGAGACCCGCGACATCGTCCTGGAGCTGAAGACCGTCGCGGACGTGGCCCTGGTCGGCTACCCCAGCGCCGGAAAGTCCTCCCTGATCTCGGTCCTCTCGGCCGCCAAGCCGAAGATCGCGGACTACCCCTTCACCACCCTGGTGCCCAACCTCGGTGTGGTGACCGCCGGTTCGACCGTCTACACCATCGCGGACGTCCCCGGTCTGATCCCCGGCGCCAGCCAGGGCAAGGGGCTGGGCCTGGAGTTCCTGCGGCACGTCGAGCGCTGCGAGGTGCTCGTGCACGTTCTGGACACCGCGACCCTGGAGTCCGACCGCGACCCGGTCTCCGACCTCGACACCATCGAGGAGGAGCTCACCCAGTACGGCGGTCTCGACAACCGTCCCCGGGTGGTCGTCCTCAACAAGATCGATGTGCCGGACGGCAAGGACCTCGCCGACCTGATCCGCCCCGATCTGGAGGAGCGCGGCTACCGCGTCTTCGAGGTCTCTGCGGTCGCCCATATGGGCCTCAAGGAGCTGTCGTACGCGCTGGCCGACATCGTCGCCAAGGCCCGCGCGGCCAAGCCCGTACAGGAAGCCACCCGTATCGTCATCCGGCCCAAGGCCGTGGACGACGCGGGCTTCACGGTCACGGCCGAGGGCGAGAACTTCTTCCGCGTGCGGGGCGAGAAGCCCGAGCGCTGGATCCGCCAGACCGACTTCAACAACGACGAGGCCGTCGGTTACCTCGCCGACCGCCTGAACCGCCTGGGTGTGGAGGACGCGCTGCGCAAGGCGGGCGCCCACGCCGGCGACGGCATCGCCATCGGTGCCGAGGACAACGCCGTCGTGTTCGACTGGGAGCCGATGATGGCGGCCGGTGCCGAGATGCTGGGCCGCCGCGGCGAGGACCACCGCATGGAGGCGCCCCGGCCGGCCGCGCAGCGCCGCAGGGACCGGGACGCGCAGCGGGACGAGGCGGACGAGGAGTACGACGGCTTCCGGCCGTTCTAGGCGTTTCGGCCGATACGGGGCCCATACGGGGCCGATACGGGGAAGGCCCGGGAGGATCTCCTCCCGGGCCTTCCCCATATCCGTGTATCCGTACCGGTCCTCCGTGCGGGGCCGCGGGTGCCCCGCTGCGGGCTAGACGGCCGCAGGCGTGTCCGCAGCCCCGCTGGGCTCGTTTCCGGCCGTCACGGCGGCGTCTGACGTGTCCGCGGCGGCCTGCGAGCGCTGCCCGGGGATGCCCGACAGACGGCTCTCCATCCGCCGGCGCCGCTCATCGGCCTGGGCGCACAGCGCCAGGGCGGCCTCGTTGAAGCGCACCGCGGACGGCGGGTCGGACGGGCCGAGCAGATGCTCCTTGAGCTCGGCGCGCTCGGCGGCCAGGGCGTCGAGCTCCGGACTGCGTACGGCCTTGAGGAGTCCGGCCACCCCGCTCGCGTCGGGCGTGAGGATGGTCGCCGCCCGCACGGTGGGGAAGTTCGCCCGGAACTCGTCCTCGCTCATCCCCGAGGTGTTGGCGACCGCGTAGGGCTTCTCGCTGCTCAGGTAGTCCGAGACCACGCTGGAGACATCGCTGATCAGCACGTCGGCCTCGTTGAAGCAGGCGAAGATGCCGGGCCGGGCGGTGGTGATGACCACGTGCTGCCAGTCGGGGAAGGACTGCCAGTACGCCGCCTCCCAGGCGTCCACGGCGGCATCGACGGCGGCCGAACGGCCCTTTTCCGGCGTGCCCTGCAGCCGCATCCGCTCCAGTTCGTCCGCACTCGCGCGGAAGCCGGAGGTGGTCAGCGCCTGGAGCTCCTCGGCCCGGCGGGCCAGCTCGGCGGCGGCCTCGGGGCCGGGCTGCGCACCGCTGCGCCGGCCGTTGGCCTCGGCGATCATCGCCTGGATACGGGCGTTGGCGGCGCCCGCCCGCGGGTCGACCGAACCGGTCATCGGATGCGGCTTGTACAGCAGCCGGACGGTGTCGTCGGCCAGCAGCTCCCGGACGATGTTCTCGCCCGCCAGGATCACCGAGGTGTTGCCCGGGTTGCCGTCCCAGCCCTCCCAGGTCGGGGCGTACAGCACGGTGGTCGGCCGGTCCTGCGGCGCGCCCTCGTACGGCCGGATCGGGGCCAGCTGCGGGCGGCCCACCTCGACGACGTCCTTGTCCTCCACACCGATGTCGGCGAGCTGGTAGCGGTCGCGGGCCGCCGGGCCGGCCACCCACACCTCGTCGTACGCCTTGGCGTACGGGTTGCAGGAGGACAGCTTGTCGCTCTCGCCGTGGTTGATGAACGCGTGCTTGATGGACGGGATCCGCAGGATCTGCGAGGTCTTGCCGGAGTTCGCCGGGTGCAGCAGGACCTTGAGCGTCGAGTGCTCCAGGCGCATCAGGTTGGCGACCTTGGGGATGCAGACGATCGGGATGTCCGTGGCCTCGATCTTCTGCACCATGAAGCGTTCGCGGAGCACGATGATCGGGTTGCCGTCCAGGCCGGCGAGGGTGCTCAGCCACATGTTGGCCTGGTAGGCGGAGGAGGCGCCGCCGGAGAAGTACATGCCGACCGTGGGCTCGTAGTCGGCGAGCCAGCCGTCCAGCCACTCCAGGGCGCGCTGTTCGGAGACGACCCGCTTCTTGGGCAGCAGCCAGGTGCCCAGGTAGACGGTGCCCGCGGCGGAGAGGACCAGGGAGACGGCGATGCCGATACCGCCCCAGTACGCGTCGGTGGTGACCGCGGTCACCATCATGCCGGTGGTGGTGGGGACCGAGAAGCGCAGCAGCCGCCGGCCCGTCTGGCGGGAGAGGATGCGCGGCGGGGCGTCGGACAGCCGCAGCGCGCTCGTGTCGATGTTGCGCGTCACGAACGGCAGGCTGCGGGACCGCCGGACCAGCACCGCGACCGCCTGGCACACGAAGTGGGTGCCGTAGAAGAGCAGCAGCGTGATGGTGAGCGGCGCCTGCTCCTCTAGCGGGTTGATGCCGTCGATGTGCAGCAGGCCGACAAGTATCACCATGTCGCGCAGCAGTTGGCGGACCGTGACGTCGAACCGGATCCGGCCGAGCACGGACAGCAGGCCGGGCTGCTTGTGCTGGAGGATCAGGTCGAGTCCCAGGTTGACCACGGACGCGGCGATGAACAGCGGAATGATCGGCAGCAGCGCACCGACCAGCTGGGCGGTGAACGCGAGCATCATCGCGAAGAGGGCCGCGAACTGCACGGCTCGGCGGGGGACGAATCCGGCGGAAGGCACGGTGGGAGGGCTCCTGGCAGCAATAAAGGTCAGGGGGGAGACCGAGGGGGGGCGGCCGGGTCCCGCGCTGCGACGCCGCCGGAGCGGCGAAACGGGACCGATGGACACCCGACCGTATGACCTTGTTGGCCTTGGTGACAATCTGCTGTGGCTCTGATCACCGCGAAAGCGGACCAAACGAGCAACCATATGGACCCCACCGCCGTCTTAACGTTTTCCAGGGCACGCCGGGAGGGCGTACGGGCAACGTCGTCCGGGTAACCCGGTGGACCCGTCGCCGCGGCGAACCGCGGTGTCCGCGCGGGCGTCCGCCAGGCGATATCGCGGCGCGCCCGAGGCCGGTCCTGCCGTAGATTGCGCCCGTAGGACCGTTTCAGGGGCGAGCGATAACAGGGGTATCTCAGGTGTCAGGCGCAGCAGGCGCGACAGGTGCGAAAGGCGCGCGGCAGGACGTGGCGGACGCCCGCCGGATCGTGGTCAAGATCGGCTCGTCGTCGCTGACCACGGCCGCCGGGGGACTGGACGCGGACCGCGTGGACGCGCTGGTGGACGTGCTGGCCAAACATGAGGACAAGGAGATCGTGCTGGTCTCCTCCGGAGCCATCGCGGCCGGGCTCGCGCCGCTGGGGCTGGAGCGCCGCCCGCGCGACCTGGCCCGCCAGCAGGCCGCCGCCAGCGTCGGCCAGGGCCTGCTCGTCGCCCGGTACACCGCCTCCTTCGCGCGCTACGGCCGCCGCGTCGGCCAGGTCCTGCTGACCTCCGACGACACCAGCCGCCGCGCCCACTACCGCAACGCCTACCGGACCCTGGACCAGCTGCTGGCCATGGGCGCCGTACCGATCGTCAACGAGAACGACACCGTCGCCACCGACGAGATCCGCTTCGGCGACAACGACCGCCTCGCCGCGCTGGTGGCCCATCTCGTCCGCGCCGATGTGCTGATCCTGCTCTCCGATGTCGACGGGCTCTACGACGGCGACCCCTCCACCCCCGGTACGTCGCGGATAGCGGAGGTGCGCGGGCCCCAGGACCTGGAGGGCATCTCCATCGGCAGCGCGGGCAAGGCCGGGGTGGGCACCGGCGGCATGGTCACCAAGGTGGAGGCGGCCCGGATCGCGGCGGCGGCCGGCGTCCCGGTCGTCCTCACCTCCGCCGTGCACGCCACCGATGCGCTGGCCGGCCGCCCCACCGGCACCCACTTCCTGCCCACCGGCCGCCGCTCCGCCGACCGGCTGCTGTGGCTGGCGCACGCCTCCACCCCGCAGGGCGCGCTGGTCCTGGACGACGGCGCCGTCGAGGCCGTCGTCGAACGGCATTCCTCGCTGCTGCCGGCCGGGATCGCCTCCGTCGAGGGGGAGTTCTCCGCCGGTGACCCGGTCGAGCTGCGCGACGGCGGCGGGCGGGCGGTGGCCCGCGGGCTCGTCAATTTCGACGCCCGGGAAATCCCCCGTCTGATGGGCCGCTCGACCCGCGATCTCGCCCGTGAGCTGGGCCCCGCCTATGAGCGGGAGGTCGTGCACCGCGACGATCTGGTGCTGCTGCACCACTGAGCGCCTGCCGCCCGGCTGACGGCCGTCACGGCACGAAAACACCCCCGCGGCGCGGCGCGAAGTCCGGCCTTTCCGCGGAGACCTTCGCGAAAACGGCCCCGCGAGGGCCCGCGGGCTGGTCAACTTGGTGGCGGCGGCGCCGTGGGTCGGCGGCGTCCGGGGCGCCCGCGCACCTGGCGCCGTGGGGGAGCGGCGCCCGCAGCGCGCGAGCGCATACGCCGCAGTACGACCGCACCCATCGGCTCCGCACTCCCCGAGGGCGGAGCGATTCGCAGCACAGGAGGCCGCCGGTGAGACGAGGGCGCCCGGGGGCTCTGCCCCGAGGGACGGCGGAGCGCACACTGACCAGCGTCCGGGCCGGAGGGGACGCCGTCCGCCCGGACGACGAGCGTACGGAGCGGGCCGGGACGGCACCGGCGGCGCCGGAGGGCGCCCGCCGGGAGGCGTCCCGGCTGTGGCACATCACGTTGAGCGTCTCGGGCGAGGAGGCACCGTTGAAGGATGTCCGGCGCGCGCTCGAACAGCTCGCCCACGACCATCCCTTCCTGCTGACCAGCCGCTACGCCAACGACCACGCCGAGATCCGCTACTGGGAGGAGGCGCGGGACCTGCACGACGCGGCGGCGGTGGCCCTGCGGCTGTGGGGCGAACACCGCTCGACGGCCAAACTGCCGCCCTGGGAGATCGTCGGCCTGGAAGTCATCGACCGCGAGACCTACCACCAGCGCATCGCCGAGGGATACGGGCCGCCGCCCGCTTCGCCGGTCGGGGTCCATCCGTATTAGCGCCTGCCCTGGGGGAAGTTGTGGCCGGGCCGGGGCCGCCGGCGTTCCGCACTGTGAAATGCGGCGTGGCCGCGGCCCGTCGCCGAGCTAGGCTTCGGCCATGACCAGCAGCGCATCCGCCACCTCGCCCGTCCTCGAGACCGCCCGCCGTGCGAAGGAGGCGGCCGCCGAGCTGGCGCCGCTGCCGCGGACGGCCCGCGACGGGGCGCTGCTCGCCATCGCCGACGCCCTGGTGGCCCGTACGGACGCGATCGTCGCCGCCAACGCCGAGGACATCGCCAAGGCGCGCGCCGCAGGCACCGCCGAGTCGATCGTGGACCGGCTCACCCTCACCCCCGAGCGGATCGCGGCCATCGCCGCGGACGTGCGCGATGTGGTCGCGCTGCCCGACCCGGTGGGCGAGGTGGTCCGCGGCTCGACCCTGCCCAACGGGCTGGACCTGCGCCAGGTCCGGGTCCCGCTGGGTGTGATCGGCATCATCTACGAGGCCCGGCCCAATGTGACCGTCGACGCCGCCGCGCTGTGCCTGAAGTCCGGCAACGCCGTGCTGCTGCGCGGTTCGTCCTCCGCGTACGCCTCGAACACCGCCCTGGTGGAGGTGCTCCGCGGGGCCGTCGAGGGCGCCGGGCTGCCCGCCGACGCGGTGCAGCTGGTGCCGGGCGAGAGCCGCGAGTCGGTCCGCGAGCTGATGCGGGCCCGCGGCCTGGTGGACGTGCTGATCCCGCGCGGCGGCGCCTCGCTGATCCGTACGGTCGTCGAGGAGTCCATCGTCCCGGTGATCGAGACCGGCACCGGCAACTGCCACGTCTACGTCGACGAGGCCGCCGACATCGATATGGCGATCGACATCCTGATCAACTCCAAGGCGCAGCGGCCCAGCGTCTGCAACGCCGCCGAGACGGTGCTGGTGCACGCCGGGATCGCCGAGAAGTTCCTGCCGCGTGCCCTGGAGGCGCTCACCCAGGCGGGCGTGGTGGTGCACGGTGACGCCGCGTGGCAGCAGGCCGGCCCCGGGCTGGTCGCGCCCGCCACCGACGAGGACTGGGCGACCGAGTACCTCTCGTACGACATCGCGGCCGCCGTGGTGCCGGACCTGGACGCGGCGGTGGCGCACATCCGGCGCTGGACCTCCGGCCACACCGAGGCGATCGTCACCACCTCGCAGGCCGCCGCCCGCCGCTTCACCCAGTTGGTGGATTCCACGACCGTCGCGGTCAATGCCTCCACCCGCTTCACCGACGGCGGCCAGTTCGGCTTCGGCGCCGAGATCGGCATCTCGACGCAGAAGCTGCACGCCCGCGGCCCCATGGGCCTGCCGGAGCTCACGTCCACCAAGTACATCGTCACAGGGGACGGGCATACCCGCTAGAACGCTGCGTTGTGGTCGGCCGGGGCGGGAGCCGTTGTCGGTTGCTGTGGGGATTCCGTTCTCTGCCGGAATCTCTCTGCCCAAAACGAGCGGCCGGGGCTAACCTGGACGGGTGCCGGACGACGTGGGGGGCATGCCGTTCCCGGACGGCGAGGAGCCCGACGAGCACCACCACGGAAGAGCGGATGAGGAATTCGCTTCCGTGGTCTTCGACGAGGAATTCGTCCGGTCCGCGCGGATCCATGAGCCCTCGGCGGTAGAGCGCATGCTGGCCGCCGCCGAGGCGCGCGCCGAGGCCGAGGCCGCCCGCTCGGGGCCGGGCTTCGGCCCCGAGGGCGCGGACGGCCCGCGCGAGCGCGGTACGGCCGCCCGGCGGACCGGTGACCACGACGCCGACGACGCGTACGCGGAATACGACGAATACGGCCCGTACGGCCCCTACGGCGGCTCACTGCGGCCCTATCGCGGCGCGCCCCGCTGGCACCGGCCGATGGCCTGGGTGCTGGCCGTGGTGATGGGCATCGGGCTGGTCGCGCTGGCCTTCAGCGCGGTCTCCCGCGGGGCCGCCGGGCGCGACGAGAGCCCGGCGCCACGGCCCTCCTCCAGTGAGCCCGCGACCGGCGAGACGTCCTCGGGCGGGCGCGCGGGCGCCCGGACGCTGCGCCCCGGTCTGGTGCCGTCCGCCTCGGCCGAATCCGCGCCGCCGTCGGCGTCCGCGGCGCACCGGGCGCACTGACCGGTGGGCGGGCGGACCCCTCGGGCCGGGCGCCCGGTGGGGCGGGGGAGCGGGCCGCTGAAGTTGGCGTCCGTCCCGGCGTTTACCTTCGCCGCAGCGGACCTACCCTAGTTGTATGACCGGGCCTGGTGACCCTCCCGAAGGGACGCCCGACGGCGCCTCGGGAGGCGGTGAGGACGAATACCGATCCGTTGTCTTCGACGAATCGTTCGTGCGGGCAGCGCGGCTACAGGAATTCTCCGCCGACGAGCGGCTGGGCGATCAGCACTCGCCTGCCGTCAAACCCCGGCACCGCTGGCTGCTGCGGGCCGCCGGCGGCTCCCGGCAGGCGATCTTGCTGGTGCTGCTGATCATCCTGGCCTTCGGCACCGCCGTCTACATGGGCGTCCGCCATCCCTACAAGACCCCCGACACGGTCCCGGCCCAGCCGCTGCGCTCCGCGGCCGTACCGCTCGCACCGTCCGGCGCCGTGCCGGGCGCGACGCCCGAGGACCTCTTCGCGCACAGCCCGGCGAAGGACTACCGCATCGGCGGCGCGGGCATCAGCCTGCCCGCCGTCGCCCGCTCCGAGCACTTCTCCGACGGCCAGATCATCTCCGCCCTGACCCTTGCGAAGGACTACCTCGTCCGCTCCTCGCTGGACCCGGCCACACTCACCGGCGCCTCGGTGCGGCCGGTGCGGCTGCTGCTGGACACCGGTCAACTCGACCAGTTCGACCGGAGCATGACGCATCCCGACGACAACGGCCGCTATGCGGCGACCGGCTGGCTGGTCCGCTTCGACCCGCGGCAGATCGAACTCGCGGACCGCAACGTACGGGTCAACGGCACGCTCGCGGCGACGGAGTTGAGCCAGGACGCGCTCGACGTCACCGCCGACTACACCTTTGTCTACGCCGTACGCCCCACCGACCAGGCGCTGAAGAACGGCCCCGCCGACCACGGCGTGGGCAAGGTCACGCCGGGCGCCGCCTCGCTGTTCACCGTCCGGCGCGAGATGCACTTCCGGATAAACCGCGACGACCTGGCCGATCACCGGCTGGAAGTCCTCCAGAGCAGCCTCCAGGCGGGGCCGCTGGCCTGCTCCTCGCAGCCGGCCGACACGCTGCGCCCGCTGCTCGCCGGACAGCGCGCCGGGGACGGCCGGCCGGCGAGCACCGACCCCTACGCCAGAGGCCGGGCCAACCCCTCGCTGTGCGGCGAACTGGCGGCCACCGCCGAGCCGACCCCGGCGCACCCGATCCGCTAGACGCGCCCGTCAGGGCCTGTCCGGGACCGGCTCCGCGCCGTCAGGCCCCGCTCGGGCCCTCGCCGCCGCTCGGCCCCTTGCCGCTGCCGCCGGAGCCGTTGGCTCCGCCGTCGCGCGATCCGAAGACCGTGTCGCGCAGCTTGCCGCCCAGATCGCCCGCACCGCCCGCGATATCGCGCACCAGGCCCATCAGCGGGTCCTTGCTGTTGCGCACCGAATCGGCGTAGTGGGCCGCGGAGTCCCGGAAGGAGTCGGACACCGAGGCGTCCTTGTCCTCGTCGCGGCGCGGGTAGTGGCCGTCCAGGATGCGCTGGTGGTCGCGGCTGGCCGCCCACTTCTTCAGCTCGGCCGCCCGCACGGTGGTGAACGGGTGGCTGCGCGGCAGCAGGTTGAGGATCTTGAGGACGGAGTCGCGCAGATCGCCGCCCTGCTCGTACTCCTCCGCCTGCTTGAGGAACGCGTCGACGTTCATCTCGTGCAGATGATTGCCGCCGGCCAGCTTCATCAGGCCGCGCATCGACGCCTGGAGGTCCTGGCCGACCAGCAGCCCGGCGCGGTCCGCGGACAGCTCCGACTTGCGGAACCACTCGCGCAGCGCCGTCACGATCGCCATGATCGCGACATTGCCCAGCGGGATCCAGGAGACCTTCACGGCCACGTTCGTCAGGAACAGCATGATCGTGCGGTACACGGCATGCCCGGAGAGCGCGTGCCCGACCTCATGGCCGATGACCGCCCGCATCTCCTCCTCGTCGAGGAGCTCGACCAGGCCCGTCGTGAGCACGATGATCGGCTCGTCCAGGCCGATACACATGGCGTTCGGATTCGGGTCCTGGTTGACGTACATCGGCGGGACCTTCTCCAGGTCCAGGATGTAGCAGGCGTCCCGCAGCATGTCGTTGAGGTGCGCGAACTGCTGGTCGCCGACGCGGACGGAGTCCGACAGGAACATCAGCCGCAGGCTGCGCTCCGGAAGCAGACCGCTGAGCGTCTTGAAGATGGTGTCGAAGCCGCTCAGCTTGCGCAGGGCCACCAGCGCAGAGCGGTCCGCCGGGTGTTCGTACGCCCGGGACGAGATTCCGGGGAACCGCTTGCGATCCCGGCTCGGTACGTTGTCGCTGCCGCCTGGGCTCTCCGTCATTGGGGCCTCCCCCTCTTCGACTGCGTGAGTTTCAGCCTAGAGGACGCCACTGACGGCGGAATGGATGCTCAGGCGTACGCTGAGGCTCGGTACATCCGCCCCGTACCCGCCCGTACCTCTCGCTTCAAGGGAGCGCATCGCCATGCCCCATCCGAGCCTGCTCCTCGCCGCAGCCGAGCAGACCTCCCACGCCGACGGCCCCGGCTGGATCCTGCGCACCGTGATCATCGTCGGTGTGCTGGGCGCGGTGTTCCTCGCGTGGTTCCTGCTGCGCGGTTACGGCAACCAGGACTGACGTCCGGGCCGCCTCCCGGGGCCGTGGGTGGAGTCGCCGTGGGCCCGCGGCGGGGTGACGCTTACGATGTGGCGGACGTTACTGCCCGACCCCACCCGGATTGGTCCTGTCGACGATGAGCCTGCACACCACCGCACATTCCCTGGTCTCCCTCGCCGCCGAGCCCGGACACGAGGGCGGCCACGCCAGCCTCAGCCCGTTCGTGACCGGCGGCGGCGCCCTGTTTGTCCTGCTTCTCCTGCTGTGGATCACCACCCGCTTCAACCGCGACCGCTGAGCCCCGGCACCCGGACCCCGCCGTCGGGCGACGCCCAGTAGGGTCTGCACGCATGGGAGAGCACACAGGGCCCGTGAAGCGGCGGCTCGGCGTGATGGGCGGGACGTTCGACCCGATCCATCACGGTCACCTTGTCGCCGCCAGCGAGGTGGCCAGCCAGTTCCACCTCGACGAGGTCGTCTTCGTGCCGACGGGACAGCCGTGGCAGAAGAGCCACAAGACGGTGTCCCCGGCCGAGGACCGGTATCTGATGACGGTCATCGCGACCGCGTCCAATCCGCAGTTCTCCGTCAGCCGCATCGACATCGACCGCGGCGGCAAGACGTACACGATAGACACGCTGCGTGATCTGCGCGCCGAGCACCGGGACGCGGATCTGTTCTTCATCACCGGCGCCGATGCCCTCAGCCAGATTCTGACCTGGCACGATGCGGCGGAGCTGGTGTCACTCGCGCACTTCATCGGGGTGACCAGACCCGGCCATGTCCTCGCGGACCCGGGGCTGCCCGAGGGGGCGGTGTCGCTGATCGAGGTGCCGGCGCTGGCCATCTCCTCGACGGACTGCCGGGCGCGCGTCGCCCAGGGGGACCCGGTCTGGTACCTGGTCCCCGACGGAGTGGTGCGTTACATCGACAAGAAGCAGCTGTACCGCAGCGACCGCTGACGCACCTGACGGAAAGGGGCACCGGTGAGCGACCGACAGGATCCGTACGGGCCGCAGGACCCGTACGCCCAGGACCCCTACGCCCAGGAGCGGCAGGGCAGGCCGGGCTACACCTACGACGCCTACGGGCGGCCGGTGTACCACGACGCCGCCCAGGGGCCGTACGAGCAGTCCTACGACCCCTACGGGCAGCCGGCGGCGCCCGCCGGGCCCTACGGCGGCCAGGACGGCTACGACCCGTACGGCGGCCAGGCGGGCCACCAGGGCGGCCACCAGGCCGGCCAGCAGTACCCGGCGCAGCAGGAGTACGGCCACGACGCCTACGGGCGCGGCCAGGTCCAGCAGGGCTATGCGCCGCAGTACGACCCGTACGCGCAGCCCCAGCAGCAGCCGGGCGGCCGGCCGGGCCAGCAGGAGTGGATCCCGCAGCAGGCGCCGCGGCAGCCGTACGAGCAGCCCGCCTACGACGACCGGCCGGCCTTCGACGAGGCGTCCCCGTACGGAGCGGAGCCCCAGGGCGCCCCGCGTACGGGCGCGGCCCCGCCGTCCCCCGAGGGCAGGCGCTCCGCGGCCGCCGGGGACGAGGGCGCCGGCTCCGATGAGTTCTCCTTCGCCGAAGAGGGGGACGAGGACTCCGAGGACGTCATCGACTGGCTGAAGTTCACCGAGAGCCGCACCGAGCGGCGCGAGGAGGCCAAGCGGCGCGGCCGCAGCCGGGTCGTCGCGCTGTGCGTGGTGCTCGCGCTCGTGGTGGCCGGCGGCGTCGGCTATCTGTGGTGGGCGGGCAAGCTGCCGGGCCTGGCCGGTGCGGGCGGAGCCAAGGCCGTTGCCGCCGCCGGGCAGAAGCGTGACGTCCTGGTGGTCCATCTGCGCGACACCAAGAGCGGCAACAGCTCGACGGCGCTCCTGGTGGACAACACCACCAGCCACAAGGGCACCACCGTCCTGCTGCCCAACAACCTCGTCCTCACCAAGGACGACGGGTCCGCCACCACGCTCGCCAAGTCCGTCAAGGAGGACGGCGCCGACGCCACCAAGGACTCCCTCAACACTCTCCTGGGCACCGATCTCAAGGCCAGCTGGCGGCTGGACACCCCCTACCTGGAGAACCTCGTCGAGACGGTCGGCGGGATCACCCTGGACGCCGACGCCACCGTGCCCGGCGCCAAGAAGGGCGACTCCCCGGCCGTCAAACAGGGCCCTGCCCGCGACCTCAACGGGCAGGCGGCCGTCGCCTACGCCACCTACCAGGGGCCCGGCGAGACCCAGACCAAGCAGCTGGAGCGGTTCGGGCAGGTCATGCAGGCCACGCTGAAGAAGGTCTCCAGCGATGCGGACGGCGCCACCGCGACCGTCAAGACGCTGCTCCAGGTCCTCGACCCGCCGCTGACCGAGGCCGAACTCGGCAGCTCGCTGGCGCAGCGCGCGGAGCTCGCGAAGACCGGCGCCTACCGCACGACCCTGCTGCCGGTGCAGGCGGACGGCACGCTCAGCCAGGCCGCCTCGAACGCCATGGTCAAGGACGTACTCGGCGGCGAGGTCAAGAAGACCGCCCCCGATGCCGTCGCCCGCGTCGCCGTCCGTAACGCCGCCGGGACGAAGTCCGCTACCGGCAAGGCACAGGTCGCGCTGGTCAACGGTGGCTACACCTTCGTCGATGCCGGTGCCGAGACGGTGACCCGCACCACGTCCCAGGTGACCTACGCCGACGCGAGCAAGAAGGCCCAGGCCGCCGAGGTCGCCAAGACCCTGGGGCTGCCGGCCGGCGCGGTCAAACAGGGCAAGGGCGCCTCGAACGCGGACATCACCGTCGTACTGGGCCGGGACTTCCAGGGCTGACCGGCGGCTCCGGTGCGGCCGCCCGCCGTGGGGCGCGGCGGGCGCACCGGTGGCCGCGGGCCCGGTCCACCGGGCGGTCCGCGGCGGTGTCGCCCGCCGTTCGAAAAGGCATCCGGGAGTGTCGGTGGTCCGTGAGACCCTTGAGGGGTACTCGACCGCCGCTCCGGCCGCCCGGCCGGTGCGGCCGCCCCCGACCCGGAAAGCCGCTTGTGACCGCCACGGACCGCTCCATCGAGCTCATCAACGCCGCCGCCCAGGCAGCAGCCGACAAGCTCGCGCACGACATCATCGCGTACGACGTCAGCGACGTCCTCTCGATCACCGACGCCTTCCTGCTGGCATCGGCGCCCAGCGACCGCCAGGTCAAGTCGATCGTCGACGAGATCGAGGAGCGGCTGGCCAAGGACCTCGGGGCCAAGCCGGTCCGCCGCGAGGGCGACCGCGAGGCCCGCTGGGTGCTGCTCGACTACGTCGACATCGTGGTGCACGTCCAGCACAGCGAGGAGCGTGTCTTCTACGCCCTCGAGCGCCTGTGGAAGGACTGCCCCGAGATCGACCTCCCCGAGGACGCCAAGGCCACCCGCGGCAAGGCCGCGGCGCATGCCGAGGCCACGGCGGGCGCGCAGGACGGAGAGCTGCACTGAACGGCATGAGGACCGACCGTGGCCGCCGTGTCGTCCTGTGGCGCCACGGCCAGACGTCCTGGAACCTCGAACGCCGCTTCCAGGGCTCCACGGACATCGAGCTGACCGAGGCCGGCCTGGTGCAGGCGCGCCGGGCCGCCCGGCTGCTCGCCGCCCTCAAGCCGGACGCGATCATCGCCTCCGACCTGAAGCGGGCCGCCGTCACCGCCCAGGAGCTCGCGGCCCTCACCCGGCTCCAGGTGACGCACGACGCGGCCCTGCGCGAGACGTACGCGGGCGCCTGGCAGGGCCTGACGCACGACGAGATCCTCGCGCAGTACGGCGAGCAGTACACCGCCTGGAAGCGCGGTGAGCCGGTGCGCCGCGGCGGCGGCGAACTGGAGACCGAGGTCGCCGACCGTGCCGCCCCGGTGGTGATCAACCACGCCGACAAGCTCCCCGACGGCGGCACCCTCGTCGTCGTCAGCCACGGCGGCACCATCCGCACCACCATCGGCCGTCTCCTCGGTCTGGACGCCCACCACTGGGAGGGCCTGGGCGGACTGTCGAACTGCTGCTGGTCCGTCCTGGGCGAGGGCGCCCGCGGCTGGCGCCTCCTGGAGCACAACGCCGGCACCCTCCCCGAGCCGGTCCTCGGCGACGACGACTGACCCGGTTCCGGCCCCCGCCGGCCGGTCCCGTCACCCGGATTTCACATCTGGGCAGGTCGCAGGCTAAAGTTCTTCTTGTTCGCGGCGCCGCCGGGGGAAACCCGGAGGAGCGGAACAAGACCCGGGGCTATAGCTCAGTTGGTAGAGCGCCTGCATGGCATGCAGGAGGTCAGGAGTTCAATTCTCCTTAGCTCCACAGATCGGATGATCCCGTCCCCTCTTCGCAGGGGGCGGGATCTTCGTGTTACCTCCAGGGGCGTGTCGTGTCGCCGCCGTCCGCCGTCGCTCCGTCAACTCCGCCCGCGGAGAAGGGCAGTGGCATCGCGGTTCCCTCGCCGGAACGGCGCAAAGGCGGGCCTGACCTCGCCGATGGTCCGTGGCAGAATCGGACGGCGCCCAGGGGAGGAGAGATCGCGATGCCTACGAGCATCCTTGAGGAGGTCAATGACCTGCTCGAATTGGCCGAGGCGCAGGGATATGACTGGTTGCCCGAATACGCGCTCCGCTTCACCTGTCCCGTCGGCGGCCCCGGCGGCTGCTGCGCGAGCGCCGCTTCGGCCCTTGAGTGTCCCTCGTGCGGTTCCTCCCATGTCGCCCAGGTGTTGGGCGACAACGGCGGGATTTCCTTCGTCTGTACGGCCTGCGGCCACAGTTGGAGCTGACGGATGGGCGCTCACAGCAGGAAATGCGACTGGTGCGGCAGCGGTACGCCCATCGTCCGTGACATGGAGCCGATCAACTCCGACTACCAGTACTGGTGCGAGGAATGCGCCCGCGCCCTGGTCATAAAGGGCGATCCCATCGAGACCTACCGCGAACTCGACGGGGAGCCGATCTACGGTCGGCTGCTGGACGAGCACTGCACGCTGAAACGCTTCTACTCGTTCGCCAGGGCATAACCGCCCCCCGGCGCCGAGGGCGATGACGGGTCAGTTCCGCGGTCCGCGGGGCCCGTTCGCCGCCCTGCCGCGCTTCGCCGTCACACCACCGGAGGCACCGGCATCCCCTCGCCGCCCCCTCGCCCGCCGAGCCGGCGCAGCCGGGCCGCCGCCAGGGCGAGCAGCGCCAGGCCGGCGAGCGGATAGACGTCGGAGAGCAGCATCTGGAGGCCGTTCTGGTGGAGTTCCTCGTGGTGGTGCCAGCGGTGCGGTACCCACCACAGGGCGAACGAGCAGAACAGCAGGCCGGCCGCCGCGGTCGTCGCCCACCAGCGGCGCGCGGCCCGGCCGGTGCGGTGCAGGGCCTCGGAGCCGAGCAGGATCAGCGCGGTGACGGCCCACACCCAGTGGTGCGACCAGGAGATCGGGCTGACCAGCAGGGCGGTCATGGCGCAGCAGACGGCCGCCCAGGCCCTCCCGCCGTATTCGGCCGGGGGCGCCCCCGCGTCGCGCAGCAGGGAGCCGACCGCCAGCGCCAGTCCGAGCGCCGCCGTCGCACCGGCCACCACGAGGTAGCTCGCGCCCGGGTCGTGGGTGTGCAGCAGCCGGGCGAGGGCGCCGCGCAGCGACTGGTTCGCGGTGATCTCCACCTCGCCGACCCGGTCGGCGGCGAAGACGATCTCGGTCCAGAAACGGTGCGAGTCCCGGGGCAGGGCGAGCGCCGCGAGCAGCGCGGTGACGAGGAAGGTCACGGTGGCGACGACGGCCTGCCGCAGCCAGGGGTGCCAGGCGGCGCGCGCCCCCGCGCCGGAGCGCAGCAGCTGCCCGGCGCGGACGGCTCCGGCCAGTGCGAGAAAGACCGCGAACAGCGCCGGGGTGAGCTTGATACCGGCCGCGATGCCGATCCCGACGCCCGCCCAGCGGTTGGTGTCCTTACGGGTGAGGTCCCACAGCACCAGCGCGGCGACGAGGAGGTTTATCTGCCCGTAGCGCAGGGTCGTCCAGACCGGCTCCACCCACACCAGCAGCGCGGAGAGGGCCAGCGTCGCCGCGGGCCGGGGCAGCCGCCGCGGCCGCCCGGCCAGCCGCAGCGAGAGATGGACGACGGCGACGAACAGCGCGAGATTGCCGGCGGTGGCCAGGGTGCGCATCGCGGGGACGCCGACGAGGGTGAGCGGGGTGAAGAGCAGCGCGGCGAAGGGGGGATAGGTGTTGGGCAGGTGGGCGGAGGTCGCCACCATGTCGTAGAGGTCCTCGCCGTTGCGGGCGGTCCAGCCCTCGGCGCGGTAGACCATCAGATCGATCATGGTCACATGGGCGAGCCGCTGCACGGTCCAGAAGACCGTGAAGGAAAGGGCGCAGGCCAGCGCCGCGATCAGGGTCGGGTGCCGGTGCAGGAGGCCGCGTACGGGGGAGGGGCCGCGGGGGTCGGCGGGCTGTTCCAGCTCCAGCGCGGTCACGGCGTACGGCTCCCCAGGACGAATCGGGCACGGCCCGTCGACAGTACCCCGGGGTGCCGCTCCGGAGCCCCGGGAGAACGATTTGGCGAAAGCCCGGGTGGGCCGTGTAATGTAGGCGATGCCGCAGCGGGGAACCGGGCGGTAACACAGCAAGGGGCTATAGCTCAGTTGGTAGAGCGCCTGCATGGCATGCAGGAGGTCAGGAGTTCAATTCTCCTTAGCTCCACAGAACACGGAGCGGGTCGTCCGAATCGGGCGGCCCGCTCCGTTGTGTATGGGTGGGTGTCACAGGTCCGCCGATGGGGGAGTTTCTTCCCAGTTGCCCTGATTGTGCGTCAACTGTCCGTTCATTAGGGCGAGTTGACCGCCTTCTCCTGGTCTATCCCAACCCAATCCTTGCCGTTTCTTGGCTCCTTCTTGGTGATCGCATTCCCCTGACATGAACAGTTCACCGAAAGAGTGACGCATCGCGTGAGCGTCACCACCCATTCACCGCTTGTGCGGTGACGCGTCCCGGAGTCCCGGCCCACCGGCGCAGCGCGTCACCCACAGCGCACCGCATTGCCAATGCAGGGGGTTACATGAGATCAAGCCGCACCAGAACACCGCGCGTCCGTACCGGTCTGGCCTGGGCGGCGGCGCTGCCGCTGGTCGCCGGTACTCTCGCGCTCGGCGCACCCGCGGCCGACGCATCGGGCCACGACGGGGGCCGGCACGCGCTGCTGGGCACCAAGCCGCTGTGGGCCACCAGCAAGGCCGACCAGGGCGCCACCGCCGGCTCCACCGGTATCACCGCCCGTGTCTACCTGGCCGGCCGCGACGCCAAGGGTCTGGCCGATTACGCCAGGGCGGTGTCCGACCCGCAGTCCTCCTCGTACGGCAAGTATCTGAGCGCCGCCCAGGTACGCGCCCGCTACGGTGCCACGCACGACCAGATATCCAAGGTGACCGACTGGCTGAATAGCTCCGGCCTGAAGGTCACCGGAACCACCAACCGCTATGTCACGGTCACCGGCGACGCGGCCGCCGCCGAGCGCGCCTTCGCCACCGACCTGCACAACTACCGCAAGAGCGGCCACACTTACCACGCCCCGTCGGCCACCGCCTCCGCGCCCGCCTCCCTGGCCGACGCGGTGCTCACGGTCACCGGTCTGGACAATGCGCCGCGGTTCTCCCAGCACCACACGCAGCTGCCGCCGCCGTCCCCGGTGTTCCGCAACTCCGGCCCGTTCTCCTCGTACTACGGCTCCCGTACGGACCCGAGCCTGCCGTCGGCGTACGGGAGCAAGGCGCCGTACGCGATCAAGGGCTACACCGGCAAGCAGCTGCGCGCCGCCTACGGGGCGAAGCAGTGGACCGGCAAGCGCGTCACCGTCGCGATCACCGACGCCTACGCCTCGCCGACCATCGCCCAGGACGCCGGCAGGTACGCCGCCCGCCACGGCGACCAGGCCTACCGCGGCGGCCAGCTCTCCCAGGTGCTGCCCAAGGCGTACACGCACATCAAGGACTGCGGCGCGGCCGGCTGGTACGGCGAGGAGACCCTCGACGTCGAGGCCGTCCACGCGGTCGCCCCCGACTCCGACATCGTCTACGTCGGCGCCGCCTCCTGCCAGGACGACGATCTGCTCGACTCGCTCGGCAAGGTCGTCGACGGGCATCTGGCCGATATCGTCTCCAACTCCTGGGGCGACATCGAGGCCAGTGAGACTCCGGACTCGGCCGCCGCCTACGACCAGCTCTTCCAGCAGGGCGCCGTCCAGGGCATCGGCTTCTACTTCTCCTCCGGCGACAACGGTGACGAGGTCGCCAACACCGGCATCAAGCAGGTGGACACCCCGGCGAACTCCGCCTGGGTGACCGCGGTCGGCGGCACCTCGCTGGCCGTGGGCAAGCGCGACGCCTACAAGTGGGAGACCGGCTGGGGCACCCAGAAGGCCGTGCTGTCCAAGGACGGCAAGGACTGGACGGACTTCCCGGGCGCCTTCAACGGCGGCGCGGGCGGCGGCGTCAGCAAGACCGTGCCGCAGCCCTACTACCAGCGCGGGATCGTCCCGGACCAGCTCTCCAGCGCCCTTCTCAAGAGCAAGATGCGCGCCGTTCCGGACATCGCGGCGGTCGCCGACCCCAACACCGGATTCCTGGTCGGCCAGACCCAGACCCTGCCCAACGGCAAGCTCGGCTACGACGAGTACCGCATCGGCGGCACCTCGCTGGCCGCCCCGGTGATCGCGGGCGTCCAGGCACTGGCCCAGCAGGCGCGGCACGGCGTGCCCCTCGGCTTCGCCAACCCCGCCATCTACCAGCGCTACGGCACCTCCGCCTACCACGACGTCACCGACCACCCGCTGGGGGCCGGCCGCGACCTGGCGGTCGTCCGGGTCGACTACGTCAACGGTGCCGACGCGAGCAAGGGCACCACGACCTCGCTGCGCAGCCTGGGCAAGGACAGCTCCCTGAAGGCGACCGTCGGCTACGACGACGTCACCGGGGTGGGCTCGCCCGGTGCCGGCTATGTGAGCTCCTACCGCCACTGAGGCACTTGGTCCGCCCCAGGGGCGGACACGGGAATGCGGGGTCCGCGGCCGGGGGAATCCTCGGCGCGGGCCCCGCAGGCCCTGCGGTACCCTGGCGCCATGTGTGCCGTACGCCTTCTGCTTAGCGGGCCGCGCTGATCAGTCCCGACCGGGCCAGACTGCTGTGACCGCCCGGGTCGGCATCGGCGCGGCGTCCCCTCCTGAGTGAGGGGCGTTTTTGTTTCCGCAGAAACCGTGTCGCAGCAGCCGCAGGCAGAGACGAATGATGGAGCTTTGAGGACGATGAGCGAGACGATCACCGCTGCCGAGACGGCAGCGCCGCACCGCTATACGGCCGCGCTGGCCGCCGACATCGAGGCACGCTGGCAGGACTTCTGGGAGCAGAACGGGACGTACGAGGCGCCCAATCCCACAGGCAGCCTGGCCGGCGACTCCGAGCGGGTGGCCCGCCCCAAGAAGTTCGTCATGGACATGTTCCCGTACCCCTCGGGCGCGGGCCTGCACGTCGGCCACCCGCTGGGCTTCATCGCCACCGACGTCTACGCCCGCCATCTGCGGATGACCGGCCACAACGTCCTGCACACCCTGGGCTTCGACGCTTTCGGCCTGCCCGCCGAGCAGTACGCCGTCCAGACCGGCACCCACCCGCGGGTCTCCACCGAGGCCAACATCGTCAACATGCGGCGCCAGCTGCGCCGCCTGGGTCTGGGCCACGACCAGCGCCGCTCGATCGAGACGATCGACCCGGCGTACTACAAGTGGACCCAGTGGATCTTCCTGCAGATCTTCAACTCCTGGTACGACCCGGAGGCGGACGCCGCCCGTCCGATCGACACCCTGGTCGCCCAGTTCGAGGCCGGCACCCGGCAGACCCCGGACGGCCGGGCCTGGAGCGCACTGAGCGGCATCGAGCGCGCCAACGTCCTGGGCGAGTACCGCCTGGCGTACGCCTCGGACGCGCCGGTCAACTGGTGCCCCGGCCTGGGCACGGTGCTGGCCAACGAGGAGGTCACCGCCGAGGGCCGCTCCGAGCGCGGCAACTACCCGGTCTTCAAGGCCAAGCTGCGCCAGTGGAACATGCGCATCACCGCCTACGCCGACCGGCTGCTGAAGGACCTGGACGAGCTGGACTGGCCCGAGGCCATCAAGCTCCAGCAGCGCAACTGGATCGGCCGTTCCGAGGGAGCGCGGGTCGAGTTCCCCGTCACCGACGTCGACAAGATCACCGTCTTCACCACCCGCCAGGACACCCTGTTCGGCGCCACCTACATGGTGCTGGCCCCCGAGCACCCGCTGATCGCCGGCGCCGAGAACGGCACCGGCTCGATCGTGCCCGACGCCTGGCCCGAGGGCACCCACGACGTCTGGACCGGCGGCCACGCCACCCCCGCCGAAGCGGTCGCCGCCTACCGCAAGCAGGCCGCCGCCAAGTCGGACGTCGAGCGCCAGGCCGAGGCCAAGGACAAGACCGGCGTCTTCACCGGCGTCTACGCCACCAACCCGGTCAGCGGCGAGCAGGTCCCCGTCTTCATCGCCGACTACGTCCTGATGGGCTACGGCACCGGCGCGATCATGGCCGTCCCCGCCCACGACACCCGCGACTTCGCCTTCGCCCGCGCCTTCGAGCTGCCGATGCGCTGTGTCGTCGAGCCGTCCGACGGCCGCGGCACCGACCCGTCCACCTGGGACGACGCCTTCGCCTCGTACGACGCCAAGATCATCAATTCCTCCGGTGACACGATCTCGCTGGACGGCCTGGGCGTCACGGAGGCCAAGGCGAAGATCACCGACTGGCTGGCCGGCCGGGGCATCGGTGAAGGCACCGTCAACTTCCGGCTGCGCGACTGGCTGTTCAGCCGCCAGCGCTACTGGGGCGAGCCGTTCCCGATCGTCTACGACGAGGACGGTGTGGCGCACCCGCTGCCCGAGTCGATGCTGCCGCTGGAGCTGCCCGAGGTCGAGGACTACTCCCCGCGCACCTTCGACCCGGACGACGCCGACACCCAGCCGGAGACCCCGCTGTCCCGCAACGAGGACTGGGTCAACGTCGAGCTGGACCTGGGCGACGGCCCCAAGACCTACCGCCGCGAGACCAACACCATGCCCAACTGGGCGGGTTCGTGCTGGTACGAGCTGCGCTACCTGGACCCGGACAACGACGACGCGCTGGCCGACCCGGCCGTCGAGCAGTACTGGATGGGCCCGCGCGAGGGCCAGCCGCACGGCGGCGTCGACCTGTACGTGGGCGGCGCCGAGCACGCCGTACTGCACCTGCTGTACGCCCGCTTCTGGTCCAAGGTGCTCTACGACCTGGGGCACGTCTCGTCCCGCGAGCCGTTCCACAAGCTGTACAACCAGGGCATGATCCAGGCGTACGTCTACCGGGACAGCCGCGGCATCGCCGTCCCGGCGGCGGAGGTCGAGGAGCACGACGGCGGCGTCTTCTACTACGAGGGCGGCAAGGTCTCCCGGCTGCTGGGCAAGATGGGCAAGTCCCTGAAGAACGCGGTCACTCCGGACGAGATCTGCGCCGAATACGGTGCGGACACCCTGCGCCTGTACGAGATGGCGATGGGCCCGCTGGACGTCTCGCGCCCCTGGGACACCCGCGCCGTCGTCGGCCAGTACCGCCTGCTGCAACGCCTGTGGCGCAATGTGGTGGACGAGGCGACCGGCGAGGTCACCGTCGTCGACATCGAGCCCGACGAGGCCACCCTGCGTGCGCTGCACAAGGCCATCGACGGCGTCACCCAGGACATGCCGAACCTGCGCTTCAACACCGCCATCGCCAAGGTGACCGAGCTGAACAACCACCTGACCAAGACGGGCGGCCCGATCGCCCGCACGGTCGCCGAGCGGCTGGTCCTGCTGATCGCCCCGCTGGCCCCGCACATCGCCGAGGAACTGTGGCGCAAGCTGGGCCACACCGAGTCCCTGGTGCACGCCGACTTCCCGGTGGCGGACCCGGCCTATGTCGTGGACGAGGCCGTGACCTGCGTCGTTCAGATCAAGGGCAAGGTCAAGGCGCGGCTGGAGGTCGCCCCGTCGATCTCCGACGCGGACCTGGAGGCGGCCGCGCTGGCCGACCCGGGCGTGGTCGCGGCGCTGGGCGGCGCGGGCATCCGGAAGGTGATCGTGCGGGCGCCGAAGCTGGTGAACATCGTTCCGGCGTAAGCGGCCGGAGCGGCATATCAGGGTTTTCCCCTACGGGCAGGTTGGGGGTTCCGCTGGGAACCCCCAACCTGCCCGTGCCGTTTACCGTGGAGAAGAGGGCGCGGGGACGACCCGGCGCCGAAGCCGCTGGGAAACCGCTGGGAAATCGCTGGGGGAGTTCATGCACACCGCCCGGGAGAGTTCATGGACGTAGTCGTCGCGGTCTTCGCGCTGCTCTTCGCGCTGTTCGTCGCCGCCGGGGTGTTCGTCACGTTCAAGGCCGTCCAGGCGGCCAAGCGCGGTGTGGACCGTTCGGTCGCCCAGGCCCGGCGCACCGTCGAGGACACCGGCCTGCGGGCCCGGCAGCTCACCCAGCCGGGCGTGTCCGGCGAGCTGGCCCAGCTGCGGCTCTCGCTGCGGACGTCCATGCGCGCCACACAGGAGGCGCTGCGCACCGGCTCCCGGGACGACGCCTCCCTCGCCGAGTCGGTACGCCTCTTCGAGCGCCTCAGCGCCCATGGTCACGAGCTCGACGGAGAGCTCAAGCGCCTGGAATCCGAGCCCGACCGCGCCACCATCGCGGCCCGCCTGCCCGACCTGCGCGAACGCATGGAGCGGATCACCCACTCCGCGGAGTCCCTGCGCTGGGCTGCCCGCGACCGGGCCCGCAGGTTCGCCGACGACGATCTGGCGGCGCTCGGCGACCAGATCGACCTGGAGGCGGGCGCCCTGCGGCACTGGACGCAGGAGCCGGGGGCGGAGGCCGGCGCGGGGCCGGAGGCGCGGCAGCGTCCCGCGCGGGATGCGGGTTCCCGGGGCCCGGCGGAGGAGCACCCGCCGGCGATCACGGCCCGCGATCCGCACGGCCGGCCGACGTACGCCTGGGAGAAGGAGGCGCGGAGGCAGGAGGAGCCCCCGCGCTGACGATGCCGGCCGCGCGAGGTCGCGGGAGCCGTGGGAGGCGCCAACCCGCCGCATGCAGGCCTCTTGGCGCAGGCTTGGGGAAACATGGAAGATCTTGGGGAGGGGCCGCCACTGTCGGGTGCCGCGTTCCCCGGCTAACCTCCCAGTCATGTCCCGCCATGTCGCCATCGTCACCGATTCCACGGCCTACTTGCCGCCGGCGGCCCTCGTACGTCACCGCATCACAGTCGTACCGCTGACCGTCGTCCTGGGGGACCAGGCCCTCGAAGAGGGCACCGAGATCTCCGCGAGATCCGTCGCCCAGGCGCTCCAGAAGCGCCGCCCGGTGACGACCTCCCGCCCCAGCCCCGCCACCTTCGCGGACACCTACCGCCGGGTCGCCGAGAGCGGTGCGACCGGCATCGTCTCGCTGCACCTGTCCTCGGAGTTCTCCGGCACCTATGACGCGGCGGTACTCGCGGCCAAAGAGGCGCCGGTTCCGGTACGCGTCGTGGACACCGGGATGGTCGCGATGGCCCTCGGGTTCTGCGCCCTCGCGGCGGCCGAGGTGGCGGAGTGCGGCGGGGAGGTGGACGAGGCGGTGGCGGCCGCGGAGAAGCGGGCCGCCGGGACCTCCGCCTACTTCTACGTCGACACCCTCGACTATCTGCGCCGTGGCGGCCGGATCGGCGCGGCCCAGGCGCTGTTCGGCTCCGCGCTGGCGGTCAAGCCGCTCCTCCAACTCGCCGACGGGCGTATCGAACTGCTGGAGAAGGTCCGTACGGCGTCCAAGGCCATTGCACGGCTGGAGGAGATCGCCGCGGAGCGGGCGGGGGAGGGCGAGGTCGATATCGCGGTCCACCATCTCGCGGCGGCGGAGCGCGCGGACGCGCTGGCCCAGCGGCTTCGCGAGCGGGTGCCGGGTCTTCAGGAGCTGCATGTGAGCGAGGTGGGCGCGGTGATCGGCGCGCATACGGGACCGGGGCTGCTGGGGGCCGTGGTGTCGCCGAGGTGAGGGAGACGAGGGCCGGGGGCCGGGGCTCTTGTGGGTGACGTAGTTATCCACAACTGGTCCGTTATCCACGGAAATTGAGCCGACTCGGCGAGATCGGCGGGGGGTGCCTAGCGTCGGGGTCATGAACTCTCGATCGGCCGCGTGGCCTGCGTCATCCGCTGCTCCACCCTCTGCTGCACCGTCTGCCCGGGAGCGGGCCGCCGCCCTCTTCGCGGAGGCGGGAGCGGGGCCCGGCGTCCTGGGCCCGAGCGCTCCGCCGGACCCGCCCGATCCCCCCGATGCGCCGGAGCCGCCGTACCTGCCGGATCCGCCTGCCTCTCCGGGGCCGAGCCGAGGGGAGCGGGTATGGCTGGGGGTGCGGGAACGGCTGCCGCTCTGGGTGCAGTTACGGTGCGGCACGGACCCCAAGGCGCTCGCCGCGCTGGCCCTGGTGCTCGTGGTGGCGCTCGGGTTCGCCGTACAGCACTTCTGGGGTGCGAGCCCGGAGCCGGTACGTGCCCCGGCGGCCGCAAGGGCGGAGGCGGCGCCGGGCGCCGGTTCCCGGCCGTCGTCCCTGTCTCCCTCCCTCTCACCCTCCTCGTCCCGGTCCCTTCCGGTGCCCGGCGCGACGGCGAGCCGGGCACCGGGCGGAAGGGCACAAGAGCTGGTCATCGATGTCGCGGGCAAGGTCCGGCACCCCGGGATCCACCGGCTGCCACCGGGGTCGCGGGTGACCGATGCGTTACGGGCCGCGGGCGGTGTGCTGCACGGGGCGAGCACCCTCGGGCTGAACCGGGCGCGGCTGCTGACCGACGGCGAGCAGATCGTGGTGGGCGAACCACGCGCGGCAGGCGCCGCGGATACGGAGAGTGCCGGGAGCGGGGGGAATGCGGGGACGGCGGCGGGTGCCGGGGGGAACGGGGCTGCGGGGAACGGGGCCGCGGCCGGCGGGGGAGGGCCGGTCAGCCTCAGCGCCGCGACCGAGCAGCAGCTCGATGCCCTCCCCGGGGTAGGGCCCGTCCTCGCCCGGCACATCGTCGAATTCCGCACCCGGCACGGCGGTTTCACGTCCGTGGACCAGCTCCGTCAGGTGACCGGGATCGGCGATCGGCGGTTCGCCGATCTTCGTCCGCTGGTGCAGCCATGACCGCCACCCGTGCCCCGGAGCACGCCTCGGTGGGCTCGCCGTACGGCGACTCGGACCCGCAGCAGGAGGGCCCGGCCGATCTGCGCCTGGTCGCGCCGGCGCTGGCGGCCTGGGGCGCCGCGGCGATCGGCCTGGGGGCGCCGGGCGGTGTGGTGGCGGCGCTCTGCGCCGGTGCGGTGGGTCTGGCGCTGATCGCGTTGCGGGAGGCGGCGGTGCGCCGGAGCGGCGGCGGCTCCTCTCCCCGAGGCCGGTCGGCCGGTGCGTTCGTCGCGCTGGCGGCGGTGCTGCTGTGCGCCGCGGCCGGGGCCGCCTCCGCGGCGCTGCATGCGGCGGATCTGCGGCGCGGGCCGCTGCCCGGCTGGGCGCAGCGGTACGCACAGGTCACGGCCGAGCTGGTGGTCACCGGTGATCCGCGCCCGACCCGATCCACCGTGCGCGGTTCCCAACGGACGCCCCCGGCACTGGTGTTCACCGCCGATGCGGTCCGTGTCACCGCACCGGACGGAGCGGTGACCGCCGTCCGCACGCCGACGCTGGTCGTCGTCCAGGGACAGCGCAAGGGAACGGCGGAGGACAGCGGGCAGGGCAACGGTCATGGCAACGGCGCACCGGACACCGGGGGACGCCAGGGGGACGAGGCGCGGGGCGGGCCGTCCGCCCGGTGGCGCGGTCTGCTGCCGTCGACCCGTATCCGGGTGGTGGCGCGCACCGCCCCGCCGCTGCCGGCCGACGACCATGTCGCCGCCGTGCTGCGGGTCGACGCCGACGCCCCGCCGGTCCGCACGGGCCCGCCGTCCGCCCTCCAGCGGCTGGCCGGAAGGCTGCGGGCGGGCCTGCGCGAGGCGACCGACGGGCTGCGCCCCGATGCGCGGGCGCTGCTGCCCGGCTTCGTCGTGGGCGACACCTCACGGGTGCCGCCGGATCTGGCCGACGCCTTCCGCGCCACCGATCTGACCCATCTGCTCGCCGTCTCCGGCAGCAACCTCACCCTCGTCCTCGCCCTGCTGATCGGCCCACCGCATCTCGCCCTGCGCGCCGAACGCCGCGGGCTGGCGCCGCGCCTGGGCCTGTCGCTGCGCACCACCGCCCTCATCGGCGGCGCGCTCGCGCTCGCCTTCGTCGTCGTGTGCCGACCGGACCCCAGCGTGCTGCGGGCCGCCACCTGCGGCCTGCTCACTCTGCTCGCGATCGGCAGCGGCCGCCGGCGTTCCCTGCTGCCCGCGCTCGCCGCCGCGGTCCTACTGCTGGTGCTCTACGACCCCTGGCTCGCCCGCAGTTACGGCTTCGTGCTCTCCGTCCTGGCGACCGGCGCGCTGCTCCTTCTCGCCCCGCGCTGGAGCGCCGCCCTGCAACGGCGCCGGGTGCCGCTCCGTCTGGCCGAGACGCTCGCCGCGGCGGCCGCCGCCCAGGCAGTCTGTGCGCCCGTCGTCGCCGTACTCGCCGCCCGGGTCGGACTGGTCGCCGTGCCCTGCAATCTGCTCGCCGAACTCGCCGTCGGCCCGGCCACCGTCCTCGGTTTCACTGCCCTGGCCCTCGCCCCGGTGGCCCTGCCGGTCGCCAAGGCCGTGGCGTGGTGCGCCGCCTGGCCCACCGAAGCCGTCGCCGCTCTCGCCCGTACGGGCGCCTCGCTGCCGGGGGCCGAACTCGACTGGCCGGGCGGCTGGCAGGGCGGCCTGCTGCTGGCGGCCGTCACCGTCGCCCTGGTCGCGGTCGGCCGCCGCCTGCTGCGCCACCGCTGGCTCTGTGTGCTGTGCGCCCTGGCACTCGTCCTCGCGGTCTGCCGCCCGGCCCCGTTCACCCGTATCCTCACCGGCTGGCCGCCACCGGGCTGGCGGGCGGTGGTGTGCGACGTGGGGCAGGGCGACGGCCTGGTCCTGGCGGCCGGAGACGGTACGGCCCTCGTCGTCGACACCGGCCCCGAGCCCCGCGCCATCGACCGCTGCCTGACCGACCTCGGTATCCGCCGCATTCCGCTTCTCGTGCTGACGCATTTTCATGCGGACCACGTGGACGGCCTGCCCGGCGCGCTGAACGGCCGAGCGGTCGGCGCGATCGAGACCACCACGCTCGATGTCCCCTCAGGGCAGGCCGAGTTCGTACGCCGCCGGGCCGCGGCGGCCCATGTGCCGGTCATCCGCGCCGTGGCCGGGGAGCGTCGCCGCCTGGGCTCCCTGAGCTGGGAGGTCCTCTGGCCGCCCGCCCAAGCGCCGGGAACGGGAGTCCAGGCACCGACCCCCGTTCCCCCCGACCCCAACGACTCCAGCGTCACCCTGCTCGTGCGGACGGGCGGTCTGACCCTCCTGCTGCTCGGCGACCTCGAACCGCCCGCCCAGCAGGCCCTGTTGGCCGCCCACCCGGAGCTGCCTGCCGTCGACGTCCTCAAGGTGGCACACCACGGCTCGGCCTATCAGGATCCCGAGCTGATACACCGCCTGGCGCCGCGCCTGGCCCTGATATCGGTGGGCGCCGGTAATCCGTACGGCCACCCCTCGCCCCGCACCGTCGCGGAGCTCCGCGCCCAGGGCGCCCGGGTGCTGCGCACCGACACCGACGGTTCCCTCGCGGTGCTCGGCACCCACGACCGGCTGACCGCCGTGCTGCGCGGCCGTCGGCGCCGGGTCCGCGGGTGTCTGCGGCGCGGGGGCCGGGGCAGCAGACCGCCTCCGGGGAGCGGGCCCCGCCGGTCGGCGCGGGGCCCGTGGCCGACCGCACCCGCCGTCGGTTCGCCACCGAGCGGACGCCCAGCGGGCGACCCCGGGCCGGCCGGCATCCGGCTGCCGTCTATTCGGCCTCGCGCCATCCGTCGTACTCGGCCGCCAGCTCGTCCAGCCGCGCCGGGTCGTGGGCCGCGTCCGGGTCCTCGACCACGACCAGCCACTGCGCGTCCTCGGCGTCGTCCTCGCCGGCCAGGGCGTCCCGTACGAGCTGGGGTTCCTCGGTGAGGCCGAGGAGTTCGGCCAGCCGTTCCGCGACCTCCTCGGCGGCATCGCGGTCGGGTAGGACCAGGACGTGCCGCAGCGGCGGGGCGTGGTGGGGGTGCGGGGCCGGATGTGCCTGTGCTGCGTCGCTCACCGGTCCATTGTCCGGCAGGGGACGGGCACTCGGGACGGCGGGCGGCGAAGGCCGGTCCGGGCAGCACGACAGACGGCGAGCCCGGCGGGACGGGGGTGGACCGCACGTAAGGGACGGCGGGACGGCGGGGGGACGGTAGGCAGGGGGAAGTCGTGACCGCGGGCAGAACGTCCGGGAGCGAGGCAGCCGGGGCGGCGCTGTCAGTGGGGCGTGGGATGCTGGACCGCGATGGCCAGGAAGACAGCTCACGACGACCCTCTCGCCCCCGTCACGCTCGCCGTGGGCCAGGAGGACCTGCTCCTCGACCGCGCGGTGCAGCAGGTGGTGGCGGCCGCCCGCGCCGCCGACGCGGACACCGATGTCCGCGATCTGGCCCCCGACCAGCTCCAGCCGGGCACCCTCGCCGAGCTCACCAGCCCCTCGCTCTTCGCCGAGCGCAAGGTCGTGGTGGTGCGCAACGCACAGGACCTCTCCGCCGACACCATCAAGGACGTCAAGGCGTATCTCGGGTCGCCCGCCGAGGAGATCACGCTCGTCCTGCTGCATGCCGGCGGCGCCAAGGGCAAGGGGCTGCTGGATGCTGCCCGCAAGGCCGGGGCGCGCGAGGTGGCCTGCGCCAAGATGACCAAGCCGGCGGACCGGCTGGCGTTCGTACGGGGCGAGTTCCGAGCCATCGGCCGTTCCGCGACTCCGGAGGCGTGCCAGGCGCTGGTCGATGCGATCGGCAGCGATCTGCGCGAGCTGGCCTCGGCCTGTTCGCAGTTGACCGCCGATGTCGAGGGCACGATCGACCCGGCCGTCGTCGCGCGCTACTACACGGGACGGGCCGAGGCGTCGAGCTTCACGGTGGCGGACCGTGCCGTCGAGGGCCGGGCCGCGGAGGCGCTGGAGGCGCTGCGCTGGTCGCTCGCCACCGGCGTCGCCCCCGTCATGATCACCAGCGCGCTGGCCCAGGGCGTCCGCGCCATCGGAAAACTGGCCTCCGCCCCACGTGGCGCCCGCCCCGGCGACCTCGCCCGTGACCTGGGCATGCCGCCGTGGAAGATCGACCGGGTACGGCAGCAGATGCGCGGCTGGTCGGCGGACGGCGTGGCGACGGCGCTGCGGGCGGTGGCGGCGGCCGATGCGGGGGTCAAGGGCGGCGGGGACGACCCCGCGTACGCCCTGGAGAAGGCCATCGTCGCCATCGCCCGGGCGGCCCGGTCACAGCGCTGAGACCCGTCCGCGCCGCCCGCCCCGGCCCCACCGGCTCGACCGGGTGGACCAGCCGGCCGGCCGCGGGTGTACGCGTAGCCCGCCAGGTCCGCGCCGGGGCTCCGAGGAGAACGCCCCGGTGGCGAATATCACGGACGCCCGGATCGCCGAGGCCGTGATCGCCCCGCCGATCGCCCACCCCGGTGCGGCCGAGCCCCACCCACCGCATGACGAAGACCCCGCCTCCGCCCCGGGGAAGGGGCGTGAGCGGGGTCTTCGTATCAAGCTGTCGCGGCTCCGTCGGCGGATACCGCCGGGCGGGCCGGGAGCGCCGCACCCGCGTGGCGAACGCAGGCCGTGTGCGGCGCGGGGTGCCGGTCAGGGAGCGGTGAGAGGGGCCGCTGGGTCCCTGGCGGCGGAGGTGTTACAGGTCAAACGGGGAAGGGTCAGCCCTTGAGGCCGGCGACCTTCTTGGCCAGCGCCGACTTCTTGTTGGCGGCGGCGTTCTTGTGAATGACACCCTTGCTGACGGCCTTGTCGAGCTTCTTGGCCGCCAGGGCCTGGGCGGCGGTGGCCTTCTCGAGGTCACCGGCCTCCACGGCCTCGCGGGTGCGACGGATCGCGGTGCTCAGAGCCGACTTGGCAGACTTGTTGCGCTGCCGAGCCTTCTCGTTGGTCTTGATCCGCTTCATCTGGGACTTGATGTTCGCCACGAAAGAGCCTTTTCAGGTTCGTTGGAGTTTCGAGTTGCGCCGCGCACGAGAGAGGGCACGAAGCGCAGTGGACCAGGCTACCAGCAGGGCGTATGGCCACCCAAACCGGCCCGGAGCCGGCCCTGAACCGCCACGGAACCGCCCCGGAACCCGCCCGCAGCCACCGCGAGACGCCCCCAGCCCCACGGCGAGACGCCCCCGGGCCCGCCCGGAACCGCCGCGGCCCCGCCCGACCCCGCCGACCCTCACCCCGGCCCCAGGTCATGGGACCATGGGGAAGACGTCACATATCCGAGTCCCGCCTACCCGCGTTCACTGAATGGACCCTGCGTGCCCGCGACCCCTACGAACGTGCCGGAGCCGAGCCGTACCGACCCGGCCCTCCTCCGTAACTTCTGCATCATCGCGCACATCGACCACGGCAAGTCGACGCTCGCCGACCGGATGCTCCAGCTCACCGGTGTCGTCGACCAGCGGCAGATGCGCGCGCAGTATCTCGACCGGATGGACATCGAGCGCGAGCGCGGCATCACGATCAAGTCCCAGGCGGTCCGGCTGCCCTGGTCGCCCTCCGAGGGCGAGGAGGCCAGTGGCACCACCCACATCCTCAACATGATCGACACGCCGGGCCACGTCGACTTCACCTACGAGGTCTCGCGCTCGCTCGCCGCCTGTGAGGGCTGCATCCTCCTCGTCGACGCCGCCCAGGGCATCGAGGCCCAGACCCTCGCCAACCTCTACCTGGCGATGGAGCACGACCTCACGATCATCCCCGTACTGAACAAGATCGACCTGCCGGCCGCGCAGCCCGAGAAGTTCGCCCTCGAACTGGCGAACCTCGTCGGCTGCGACCCGGAGGACGTCCTGAAGGTCTCCGCCAAGACCGGTGTCGGCGTCCCCGAGCTGCTGGACAAGGTGGTCCGTGAGGTCCCCGCGCCCGTCGGCGTCAAGGACGCGCCCGCCCGCGCGATGATCTTCGACTCGGTCTACGACGCGTACCGCGGCGTGGTGACGTACGTGAAGGTCGTCGACGGCACGCTGAGCAAGCGTGAGCGCATCCGGATGATGTCCACCGGCGCCGCGCACGAGCTGCTGGAGATCGGTACGAACTCCCCGGAGATGCTGGCCGCCGACGGTCTGTCCGTGGGCGAGGTCGGCTATCTGATCACCGGTGTGAAGGACGTCCGCCAGTCCAAGGTCGGCGACACCATCACCCAGCTCACCAAGGGCGCCGAGGAGCCGCTGGGCGGCTACAAGGACCCCAAGCCGATGGTGTTCTCGGGGCTGTACCCGCTCGACGGCTCGGACTACCCGGAGCTGCGCGAGGCGCTGGACAAGCTCCAGCTCAACGACGCCGCGCTGGTCTACGAGCCGGAGACCTCCGCGGCCCTCGGCTTCGGCTTCCGCGTCGGCTTCCTGGGGCTGCTGCACCTGGAGGTCATCCGCGAGCGCCTGGAGCGCGAGTTCGGGCTGGACCTGATCGCCACGGCGCCGAACGTGGTCTACCGCGTGGACATGGAGGACGGCACCGAGCACACCGTCACCAACCCCAGCGAATTCCCGATCGGCAAGATCGACCAGGTGCACGAGCCGGTCGTACGGGCCACGATCCTCGCCCCCAGCGAGTTCATCGGCGCGATCATGGAGCTGTGCCAGACCCGCCGCGGCACCCTCCTCGGCATGGACTACCTCTCCGAGGACCGCGTCGAGATCCGCTACACCCTGCCGCTCGCCGAGGTCGTCTTCGACTTCTTCGACCAGCTCAAGTCCAAGACCCGCGGCTATGCCTCGCTGGACTACGAGCCCACCGGCGAGCAGACCTCCGACCTGGTCAAGGTCGACATCCTGCTGCACGGCGACAAGGTGGACGCGTTCTCCGCGATCACCCACAAGGACAAGGCGTACGCATACGGCGTGCGGCTGGTCGCCAAGCTGCGCGAGCTGATCCCGCGGCAGGGCTTCGAGGTGCCGATCCAGGCCGCCATCGGCAGCCGGGTCATCGCCCGTGAGACGGTCCGCGCCATCCGCAAGGACGTCCTCGCCAAGTGCTACGGCGGCGACATCTCCCGTAAGCGCAAGCTGCTGGAGAAGCAGAAGGAAGGCAAGAAGCGGATGAAGATGGTCGGCAGCGTGGAGGTCCCGCAGGAGGCCTTCATCGCGGTGCTGTCCTCGGACACCGACGGCGACAAGAAGAAGTGACGAAGCCGCGGGAAGCGAAGACGTAGCGGCAGACGCCTGCTGAGTCGGACGCCTTCTGCGGTCAGGGCGCCGTCCCCATGGGGGCCGGCGCCCTGCGCATATCCGCAGCGGCCCGCGCCCGCCGCTCCGGTGGCCGGCGCCCGCCCCACCGGGACCGCCCGCCCCACCGCCCGCCCGTGCCCCCGTCCGGGTGCGCATCGGTCCGTCCGCGGGGCGCATCCGAGAAACCTGCGGAGCGTCGCATGTTCGGGGCGTATGCATCGTGATACGGCCAGTGACCTGGAGTTTTGGACGCGCACCCCGTCCTGCCGCCGGTGGCGCGGCTCTCTGGCGGGCGGTGCGCGTGCTATGTGCACCTATCGCACTGGTTACATCCTGAACCAGTCGGCCGCAGCCCCTTACGCGGCGGCGCAACGCGCTCTACCCTGATCTCTGCTCAAAGGTTACTCGCGAGTCACCAGCAACGAAGCGGGCCCCGGAGGATGCCGTGACGGACACCCACACGCTGATCGAAAACCGGCCGCCCTCGGTGGCGACCCTCTTCCTGGAGCGGGTGGCGGCCACGCCCGATGCCGAGGCCTACCGCTATCCGGTCCCGCCCGCCCCCGGCGGCGGGCCGGATGGCTGGAAGCCGCTCACCTGGGCCGAGTCCGCGCAGCGGGTCCACGCCGTCGCGGCGGGGCTGATGTCGCTGGGTGTACGGCCCGAGGAGCGGGTGGCGCTGGCCGCCAACACCCGCGTCGAATGGATCCTGGCCGACCTCGGTGTGCTGTGCTCCGGCGCGGCCACCACCACGGTCTACCCCAGCACCAACACCGAGGAGACGGCCTACATCCTGGTCGACTCGGGCAGCCGGGTGCTGATCGCGGAGGACGCCGCCCAGCTCGCCAAGGCCCGCGAGAGGCGCGCCGAGCTGCCCGAGCTGGCGCATGTCGTGGTGATCGACGAGGCGGATGCGCAGTCGGTCGAGGGTGACCCGGACGGCTGGGTGCTCTCGCTCGCCGACCTGGAGAAGCGCGGCGCCGCCTATCTGGAGGAGCACCCGGGCTGTGTCGAGGAGCGGGTCGCCGGGCTGCGCGCCGACCAGTTGGCGACGCTGATCTACACCTCCGGCACCACCGGCCGCCCCAAGGGCGTACGGCTGCCGCACGACTGCTGGTCGTACATGGCCCGCGCGATCCAGGCGACCGGGCTGATCGCCGAGGACGACGTCCAGTACCTCTGGCTGCCGCTGGCGCATGTCTTCGGCAAGGTGTTGACCGCCGGGCAGATCGCGACCGGCCATGTGATCGCCGTCGACGGCCGGGTCGACAAGATCATCGAGAATCTGCCGGTCGTGAAGCCCACGTACATGGCCGCCGTACCGCGGATCTTCGAGAAGGTCTACAACGGCGTCGCGGCCAAGGCCCGGGCGGGCGGCGCCGCGAAGTACAAGATCTTCCAGTGGGCGGCCGGGGTGGCCCGCGAGTACGCCAAGACCTCGCAGGACAACTTGCAGCGCACCGGCAACGCCTCGGTGCCCTTCGCGCTCGGCGCCAAGCACAAGGTCGCCGATGCGCTGGTGTACTCCAAGCTGCGCGAGGCGTTCGGCGGGCGGCTGCGCGCCGCGCTCTCCGGCTCGGCCGCGCTCTCCCCGGAGATCGGCTACTTCTTCTCCGGCGCCGGTATCCACATCCTGGAGGGCTACGGCCTGACGGAGTCCAGCGCCGCCAGCTTCGTCAACCCCGGTGAGGCGTACCGCACCGGCACCGTCGGCAAGCCGCTGCCCGGCACCGAGGTGCGGATCGCCGAGGACGGCGAGATCCTGCTGCGCGGCCCCGGCATCATGCAGGGCTACCACGGCCTGCCGGACAAGACCGCCGAGGTGCTGGAGGAGGACGGCTGGTTCCACACCGGCGACATCGGCGAGCTGTCCGCGGACGGCTATCTGCGGATCACCGACCGCAAGAAGGACCTGATCAAAACCTCGGGCGGCAAGTACATCGCGCCGGCCGAGGTGGAGGGCGTGTTCAAGGCGGTCTGCCCGTTCGTCTCCAACGTGCTGGTGCACGGCGCCAACCGGAACTTCTGCACCGCGCTGATCGCCCTCGACGAGCCGACGATCCTGGGCTGGGCCGAGGAGCACGGCCTGGACGGCAAGCCGTATGCCGAGGTCGTCGCCGCTGACCAGGTCCGCGAGCTGATCGACGGTTATGTCGAGCGGGTCAACGAGGGTCTCCAGCGCTGGCAGCAGATCCGCAAGTTCCGCATTCTGCCGCGCGACCTGGACATCGAGCACGGCGAGGTGACCCCCAGCCTCAAGGTCAAGCGGCCCGTGGTGGAGCGGGCGTTCAAGGACCTGCTCGACGAGATGTACGCGGGGGCGCGGGAGGCGTAGCGCAGGCGGACGACGCCAGGCCCGGGGGTCTGCGGGGCGGGGTGGTCCGGGGTGGCGCGCAGGCCCTCCCGTACCACCCCGGCACCCGCCGTCCCTCCGGGTTCACCCCCGGACATCTGGTACATGTCGGCCAACTCCCTTGGCGTGTCAGCCGAATCACCCCCCTTGAGCACCAACTTCGGTGACTCCGTGCTTATGGCCGCGCTCGGTCTGTCACTCTGTCGGTGGCGCACCCGGCGCTGACGCGGAGCTGCTCGGGAGTTGGTCAATGAGGACGACAACTTCATCACCACCGGACGACGTCGCCAGGGCGTGGACGACGGCACAGCGCCCCACCCGTGGCGGGCTCTCCCGCGCCGCCTCCCTGCCGGGCGACCCCCGGGCCGCGGCCGCCGCCCGGCAGTTCGTCCGCACCGTGTTCGCCGACTGGAGCGCCCAGGGGCTGCCCGGCTCGGCGGAACTCACCGACCGGGTGGCCGACGAAGCGGTGCTGCTGGTCAGCGAGTTGGTCACCAATGCGGTGGTGCACGCGGGCACCGCCGTCGAACTGCGCTGCCGCCTGGAGCCGGGCGAGAGGCTCGAACCGTACGGCATCCCGGATCCCGATCCCGGCGACCCCGACGCCTGCGATGACACCTCCCGCACCGGCATCGTCATCGAGGTCTCCGACCACCACCCGGCCCGCCCGGTCCGCGCCCGCGAGGAGTCCGCCGCGTCCCCGGTGTCCGAAGGCGGCGGCCACGGGCTCCAGTTGCTCAGCGCGGTCGCCGAGTCCTGGGGCATCACCTACCGCCGCGCCCGCAAGACCGTATGGTTCCGGCTGCCCGCCGGGGCGGAGGGCGCCGCCCGCCCGGACCCCGAGGGCGTCTTCGACAACCAGCTGCTCCAACGGGGACTGCGCGCCGCCGAACTCCTCGCGCCCACCCCGCGCCGCGCCGTACGCAACCCCGCCGACGGCGACTGGGTCCACCGCGGCGCCCTCTCCTTCCTCGCCGAAGCCTCCGATCTGCTCTCCGGCCAGCTCGACGCCGACCAGGTCGCCTCGCTCGCCGCCCAGCTGACCGTGCCGCGGCTCGCCGACTGGTGCGCGGTGTGGCTCTACGACGGCGACGGCGGCGCACCCGGCCGCGGCATCGAGGGCGACGGTGAGGCGCAGCGGCTCGCCCGCGTCTGGCACTCCAACGAGACCCTGGTCGATCCGCTGCGCGCCGCCCTGGAGAAGGACCCGCCCCCGATGGCCGGCGGCCTCACCGGCCTGAGCAGCACCCCCACCGCGGTCCCCTGGCCCTGGCCGCAGGAACCGGGCGGCTACGGCCCCGGGGGCGCGGCGCTGGCCTGCCCCCTGGTGGCGGGCGGCCGCCGGCTGGGCACACTGCTGCTCGGCCGGGCCGGTCTGCTGCGCTTCCCCGACGAGGTGGTCGGCCTGGTGGAGGACCTGTGCCGCCGGGTCGCCCGCGCGGTGGCCACCGCCCGCGCCTACAGCCGCCAGGAGCGCATCAGCCAGGTCCTCCAGCGCCGGCTGCTGCCCCGGGGACGCGCCGAGGTGCCCGGAGTGGAGTCGGCGGTGGTCTACGAGCCCCGCGAGGGCGCCTGGGCGGGCGGCGACTTCTGGGATCTGTTCGACGCCGGTGACGGCCGCTGGTGCTTCGCCCTCGGCGATGTGTGCGGCAGCGGCCCCGAGGCGGCCGCGGTGACCGGCCTGGCCCGCCCGGTGCTGCGGCTGCTGGCCCGCGACGGCTTCGGCGTCGCCGAGGTCCTCGACCGCCTCAACAAGACCATGGCCCGCGAGGCCGCCGATTCGGTCGCGGCGGTCGCGGCGGCCGTGGCGGCGGCGGGCGCGGGCGCCGAGGCCCCCGTCGAGATCCGCGACGAAGGCGAACAGGCCCGCTTCCTGTCGCTCCTCTACGGCGAGATCGTGCCGTACCACGGCGGCTTCGGCGGCGCCCGCTGCACCCTCGCCAGCGCCGGCCATCCGCTCCCGCTGGTGCTGGGCGCCGACGGCACGGTCCGGGTCGTGGCGGCGCCCCAGATGCTGCTCGGCGTGGTCGGCGAGGCGACGTACGTCAGCGAATCCTTCGACCTCTGCCCCGGGGAGACGCTGCTGTGCGTCACCGACGGCGTCACCGAGCGCCGCGCGGAAGGCCGCCTCTTCGACGACGAGGACGGCCTGGCCACCGCCCTCGCCGCCTGCACCGGCCTGGACGCCACCGCCGTCGCCGAACACATCCGCGGCGCGGTCCACGCCTTCGCCCCGACACCGCCCGACGACGACCTGGCGCTGCTGGTGCTCCAGGCGGCGGGGGAGACGTAACGGGGGCGCCCGAGGGGCCGCCGTCCGCCGGGGGCGCCCCGCCTCCCGGATGACGGACAATGGACCCCATGCCTTCCGCACTGCCTGATGGTGAGCCGATGCCCGAGGACGGGGCGCTGCCCCGTCATGCGCTGACGGGGGCGGCCGCGCGGCCCCTCGGCTTCTATCTGCACGTGCCCTACTGCGCCACCCGCTGCGGCTACTGCGATTTCAACACCTACACCGCCAGTGAGCTGCGCGGTTCCGGCGGCGCCCTGGCCTCCCGCGACAACTACGCCGACACCGTCGTCGAGGAGATCCGGCTGGCCCGCAAGGTGCTGGGCGACGACCCCCGCCCGGTGGAGACGGTCTTCGTCGGCGGCGGCACCCCGACCCTGCTGCCCGCCGCCGACCTCGGCCGCATGCTGGCGGCCATCCGCGACGAATTCGGCCTCGCCCCGGGCGCCGAGATCACGACAGAGGCCAACCCCGAGTCCGTCGACCCGCGCTACCTGGAGGAACTCCGCTCCGGCGGCTTCAACCGCGTCTCCTTCGGCATGCAGAGCGCCCGGCAGCACGTCCTGAAGATCCTCGACCGTACGCATACCCCCGGCCGCCCCGAGGCGTGCGTCGCCGAGGCCCGCGCCGCCGGTTTCGACCACGTCAACCTCGACCTGATCTACGGCACCCCCGGCGAGACCGACGACGACTGGCGCGCCTCCCTCGACGCCGCCCTCGGCGCCGGCCCCGACCACATCTCCGCGTACGCCCTGATCGTCGAGGAGGGCACCCAGCTCGCCCGCCGGATCCGCCGCGGCGAGGTCCCGATGACCGACGACGACGTCCACGCCGACCGCTATCTGATCGCCGAGGAGCGGCTGTCGGCCGCGGGCTTCTCCTGGTACGAGGTCTCCAACTGGGCCACCACCGAGGCCGCCCGCTGCCGCCACAACGAGCTGTACTGGACCGGCGCCGACTGGTGGGGCGCGGGCCCCGGCGCCCACAGCCACGTCGGCGGCGTCCGCTGGTGGAACGTCAAGCACCCCGGCGCCTACGCCCAGGCCCTCGCCGAGGGCCGCTCCCCGGGCGCGGGCCGCGAGATCCTGCCGGAGGAGGACCGCCGGGTGGAGCGCATCCTGCTCGAACTGCGGCTGGTCGACGGCTGCCCCCTGGACATCCTCGCCCCCGCGGGGGCACGGGCGGCCGAGCGGGCGCTGGCCGACGGGCTGCTGGAGGCGGGGCCGTACCGGGAGGGAAGGGCGGTTTTGACGCTGCGGGGGCGGTTGTTGGCTGACGCGGTGGTCAGGGATTTGGTGGACTGATACTCGAACGAGTGAACCGATGTGATCGGCCTGCGGCCCTGCCTAGGCTGTTCTTAGCCTGTGCCGTACACACGGCGACGGGAAAACGGAGGCCATGGAGATGACCGCTGTGGATGAACGCCGGATGACGGAGCTCTTCCAGAACCTTGAGGTTCCCGAGGGCGTCAAGGTTGAGCTGCTCAGGGGGAACATCGTGATGATGGCGACGCCCGACCTCGTGCATAACGAGATCGTCGAGTCGGTCCAGGACCAAATCCCCAGGCGCGCATGGATGCGGCTCCAGACACAGGACATCACGCTTCCGTTCGAGGCGAGTGAGCCCATCCCGGACCTGGTGGTGCTGGCACGCGAGGCTCGTCCGGAGTCGGGGCCGATCCCGTGCGGGGTGATCACGACGGTCATCGAGGTGGTTTCCAAGACCAGCGTCGACCATGACTACGGAATCAAGCGTTCGATCTACGCCGCGGGCGCGGTGCCCGCGTACTTGATCATCGACCCCATCGTTGCCCATTGTGTTCTGCTCACTCAGCCTGTCGGTGCCGGGGACGAGGCGGACTATCGGGCACAGCAGATCACGAAGTTCGGTGAGCCCCTTCCACTGCCCATGCTCGACGCCGAGCTGGACACCAGCGAATTCGGCACGTACAAGGGCGTCAGGCCGCACCGCCGACCGTAACGAAGTCGATCAGCTCCTCCACCCGCCCCAGCAACGTCGGCTCCAGGTCCCGGTAAGACCGCACGCAGCCCAGAATCCGCTGCCACGCCGCCCCCGTGTTCTGAGGCCACCCCAGCGCCCGGCACACCCCCGTCTTCCAGTCCTGGCCGCGCGGGACGACGGGCCACGCCTCGATCCCCACCGACGCCGGCTTCACGGCCTCCCACACATCGATGTACGGATGGCCGACGACCAGCGCATGCTCACCGGTGACCTCGGCCGCGATCCGCGACTCCTTCGAGCCCGGGACCAGGTGGTCCACCAGCACCCCCAGCCGCGCATCCGGCCCCGGGGCGAAGCCCCGCACGATCGCCGGAAGGTCGTCGATGCCCTCCAGATACTCGACGACCACGCCCTCGATCCGCAGATCGTCGCCCCACACCCGCTCGACCAGTTCCGCGTCGTGCCGGCCCTCCACATAGATGCGCCCGGCGCGGGCGACGCGGGCGCGGGCGCCCGGGACGGCGAGTGAGCCCGATGCGGTCCGCGCCGGACCGCTCGGCACCGGCCGCCCCTGGGGGCGTACGAGGGTGACGACGCGTCCCTCCAGGAGGAAGCCGCGCGGGGCCATCGGGAAGACACGGTGCTTGCCGAAGCGGTCCTCCAGCGTGACCGTCGGCCCCTGGGCCGTTTTCTCGCAGCGGATCACCGCGCCGCAGAACCCGGTGGTGACCTCCTCGACGACGAGGTCGGGCTCGGCCGGGACCTCGGGGGCCGGGCGCTGCTTCTTCCAGGGAGGGGTGAGGTCGGGGCCGTACTGCTTGCTGCGCATGGGGGCCTGGCGGTCCTGTTCTCGTGAAGGGGCGGGGTTCCGGGTACGGAGCGGGCGCGGCGGTCAGGAGGGCGGCGTCAGGGCGTCACGGCGTGAACGACGCCACGGCGTCACGAGGTCACCCCGAACCGCACCGCCAGCGCATCCCGCTGCGCCCGTACGAAGGCCGCGTCCACGACCGCCCCGTGTCCCGGTACGTACCGCGCGTCCTCGCCGCCGAGGGCGAGCAGCCGGTCCAGGGCGGCCGGCCACTGCTGGGGGAGCGAGTCCAGGCCGGCGTTCGGTTCGCCGGACTCCTCGACGAGGTCGCCGCAGAAGACGATCTCGGGGGAGCCGCCCCGGCCCGGGACGAGAACCGCCAGGTCGTGGGCCGTGTGGCCGGGGCCGACATTGGCGAGCAGCACCGGGCGGTCGCCGAGGTCGACGGTCAGCTCGCCGTGGACATGATGGTGCGGCAGGACGAGAAGATCGGCGGCCTCCGCGGCGGCGTCCGGGGCGACGCCCTGCCGTACCGCGTCCCGCCGCAGCTCCTCCCGGTCGCGCCGCAGCAGATCGGCCAGGCCGGCGGCGCCGAAGACCTCGACCCCGGCGAACGCGGCCGTGCCCAGGACATGATCGAAATGCGGATGGGTGAGCGCGACATGGGTCACACCCCGGCCCACCACCCCGCGGATCGCCCGGCGCAGATCGGCCCCGTCGCGGATCGACGCACCGGTGTCGACGATCATCACGCGGTCCGACCCGACGATCACGCCGATGGTCTCGTCCCAGCCGGGCATCCGCCGTCTGGCGACACCGTCACCAAGCCGTTCCCACCCGGCCTCTTCCCAAGTACTACGCATACCGAGACGCTAACTGCATCGCGATAGCGTTGCCCGACAGACCGGGCAAGAACGACCGATCACGGTCACCGGACGCGGCAGCGGCGACCGTTCGTGACGGCTGCCCTTGCCGCAGTCGCGCTACCCGGCCGTACACTGGCATCCGGGTCTGGCACTCGGCCCGTGTGAGTGCCAGGAGTGACCGGACGGCGACACGGCAGGACTGGAGGTGCGCGTAGTGCTCAGTGAACGCAGGCTCGAAGTGCTGCGCGCCATCGTCCAGGACTACGTGGGAACGGAGGAGCCGGTCGGCTCCAAGGCGCTCACCGAACGGCACCAGCTGGGCGTCTCTCCGGCCACGGTCCGCAACGACATGGCGGCCCTGGAGGACGAGGGATTCATCGCCCAGCCGCACACCAGCGCCGGGCGGATCCCCACCGACAAGGGCTACCGCCTCTTCGTCGACCGGCTGGCGGGCGTCAAACCGCTGTCCCTCCCGGAGCGGCGGGCCATTCAGAACTTCCTCGACGGCGCCGTCGACCTCGACGACGTCGTCGGCCGCACGGTCCGGCTGCTGGCGCAGCTGACCCGCCAGGTGGCGGTCGTGCAGTACCCGTCGCTGACCCGTTCCACGGTGCGGCATGTCGAGCTGTTGGCGCTGGCCCCGGCCCGGCTGATGCTCGTCCTGATCACCGACACCGGGCGGGTCGAACAGCGGCTGATCGACTGCCAGTCGCCGTTCGGCGAAACGTCTCTGGCGGATCTGCGGGCGCGGCTCAACAGCCGTGTGGTGGGCCGCCGTTTCACGGATGTGCCCCAGTTGGTGCAGGATCTTCCGGAGTCCTTCGAGCAGGACGACCGCGGCACGGTCTCGACAGTGCTGTCCGTCCTGCTGGAAACTCTGGTGGAAGAGACCGAAGAGCGGCTGATGATCGGCGGTACCGCCAATCTCACGCGCTTCGGGCACGATTTTCCCCTGACCATCCGCCCGGTGCTGGAGGCCCTTGAGGAGCATGTGGTGCTGCTCAAGCTTCTCGGGGAGGCCAAGGACTCGGGCATGACCGTACGCATCGGGCATGAGAATGCCCACGAAGGCCTGACGTCCACATCGGTCGTCGCGGTCGGTTACGGTTCGGGCGACGAGGCAGTCGCCAAACTCGGCGTGGTCGGACCGACCCGCATGGACTACCCCGGAACGATGGGAGCGGTACGCGCAGTGGCACGTTACGTCGGACAAATCCTCGCGGAGTCGTAAGTGGCCACGGATTACTACTCGGTCCTCGGCGTCGGCCGGGACGCCTCGCAGGACCAGATCAAGAAGGCCTTCCGCCGGCTGGCGCGCGAGCTGCACCCGGATGTGAACCCGGATCCCAAGACCCAGGAGCGGTTCAAGGAGATCAACGCCGCTTACGAGGTCCTCTCCGACCCGCAGAAGAAGCAGGTCTACGACCTCGGCGGCGACCCGCTCTCCCAGTCCGGCGGTGCCGGCGGCGGCGCGGGCGGCTTCGGGGCGGGCTTCGGCAACTTCTCCGACATCATGGACGCGTTCTTCGGCACGGCCTCGCAGCGCGGCCCGCGCTCGCGCACCCGCCGCGGCCAGGACGCCATGATCCGCCTCGACGTCGAGCTGAACGAGGCCGCCTTCGGTACGACCAAGGACATCCAGGTCGACACCGCCGTGGTCTGCACCACGTGCAGCGGCGAGGGCGCGGCGCCCGGTACGTCCGCGCAGACCTGTGACATGTGCCGCGGCCGCGGTGAGGTCTCGCAGGTCACCCGCTCCTTCCTCGGCCAGGTCATGACCTCGCGGCCGTGCCCGCAGTGCCAGGGCTTCGGTACGGTCGTGCCGACGCCGTGCCCGGAGTGCGCCGGTGACGGGCGGATCCGCTCCCGCCGCACGCTGACGGTCAAGATCCCCGCCGGCGTCGACAACGGCACACGGATCCAGCTCGCCGGCGAGGGCGAGGTCGGCCCCGGTGGCGGTCCGGCCGGTGATCTCTACGTCGAGATCCATGAGCTGCCGCACCCGGTCTTCCAGCGGCGCGGCGACGATCTGCACTGCACGGTCACCATCCCGATGACGGCGGCGGCGCTGGGCACCAAATGCCCGCTGGAGACGCTGGACGGGGTGGAGGATATCGACGTGCGGCCCGGCACCCAGTCCGGCCAGTCGATTCCGCTGCACCAGCGCGGTGTCACCCATCTGCGCGGCGGCGGCCGCGGCGATCTGATCGTCCATGTCGAGGTGCAGACGCCGACCAAGCTGGACCCCGAGCAGGAGGAACTGCTGCGACGGCTGTCCAAGCTGCGCGGCGAGGAACGCCCGACGGGCCAGTTCCAGCCGGGCCAGCAGGGGCTGTTCTCGCGGCTGAAGGATGCGTTCAACGGGCGGTAGGCGGTCGGCCGGGCGCCTTTCGCCCGGCCCGCTCAACGGGCGGTAGGCCATGGGTATTCCCGCCTCCGGGAATACCGCGGGAATACCGCCCTCCCTCGCCACGTTGTGGCCCCGCAGGGGGCCTTCGCGTCCCCTAGGGGAAGTGTTCGAACGTCCCCTAGGGGAACGCCACCCAGGCCCTTACCAGCGCCGAGCCCCTGATGCGGGGGCTCGGCGCTTCCCGTGACACGATGTGCTCATGCCCACCGCACCGACCGATCTCTGCCGCTACCCGATCGTGCAGGCCCCGATGGCGGGGGGTGGCTCGGGTCCCGAGCTGGCCGCCGCCGTCTGCGGCGCCGGGGGCCTCGGCTTCCTCGCCGCCGGCTACAAAACCGCCGATGGTATGTATCAGGAGATCAAACAGCTGCGGTCGCTGACCGACCGGCCCTTCGGCGTCAATCTCTTCATGCCGCAGCCGTCCCTGGCCGACGCGGCCGCCGTCGAGGTCTACCGCGAGCAGCTCGCCGGCGAGGCCGCCTGGTACGAGACCGAGCTCGGTGACACCGACGGGCCCAGCGACGACAACTACGAGGCCAAGCTCGCGATACTGCGGGAGGACCCGGTGCCGGTGGTGTCCTTCACCTTCGGCTGTCCCTCGCGCGCCGTCCTCGACGCGTTCGCCGAGGTCGGTACGTACACCGTCGTCACCGTCACCACGGCCACCGAGGCGCAGGCCGCGCAGTGGTCGGGCGCCGATGCGGTGTGTGTGCAGGGCGTGGAGGCCGGCGGCCACCAGGCCACCCACCGGGACGATCCGTACCTGGACGGCACCGGTGCGGGGATGGGGCTGATGGCGCTGCTCGGCCAGGTCCGCGAGGCCGTACAGATCCCGGTGATCGCCGCGGGCGGGCTGATGCGCGGGGCGCAGATCGCCGCCGTGCTGGCCGCCGGGGCGAGCATGGCGCAGCTGGGCACCGCGTTCCTCGCCACTCCGGAGTCGGGCGCCAACCCGATCCACAAGCAGGCGCTGACCAACCCCCTTTTCACCCATACGGAGTTGACCCGGGCGTTCTCCGGTCGGCCCGCCCGCGGGCTGGTGAATCGTTTCCTGCGTGAGCACGGCCCGTACGCCCCGGCCGCCTATCCCGCGATCCACTACCTCACCTCCCCGGTGCGCAAGGCCGCCGCCAAGGCGGGCGATGCGCAGGGCCTCAACCTGTGGGCCGGGCAGGGGCACCGGCTGGCCCGGGAGATGCCCGCCGGGCGTCTGGTCGAGGTGCTGGTGGCCGAACTGGACGCGGCCCGGGCGGCGTTGGGTCTCCCCGCGGCGGGTGGCGCCGTATGACCGCCCCCGTTTTTCTCGCCGAGTCGCTCGCGGACGTACGCCCGGGCGGCACCGTGGTCCTGGACGGGCCGGAGGGCCGACACGCGGTGTCGGTGCGGCGGCTGCGGGTGGGCGAGGAGATCGTGCTGACGGATGGTCAGGGGACCGGTGTGCACGGCACGGTCGCCGGCGTCGAGGGCAAGGACCGCCTGACCGTCGCCGTCGAGGGGCTGCGCACCGAGGACCCGCCGGCGCCCACCCTCACCGTCGTCCAGGCGCTGCCCAAGGGCGATCGCGGCGAACTGGCCGTCGAGACCATGACCGAGACCGGCGTCGATGCCATCGTCCCCTGGCCGGCGGCGCGTTGTGTCACCCAGTGGAAGGGCGAGCGGGCCGCCAAATCGCTGGCCAAGTGGCGCGCCACGGCCCGCGAGGCGGGCAAGCAGTCGCGCCGGCTCCGCTTCCCCGAGGTGACCGATCCGCTGACGACCCGGCAGGTGGCCGCCCTGCTGGCCGACGCCGACTTCGCCGCCGTCCTCCATGAGGAGGGCAGCACACCGCTGGCCACCGCCGAACTCCCCGCCGAGGGCTCGATCGTGCTGGTCGTCGGCCCCGAGGGCGGGGTGTCGCCCGAGGAGCTTGCCGCGTTCGCCGAGGCCGGGGCCCAGCCGTACCGCCTCGGTTCGACCGTGCTGCGCACCTCCACCGCCGGTACGGCCGCCACGGCCCTGCTGCTGGGCCGGACCGGGCGCTGGAGCTGACCGGGACCGGGCGCAGGACCGGAGCGGACCGGACCGGGCACCGGAGCTGACCGGACCGGGCACCGGAGCTGACCGGACCGCCCGTCCCCGCGCCCCGCTGTGCCCGGCCCGGCTGCCCCGTTACCCCCGGGCCACCGCACCGGCCGTGGATATCAGCTCGGGGAGGGTGCCCGCGAAGGTCGGCAGCAGCTGGAGGCAGACCGCCCAGGCTTCGACGTCGCCGTCCAGGTGCTCGTCGGTGAGCGCCGTGATGAGCGCGCCCACGGCCCGGCCGTCCCCGTCCGGCGACGAGGAGGACGTGGCCAGGAGGAGGTGGTTCAGGGCCGCACGGGCGGGGGCGGCGTGGGCCAGGATGTCCTCGACGGTGAGCGCGCCGGATGCCAGGCCCCTGCGGACCCAGGCGTCGCCGTTGCTGTCGTTGCGGAACGCCGGGGCCCTGGTGCTGCGCAGAGCCTCCAGCTGGATGTCGCGGGGGCAGTCCGGATGCCGCGCCAGGTGGGCCGCGGCGCCCTCGGGCAGTGCGCCCGCCCGCAGCGCGTCGGCCATCGCGGGCCAGGGAATGGGGATCCCTTCGGCTTCGAGCCGGTCCGAGCGGTGGGCGGCCAGTTCGACCGGAGTCTCCTCCGCGGCGAGCCGGTCGCGCAGCCGGGCCAGACCGTCCGGGGCGTCCAGGAGCTTCTCGGTCTGGCGGCGCAGGGTGACGGGGAGCCGGTTCATGGCCAGGATGTCCCGTACGGCGTCGGGGCCGCCGCGCTCCCATACGGCGATCAGCAGCCGCAGCCGCGCCGCGGGCAGCTGGAGCTTGAGCCGGCCGACGACCTTACGGGCCACCCCGAGGTCGCCGGATTCCAGCCCCGCGATCAGCCAGGCGCGGTAGTGGGCGAGATTCACCTCGTCGAGCGCGTCGAGCAGGTCGTCGGGCACGGCGGCGCGGGTGCCGCCGCCGCGCAGCCGCCCGGCGAGCATCCGCTCCCGCTCGCGCTGGTCGATATGGCAGTAGGCGAACAGATGGGCGTCGACGGCCGGTTCGTCGAGGTCGAGGAGGAACTCCAGGGCGGCGGCGGGCAGATTGCGGTGGGCGGCGTACGAGACGAGGGCCGGTACGCCGTGCGCGGCCACGACCGCCTCCCGGACGGCCGGTGCGGGATCGCCGTACACCAGAAAGTGCTGCACGGCGCGGGCGTCCAGATGCGGGACGACGGCGATCTGCACCGCCTCCGGGGCGCACCGCAGGACACGGAGGAACACCTTGCGGGCATCCCTGGGCGCGGTGGCCGGGAACACCGCCGCCAACGGGCGCGGCCAGGTGGTGGTGCGCTTCGCGGGGGAGTCGGGCGCGGCGGCCTCCGCGACCAGTTCGGCGGCGGTGCCCCGGGCGGTTCCCGTACGGGCGTAGAACGTCAGCCAGTTGACCGGGTCCGTGCCCAGCGGGGCGACCAGTTCGGCGACGGCCCGGCGCGTCGGCTCATGGTCGTAGGGGAGCGCCGCCAGCGTCTCGCGGGCGGGGCCCACCTCCCGCAGCACGCGGTGGGCCGGGAACCAGCCCGCCCGCAGCCCGCGCCCGATCACCTCGGGGACCGCGATCCGTTCGGTGGAGGCCCCGGGTTCGATCAGTACCTCGAAGGGCAGCCGGGCGGCGATATTGCAGGCGCTGAAGGGAGCGACGCGGTGGTACTCCGCGATCACGTCGTCCGGGCAGCTTTCCCACCTGACCAGGCAGTCCCGGGTGTCGCGCTGCCACCGTCCGTCGTCCATCGGCGTCGGGCCGAAGGGCCGCCGCTCGTGCTCTTCGCGAATCGCCTCCGGGCCGAGCCCGGCGGGCTGGGAGACATGGCGCTCCCCGAGACGTACCTGGAGCAGGGCGTGGGCGTGCGCCGGGTCCGTCCATGCGGCGGACGGCCGCCGGTCCTGGAGGGCGGCCACGGGGTCCGGCGCCGCGGCTGCGATGCGCAGCAGCCCGGCCAGCCCCTTGTGGGCGAGCTCGTCCGGCGTCTCCTCGATGCTCTTGGCGAGTTTCTCGATCTCCGCGGGCCCGCCCGCCGCGGCGAGGCGACGGCAGGCGTCGAGCACGACGGCCGACGGCAGCTCCCGGCCCAGCTGGAGGACGGCGTGGGCGACCAGTTCGGGAAACGGGGCGCGCAGGGCCGGTTCCAGCGCGAGGCCGGCGGTCGTCTCCAGCACGGTCGGGACCAGCCCGTCCGGCGCGTACCAGCGGCCGTCCGCGGGATCGGCGGCGGCCAGGATCGCCGACAGGAAGCCAGGCGTGCGGCGCTTCTCCCGGACGTAGAGGAGATGGGCGATCTCCGGATCGCCCGTCCCGAGAGCGCGCTCCAGGAACTCCGCGACGTCTTCGGTCATCGCCTGCCGCAGGCCGTGCTCGCCCCGGGCCGTCAGGGCCTCCACCACCTCCGCCGGAAGGTGGAACCGCTCGCCGACCGCGGCCACGACCTGCGGCCGCAGCCGCTCGGCGAGCGCGTCCCCCGCCGCCGGGCCGGCGAGTTGCAGGGCGAGGCGGAGAGCGGTGGACGAGCTGGAGGTCACCTGACGTTCCCTTCATGCAGCGGGGCCGGAACCGAGGCCGGCCGGTACATCAACGATCGTGACACGGGGCACTGACAATGCCCCCGGAACGCCGAACCGGCTGCCGCGGAACGGGATATGGCGCGCCCTCATGCAGGCATCCGCGTCATCGCCCCGGCCGTTGCCAGGAGTTCGGACAGGGTGCCTGCGAACGCCGGCAGCAGCTGAAGGCAGACGGCCCAGCCCTCGGCGTCCGCCCCCAGATGCTCCCGGGCCAGGGCCGCGGTGCGCTCCCGGAGGCGCCGCCAGTCCTCGTCGGTGGTCCAGGACTCCCCGGAGTGCCGTTCCTCCAGGCAGCGGAGCAGGAAGTCGTAGGCCAGCTCGGCCGGGGCGGTGTGGGTGAGCAGGTCATCGAGGGCGAGCGTGCCGTCCTTCAGGGCGGGTTCGATCCAGGAGTTCCAGTTCCGCCAGCGCCCGGGGGCGCCCAGTCCCGCCCGCAGCAGCTCGCCCGGACAGCCCGGGAGTTCCACGAGCGCTTCCACCAGATCCTCCGGGAGCGGGGTGGCGCGGTGCGCCGTCACCAGGGCCGCCCACGGCGGCTCCACACCCTCGCCGAGAAGCTGCGCCAGCCGCTTTTCGGGCCGCCCGCCCGGCTTGGCGAGAAATGCCGCGATCCGGTCCGGGTCTGCTTCCCCGGCGAGGCGGGCGCGCAGCTGCTCCAGCCCGTCCGGGGCGTCCAGCAGCTTCTCCGTCTGCCGGCGCAGGGTGACCGGGAGGCGGTCCATGGCCAGGACTTCCCGTACGGCGTCCGGCCCGCCGCGCTCCCACACCGCGACCAGCAGCCGCAGCCGGGTGGCGGGTATGTACAGCCGCAGCCGCTCCAGGACCCGGCGGACCACCCGCAGATCGCCGGATGCCGCACCGGCCGTCAGCCAGTCGCGGTCCTGATGGACGATGACCTTGTCCAACTCCGCGAGCAGTTCCCCGGAAACCGGGCGGATGCCGCCGCCGCGCAGCCGCCCGGCGAGTATCCGCTCCCGCTCCGGCCGGGGAAGGTCGTAGCGGCGGAACAACGCGACGTCCACCGCCGGTTCGTCGAGGTCCAGGAGGTAATCCATGGTGTCGGCGTCGATCCGTCCGCCGGTCATCATCAGCGAGGCCGGGAGACCGTGGGCGGCCACCACCGCGTCGCGCACCGCCGGGGACGGGCCGCACTCCCGGAGGAACTGCTGGACGGCCATCGCGTCGAAATGCGGGACGACGGCGGTCTGGGCCTCCTGCGAGGCGCAGCGGAACAGACCGAGGAAGGCGGCCCGGGCGCCCTGGGACCGCGCGCCCGAGGCCGGCGCCTTGCGCGGCTGCGGCCAGCTGGTGTGGCGCTTCTTGCGGGGGCGCGGGGTGAGGACGTCCGCGATCAGCTCGGCGACGGTGCCGGTGGCGCGCCGCAGCGCGGCGTAGCACGTCAGCCAGTTGACGGGGTCCGTGCCCAGGGGCGCCAGCAGATCGGCGAGGGCCTTGCGGGTCGGCTCGTGGTCGTAGGGCAGCGCGCGGAGCACCTCCGGCGCCGGTGACACCTCGGTCAGCACCCGGTCGAGGGGAAACCAGCCCTCGCGGATGCCGCGCCCGAGGAGGAGGTCCAGGGAGACCTCGCGGTCGCAGGGCTCGGTGAGGACCTCGAAGGGCAGCTCGGTGACGGTCCGTATGGTCGCGTCGGGATCGGCGTGGAACTTGTCCTTCACCACGTCGGTGGGGCAGCCCTCCCACTGGATGAGCGTGTTCGGCCAGACGCGTCCGCGGTACATGCCGCGACGGCTGATCGGCAGGCGTTCGTGCTCGCGCCAGAGCAGGTCCCAGTCGAGGCCGTCGGGCTTCTGGGGCGGCACCGAGGCGATGCTGCCGTAGCGGAGCGCGATCAGCGCGTGCAGATGCGCCGGGTCCTCCCATTGCCCGCCGGGCCGGTGCTCCCTCAGGAGGGCCGCCGGATCGGGGGCGTCGAGCGCCCGGCGCAGCAGATCCGGCAGCCAGGGATGTCCGAGATCCAGAACTGGTGTCTCCTCCAGCAGGGCGAGGACCTTCGCGAACGGTTCGGTGCCGCCCCAGATCTCCAGGAGGTCCAGACAGGCGTCCACGACCACCGGGGGCGGCAGGAACGCCGCGCACCCCACCAGCGTGCCGGCGGTCAACCCGGGGAAACCGCTGGTCAGGACGGGCACGAGATCGGGGCCCTTGGACACCTGGTAGAGGAGTGGCAGCAGGCCGTCGTCGTCGTGCCAGCGGGGGTCGCCGAGGTCGGCGGCAGCCAGCACGGCGGTCAGCAGACCGGGGATTTTGTGCATCGCGCGCCACCGCTGCCCCGCGTCATTGCGGAACTTCGCGTCCCACAGCGCCCGCCCGACCGCCGGATCGCCGAGCTCCGCCGCCCCCAGGAGCCATTCCTCGGGATCTATCGCCAGCGCGGCCCGCATCTGCGCGGGATCCGCGCCCAGCAGCTCCTCGACCATCTCCTCCGGCAGCCCGAACCGGTCGGACAGGAGGGCGAGCACCTCCGGGTACTGGCGCGCGGCGAGCGCATCGGCGGTGTCCGGGTCGGCGAGGCCCAGCGCGAGGCGGAGCGTGAAGTGGGGGCTGTGGGTCACGGGTCGGTTCCCTTCGCGGAGCGGTCCGTACGCGCCCGGCGGAATGCGGTCGTCGTGTCACCGGCGGTACACCATGGATCGTGACACGGACCACTGACAGTGCCCGCGGAACGGCCGAGGAGCCCCGGGAACCCCTGAGTTCACCGATGCGTACGTATCCGGTCACGGATGCCGGCGCGTCAATGTCCCTGCCGTGGCGAGGAGTTCGGGCAGCGTCCCGGCGAACGTCGGCAGCAGCTGAAGGCATACGGCCCAGGCTTCGACGTCCGTGGCCAGATGCTCCTGGGCGAGGGCCGCCGCCCGGTCGCGCACCGCACACAGGGGCCGCGGCTCGGGCCGGTCGTCGGCATAGCGCCGCAGCAGGCCGAGGGAGGCGCGGGCGGGGGCCGCACGGGCCAGGACGTCCTCCGGGGTGAGCCTGCCGTCCTCGAGGGCTGCCCGGGCCCAGTCGGGACCGTCCCCGGTGCCGAACGCCAGGGCCGGCAGCAGCAGTTCGCGCGGGCAGTCCGGATCCTTCGCCAGCGTGCCGAGCAGACCGGCCGCGAGCGGCCCGGCGTCCTGCGCCGCCACCAGCGCCGACCACGGCGGCTCCAGGCCCTCGCTGCGCAGCCGGTGCAGCCGCGCCCCGGGATCGGTCACGGACGCGGTGAGATACGCCAGGAGCCGCTCGGGGGCTTCCTCCTCCGCGAGCCAAGTGCGTAGCCGTTCCGCCCCCTCGGGTGCGTTCAGCAGCTTCTCCGTCCGGCGGCGGAGGGTGACCGGGAGGCGGTCCATGGCCAGGATCTCCCGTACGGCGTCCGGCCCGCCGCGCTCCCACACCGCGACCAGCAGCCGCAGCCGGGTGGCAGGTATGTGCAGCCGCAGCCGCTCCACGAGCCTGCGGGCCACGCCGATGTCCCCGGATCCCAGACCGGCCGTCAGCCGGTCCCGGCTGTGGGTGACGCTGAGGTCGTCCAGCACCGCGAGCACCTCCCCGGGCACGGGGCGGGTGCCGCTGCGCCGCAGCCGTCCGGCCAGCACCCGTTCCTGCTCGGACCGGTCGAGGTTGCCGTAGCGGAACAACTGGGCGTCCACCTCCGGTTCGTCGAGATCCAGGAGGTAGGCCACCTTCTCGGCGGGCAGCCGGTACGCGGCGGCCATCGCCACCAGGGCAGGGCGGCCGTGCGCGGCCACCACCGCCTCGCGCACCGCCGGCGACGGGTCGCCGTAGACCAGCAGATGCTGCGCGGCCCGCGCGTCGAGATACGGGACGACGGCCCGCTGCGCCTCCTCGGAGGCGCACTGGAACATGTCCAGGAACGTGGGCCGGGTGTTCTCGGGCGGGGCGGCCGGGAACTGCGCCGGCGCCGGACGCGGCCAGCTGGTGTGGCGCTTCCTGCGGGTGTCCGTCGAGACGGCGTCGGCTATCAGCTCGGCGACGCTGCCGTCGGCGCGCCCGATGCGGGCGTAGCACGTCAGCCAGTTGACGGGATCCGTGCCGAGGCGGGCGAGCAGCGTCCCGAGGGCTTTGCGGGTCGGCTCGTGGTCGTACGGCAGCGCGTCCAGCACCGCCTCCGCCGGTGTCACCTCGGCCAGCACCCGCTCCACCGGCAGCCGGCCCGCACGGATGCCCCTCCCCAGGGACTCCGAAAGCAGGCTCCAGCGGTTGCACATGACGCGCTCGGTGAGCGCCTCGAAGGGCAGCGCGGCGTCGGCCCGGGCGGTCTCGACGGGGTCCGCGCGGAAGCTCTCCAACACCAGGTCGGCGGGGCAGCCCTCCCACCGGACCAGCCGCAGGAGCCGGCTGCCCCTGCGGAAGTCCGGTGTGCCGCCGGTCTCCTGGCCGAAGGGCAGCCGCTCGTGCTCGCGCCGGATCAGGTCCCAGTCGAGGCCGGCGGGCGCGACGGAGGGGCCGTTGCCGCTGCGGAGCATCAGCAGGGCGCGCACCTGCGCGGGGTCGGTCCACTCCCCGGCGGGCCGGCGCTCCCTCAGGAAGGACTCCGGGTCGGGGGCCTCCACGGCCTGGCGCAAGGTGTCCAGCAGCCAGGGGTGCCCCAGATCGCCCAGCTCCGGAGTCGTCTCGAGGCCGCGGATGAAGGACGCGAGCCCCTCCACGCCCGTCAGCTCCGCGACGGTGATCATGGCGTCCAGCATCACCGACGGCGGCAGCCAGCGGCCGAGCATGGCCGCGGAATAGCCGATCAGCCGGGGGAACGGGCAGGTCAGAGCGGTGAGCAGGGCGGGCACACCGCCCTCGTCCTCCACCGCTTCGAGCAGACCGTCCTCGTCGTACCAGCGCTCGTCCCAGGGATCGGCGGCCTCCAGCACGGCGGGCAGTACGCGGTCCCCCGCGCGCACCGGGACATCCCAGTCGGGCCGGTACCGCGCGCTCCACAACGCCCGCCCGACCGCCGGATCGCCCAGCGCGGCCACTTCCAGGAGCCATTTCTCGGGATCCGCGGTCAGCGCGGCCCGCAGCCCCGCGGGCTCCGGCCCGGCCAGCTCCTCCACCATCTCCTCGGGCAGCCCGAACCGGTGGGCCAGCGCGCCCAGCAGCTCCGGCCGCAGCCGTTCGGCGAGCGCATCGGCGGTGGCCGGATCGGCGAGGCCCAGCGCGAGGCGGAGCGCGGAGCGGGAGCGGTCGGTCACGGGGCGGATCCCTTCGCGGAGCGGTGGACGGAGTGGTGGCTGACACCCCACCAGCCGTACGACCCCGATCGTGCCACGCCCCACTGACAACGCCCGCGGCCCCTCCCCGACCTGCCCTTCCGCGTCATGCGGCGGTGCCGCCGACCGGGCCCGAGGCCGGTCGGCGGCACCGTCGTTCACCGTGTCCGACCCGGCGTCAGGCCAGCAGCTCCGCGCTCAGCGTGATGTTCTTGACCCCCGCCAGCGCCTGGCTCACCGGGCAGTTGGCCTTGGCGTCCGCGGCGGCCGCCTGGAAGTCCTCCTCGGACAGGCCGGGGACCTTGGCCTTGACGGACAGGGCGATGCCGGTGATGCCCTCACCGGGCTGGAAGGTCACATCGGCCTGGGTGTCCAGCGTTTCGACGGTGTACCCCTTGCCCGCCAGACCGTGCGAGAACGCCATCGAGTAGCAGGAGGAGTGGGCCGCCGCGATCAGCTCCTCGGGGCTGGTGACGCCGTTCGGCTGCTCCGCGCGGGCGGGCCAGTTCACGTCGTACGTACCGACCTTGGAGGACTCCAGGGCGACGGTGCCCTTGCCTTGAAGAAGGTTGCCTTCCCAGTGGGTCTTGGCGGTGCGCGTGGTTGCCATGGTGGATAACTCCCGGTTGTGGGCGATAAGCCTGTGCCGCTCAGCTTAGTGATCCCCGGCCCCGGCGCCCGGCCGATCCCGGCCCCGGCGCCCGGCCGACCGCGGCCCCCGCGCCCGGGCGACAGCGCCACGGCCCGGTAGCATCCGAGGCCGTACGCACCGTGCGTACGGCGTGTGCGCAGGGCGCATGCGGCGCGACCGTAAGGAGCCCACCGGTGGCGGGAGATCCGCAGGCCGACTGCCTGTTCTGCAAAATCGTGGCGGGGGAGGTGCCGGCCACCATCGTCCGCGAGACGGAGACCACCGTGGCCTTCCGCGACATCAACCCGCAGGCCCCCACGCACGTCCTGGTGATCCCCCGGGTGCACTACCCGGACGCCGCGTCCCTGGCCGCCGCCGAACCGCAGGTGGTCGCCGACATACTGCGCGAATCCCGTGAGGTCGCCGCCGGGGACAACATCGAGGACACCGGCTACCGGGTCGTCTTCAACACCGGTGCCGGCGCGGGCCAGACCGTCTTCCACGCCCATCTGCACGTGCTCGGCGGCCGCGGCCTCCAGTGGCCCCCCGGATAAGCGGCCGTGTCCGTACGCGAACTGGTCGTCCTCGGCACCGCCAGCCAGGTGCCCACCCGGCACCGCAACCACAACGGCTATCTGCTGCGGTGGGACGGCCAGGGGCTGCTCTTCGACCCCGGTGAGGGCACACAGCGCCAGATGCTGCGCGCCGGGGTCGCCGCGCACGACCTCAACCGGATCTGCATCACGCACTTCCACGGCGACCACTCACTGGGCCTGGCCGGGGTGATCCAGCGGATCAACCTGGACCAGGTGCCGCACCCCGTCACGGCCCACTACCCGGCCTCCGGGGAGCGCTTCTTCGACCGGCTGCGGTACGCCACCGCCTACCGGGAGACGGTCCGCCTCAAGCAGCGCCCGGTGGCCGAGGACGGCGAACTGGACCGCTCGAAGTCGTACGCCCTGGAGGCGCGCAAGCTCTCCCACCCGGTGGAGTCCTACGGCTACCGCCTGGTGGAGCCGGACACCCGGCGGATGCTGCCCGAGAAGCTGGCCGCACACGGCATCGCCGGCCCCGACATCGGCCGCCTCCAGCGCACCGGCGAGCTGGCCGGCGTCCGCCTGGAAGAGGTCAGCGAGCTGCGGCGCGGGCAGAAGTTCGCCTTTGTGATGGACACCCGGCTGTGCGAGGGCGTGTACGCCCTGGCGGACGGCGCCGACATGCTCGTCATCGAGTCGACCTTCCTGGACGAGGACATCCAACTGGCCGTCGACCACGGCCACCTGACCGCCGGGCAGGCCGCCTCCGTGGCCCGTGACGCGGGCGTCCGCCACCTGGTCCTGACCCACTTCTCACAGCGCTACCCCGACCCGGACGAGTTCGAGCGGCAGGCACGCGCCGCAGGTTTCACCGGCGAACTCACCATCGCCCAGGACCTGATGCGCGTGCCCCTCCCCAAGCGGCACTGACCCCCTCCGGGGGCGCCTACGGCAGGTAGTACATCGGGTTCGGCAGCTTGAAGGTGCGGTCGCTCGCGCCGCCCTCCAGGTCGCTGTACTGATCGCCGAAGTTGGCGACGATGTGATAGCCGAGCGACTCGATGTGCTTGCGGGTGCCCGACTTGTACTCGACGACCGAGCAGTTCGCCCCGCACGGGAGGTACGGCGGCGGGTGCTCCTTGTCCTTGAGGAAGACATGGCCGCGGTCCAGCGGCACCCCGTAGCCGACGTTCTTCAGGTTGCGCACGCTCCACTTGCGCTGCGCCTCCTTGCGGCCGGTGACGAAGAAGACCTCGGCCCCCTTGGCGTGCGCCCAGTTGACCAGCTTGTCCATGCCGAAGACCGGGTCCATGTCGGTGCCGGCGAGGTAGGCGTCCTGGCTCTCCGGGGTGAAGTGGAAGCCCACCTGGAGCTCGTAGTTGTAGGTGAGCAGGGTGGTGTCGTCCATGTCCAGGACGATGGCGGGCTTGGCGGCCTTGGCGTGGCTGCCGGACCCGGTGGCGGGCCGGGCGAGCGCCTTGGCCAGATAGCCGCGGGCCCGGGCCTCGATGCCGCGGACCTGGCGGGCGTAGTTGCTCTTCGGGGAGGCGTAGTGCTGGCCGTCGGGCGTCACCGTGTCGCCGTAGTACGCCTTGATCTTGTCCTGCACCAGGGTGAGGTTGGGGATCTCCTTGTCGGTGCGGGGGACCGAGTGCTCCGCGGTCGCCTGGCCGACGCCGAAGAGGGCGGTACCGGTGACGAGGGCGGCGACCGTCGCGGCGCCGAGACGCGTGCGACGGGAGAGGCGGCGGAGGGGGGTGGGACGGGGCATGCGCGACTCCTTCGGAGGTGGGGGGCGGGCGGGCAGGGGCCGGGCCGGATGACATGGCGTCGGGTGACATGGACAGGGCCAAACGGGCCCCAAGTAGATCTAACAGAGCGCCTTCTGGGTATCTACGCGCGAAGATTCAACGGTTGGTAAAGCCTTACGGGAGGGGGACTCCCGTCGTCCCGCACCGAGCAGGAGTCGCCCATGGACCGCCTCGCCATCGCCGAGGTCCGGCTCACCCCGGTCCTGGTGGCCGATCCGCCCCTGCTCAACACCCAGGGCGTCCACCAGCCGTACGCCCCGCGGCTGATCGTCGAGGTGGTGACGCGGGGCGGGGTCACCGGTCTCGGTGAGACCTACGGCGACACCGTGTACCTCGATCTGGCCCGCCCGCTGGCCGATGCGCTCCTCGGCCATACGGTCACGGATCTCAACGCGCTGCCCGCGCTCGCCGCCCGGGTCTGCGGCGACCCTTCCCTGAGCTCTCCACGACGTTCGAGCAGGGGAGGCCCCGACGCCGCGACCGGTGCCGACGCCGTTGACGCCGCCGGGCTGCGCGGCGTACAGACCGCGGACAAGCTCCGCCTCTCGGTGCTCTCCGGTTTCGAGGTGGCCTGCCTGGACGCCTGGGGGAGGGCCACCGGGCTGCCGGTACACGCCCTGTTGGGCGGCAAGGTCCGCGACCGCGTCGCCTACAGCGCCTACCTCTTCTACCGGTGGGCGGCGCACCCCGCGGGCCGCGGCGAGAGCGACGACTGGGGCGCCGCGCTGGACCCGTCCGGCATCGTGGCGCAGGCCCGCCGCTTCGCGGACCGCCACGGCTTCACCTCCTTCAAGCTCAAGGGCGGTGTGTTCCCGCCCGCGCAGGAGATCGCCACGATCCGGGCGCTGGCCGCCGCCTTCCCCGGCCGGCCGCTCCGCCTCGACCCCAACGGGGCCTGGAGCGTGCCGACTTCGCTCCAGGTGGCGCACGAGCTGCGCGACGTCCTGGAGTACCTGGAGGACCCGGCGAGCGGGACCGCCCGGATGGCGGAGGTGGCGGCGGGCACACCGCTCCCGCTCGCGACCAACATGTGCGTCACCACCTTCCGGGAGATCCCCGAGGCGTTCGCCCGCGGCGCCGTCCAGGTGGTGCTCGGCGACCACCACTACTGGGGCGGCCTGCGCGCCACCCGCGAACTGGCCGCCGTCTGCCGCACCTTCGGCATCGGCCTGTCCCTGCACTCCAACACCCACCTGGGCATCAGCCTCGCCGCCATGACCCACGTCGCGGCCACCCTCCCCGACCTCGACCACGCCTGCGACACCCACTACCCGTGGGGGACCGAGGACGTCCTCGCCGAACGCCTCGTCTTCCGCGACGGCCACCTGGACGTCGGCGACGCCCCGGGCCTGGGCGTCGACCTCGACCGGGACCGTCTCGCCGCGCTGCACCGCCGCTGGCTGGCCGACGACGGCACCTACCGCTCCCGCGACGACGCCGCGGCGATGCGGCTGGCGGAGCCCGGGTGGGTCACCCCGGCGGTGCCACGCTGGTGACACCGGCCGCCGTCCGCCGGCCACCCGCGTGCGCTATGGCCCCGTCCGCCGACGGTGCGTCACAGTGGTCCCCTAGGTGATCTTTGGAAGGGGCTGCCATGGCACAGGAAGTGCGCGGCGTCATTGCGCCGGGCAAGAACGAACCGGTCCGGCTGGAGACGATCCTGGTGCCGGACCCCGGTCCCGGCGAGGCCGTCGTGAAGATCCAGGCGTGCGGGGTGTGTCATACCGATCTGCACTACAAGCAGGGCGGCATCAACGACGACTTCCCGTTCCTCCTCGGCCACGAGGCGGCCGGCGTGGTGGAGTCGGTCGGGGCGGGAGTGACGGACGTGGCGCCGGGCGACTTCGTCGTGCTCAACTGGCGGGCGGTGTGCGGGGCGTGCCGGGCGTGTCTGCGCGGGCGGCCCCAGTACTGCTTCGACACCCACAACGCGCGGCAGAAGATGACCCTGAAGGACGGCACCGAGCTGAGCCCGGCGCTGGGCATCGGGGCGTTCGCCGACAAGACGCTGGTCGCCGCCGGGCAGTGCACCAAGGTCGACCCCGCGGTCTCCCCGGCCGTCGCCGGGCTGCTGGGCTGCGGGGTGATGGCGGGCATCGGCGCCGCCCTCAACACCGGCCAGGTGGGACGCGGCGACGCGGTGGCGGTCATCGGCTGCGGCGGAGTGGGCGACGCCGCCGTCGTGGGCGCGCGGCTGGCCGGAGCGTCCAAGATCATCGCGGTGGACATCGACGACGGCAAGCTGACGACCGCCCTCTCCATGGGCGCCACCCACACCGTCAACTCCCGCACCGCGGACCCCGTCGAGGCCATCCGCGACCTGACCGGCGGCTTCGGCGCGGACGTGGTCATCGAGGCGGTGGGCCGCCCCGAGACGTACAAACAGGCGTTCTACGCCCGGGACCTCGCCGGCACCGTCGTCCTGGTGGGCGTCCCCACCCCGGAGATGACCCTCGAACTCCCTCTCCTGGACGTCTTCGGACGCGGCGGCGCCCTCAAGTCCTCCTGGTACGGCGACTGTCTGCCCTCCCGGGACTTCCCGATGCTCATCGACCTCCACCTCCAGGGCCGGATCGACCTCGCCGCCTTCGTCACCGAGACGATCGGCATCGAGGACGTCGAGAGCGCCTTCGCGCGGATGCACGCGGGCGACGTCCTGCGCTCGGTGGTGACGCTCTGATGACGGCCCGCATCGAGCATCTGGTCACCTCCGGAATGTTCTCGCTCGACGGCGGCACCTGGGACGTCGACAACAACGTCTGGATCGTCGGCGACGACGAGGACGCCGTCGTCATCGACGCCGCCCATGACGCCGACGCCATCCTGGCGGCCCTCGGCGGCCGCCGGCTGCGCGCCGTCCTGTGCACCCACGCCCACAACGACCACATCGACGCCGCCCCCGCGCTGGCCTCCCGTACCGGCGCGCGGATCCTGCTGCACCCCGACGACCTGCCGCTGTGGAAACAGACCCATCCCGACTCGGCCCCCGACGCCCCGTTGGCCGACGGTCAGGTCCTGACCATCGCCGGTACGGACCTGACCGTGCTGCACACCCCGGGGCACGCGCCGGGCGCGGTCTGCCTGTACGCCCCCGACCTGGGCACCGTCTTCACCGGCGACACCCTCTTCAGGGGCGGACCGGGCGCCACCGGGCGGTCGTTCTCCGACTTCCCGACGATCATCGACTCGATCCGCGACCGCCTGCTGACGCTGCCCCCGGCCACCCGCGTCCACACCGGACACGGCGAGTCCACGACCATCGGGGAGGAGGCCCCGCACCTGGAGGAGTGGATCGCGCGGGGCCACTGAACGGACGCCCCCGGGACCCTCACCCCGCCCCGGCCGCCCGCTCCAGGATGCGGGCGGCCACCGCGGCGGAGTCCACCAGCGGGTGCAGGGCCAGCGCCCGCAGGGCCGCGGCGCGGTCCTTGAACACCGCGGCCCGGACCGTTGCCCGCTCCACCGCCTTGACCTGGAGCATCAGCCCCAACTGGTCCTCGCGCAGCGGCGCACAGGGCAACGGGCGGGGCCCCTTCGACGTCACCTCGCACACGGTCTCCACGATCGCGTCCGGTGCCAGCTGCGGCACCGTCGACCCGTTGCGGACGTTGAGGATCAGCCGGGCCCCGCGGTCGCCCGCGATGGCGTACATCACCGCCAGCGCCACCCGGTCGTAGCCGCCGCCCTCCAGGTCATGACTGTCGCGCTGCCAGCCGCCGGTCGCCTCCCGGCTCTCCGCCAGGTACGTCTCCTCGCGCTCCAGCCGGGTGCGCTCCCACAGGGCGTGCACCGCCTCCGGGCCGTCCGCCGCCGCGGCCCGCTCGAAGAAGCCGCCCTGCTGGCGGTCGAGGAACTCGCCCCGGGTCCTGTCCGCGGCCCGTACGGAGTCGAGGGTCTCGCGGCGGAAGTAGTAGTAGTGCAGATACTCGTTGGGCAGCGCGCCCAGCGCCCGCAGCCAGTCCGCGCCGAACAGGCGGCCCTCCTCGAAGGACGCCAGCGCGTCGGCGTCGGCCAGCAGCCCGGGCAGCAGCTCGTCGCCGTCCCGCGTCAACGACCGCAGCCAGCCGAGGTGGTTGAGGCCGATGTAGTCGTACGCCACCTCGCCGGGGTCCGCGCCGACCGCGCGGCAGGCCCGCCGCACCAGCCCCACCGGCGAATCGCAGATCCCGATGACCCGCTCGCCCAGCACCTGCGCCATCGCCTCGGTGACCATGCCCGCCGGGTTGGTGAAGTTGATGACCCAGGCGTGCGGCGCGAGCGCGGCGATCCGCTCGGCCAGATGCAGCGCCACCGGGATCGTCCGCAGCCCGTACAGGACGCCGCCCGCCCCCACCGTCTCCTGGCCCAGCACCCCCTCGGCCAGCGGGATGCGCTCATCGCGCACCCGGCCCGCCGTACCGCCCACCCGTATCGCGGAGAAGATGAAGTCGGCGCCGGTCAGGGCCTTGTCGAGATCACCGACCACGCGTACGGTCACGGGATCGGGATGGCCCTGCGCCAGGTGCGTCAACACCTCGGCGATCACCGTCACCCGGCGCACGTCGGTGTCGTACAGAGTCACCTCCGAGACGCAGCGCCCCGGGTCCGCCAGCAGCGCGCGGTAGACCAGCGGAACCCGGAAACCGCCACCGCCGAGAATCGTGAGCCTCATGAGGCGGAACGTACCGCAGCATCGGGCACACTGGCGGCACGTGCCGAGAGGAAGGGGCGAGCGCGGTGAGCACAGGCCGACGCGATGTCCAGCCCACGGGCCCGGCCGGGGTGCCGACGGCCCTCGACCCGCTGGCCGAGGTGCGACATGCCGGCGATCCGCCCACCGATGTCTACCTCACCGGCACCGTCTTCCTTGACATCATCTTCACCGGCCTGGGCTCCGCACCGGTCCGCGGCACCGAGTCCTGGGCCCGCGGCATGGGCTCCAGCCCCGGCGGCGTCGCCAACATGGCCACCGCCCTGGCCCGCTTCGGCCTGCGCACCTCGCTGGCCGCCGCCTTCGGTGACGACATGTACGGCGAGTACTGCTGGGAGGCGCTCTCCGTCGGCGAGGGCATCGACCTGTCGATGTCACGTACGGTCCCCGGCTGGCACTCGCCGGTGACGGTCTCCATGGCCTACGAGGGCGAACGCACCATGGTCTCGCACGGCCACGAGGCCCCCGCGCCCGAATCCGCCTTCGACGGCGGCCACGCGCCGGGCTGCCCGCCCCCCTCCCGCGCCTGCGTCGCCTCGCTGGTGCCCGGCCGGCGGGAGGGCTGGCTGGGCTGCGCCGCCGGCCGCGGCAGCCGGATCTTCGCGGACGTCGGCTGGGACGACACCGGCCGCTGGGACCCGGCCGACCTCGCCGACCTCGAACACTGCGAGGCGTTCCTGCCCAACGCCGAGGAGGCGATGCGCTACACCCGCACCGACTGCCCGCGCACCGCCGCCCGCAAGCTCGCCGAACGCGTCCCGCTCGCCGTGGTCACCATGGGCGCGGAGGGCGCCTGCGCCGCGGACGGCCGCACCGGCGAGGCCGCCGAGGTGCCCGCCATCGCCGTCGAGGCCCTCGACCCCACCGGCGCCGGGGACGTCTTCGTCGCCGGATTCGTCACCGGCACCCTCGCCGCCTGGCCGCTGGCCGACCGCCTGGCCTTCGCGGGCCTGAGCGCCGCCCTGTCGGTGCAGGAATTCGGCGGCTCCCTCTCCGCGCCCGGCTGGGCCGAGATCGCCGCCTGGTGGCAGGGCGTACGGATGTGTGACGCGGCGGCGCCGACGACCCTGCGCCGCCAGTACGCGTTCCTGGACGACGTCCTGCCCCCGGCCTACCGGCCCGCCCCGCTGGCCCGTGCCGTCCCCACCATCGGCTTCCGCCGCCCGGCCTGACCGGCGGCTCTCCGTCCCGTCCGCCCCCTCCGGCCCTCCCGCCCGGAAAAGCCTTCGGGCTTGTCAGTACCCCGTCGTACTCTTGTATCCCAAGGAGAGTCAGGCCTCAGGCGCCGCGTTCCGAGCAGCGGGCACCTCTGAATGAGCAAAGGATGGGGGTTGAGCAGGCTCCAGAGCCGGCCCATGACGCAGACACCCATGCAACCGCAGGCGAGCGCCCAGTTCACCGTTCCGGCCAAGCACCCGATGGTGACGGTGCTGGGATCCGGCGACTCGCTGCTGCGGGTGATCGAAAAGGCATTCCCGGCCACCGACATCCACGTCCGGGGCAACGAAGTCAGCGCTGTCGGCGATCCTCATGAAGTCGCCCTCGTCCAGCGTCTGTTCGACGAGATGATGCTGGTGCTCCGCACCGGACAACCGATGACGGAGGACGCAGTGGAACGCTCCATCGCCATGCTGCGCGCGGCGGAGAACGGCGACGGCACGATCGGCGAGACCCCCGCCCAGGTCCTCACCCAGAACATCCTCTCCAACCGGGGCCGCACCATCCGCCCCAAGACCCTCAACCAGAAGCGCTACGTCGACGCCATCGACGAGCACACCGTCGTCTTCGGCATCGGCCCCGCCGGCACCGGCAAGACGTACCTGGCCATGGCCAAGGCCGTCCAGGCCCTCCAGGCCAAGCAGGTCAACCGCATCATCCTGACCCGCCCCGCCGTGGAGGCCGGCGAGCGCCTCGGCTTCCTGCCCGGCACCCTCTACGAGAAGATCGACCCGTATCTGCGCCCGCTCTACGACGCGCTGCACGACATGCTCGACCCGGATTCGATCCCGCGCCTGATGGCGGCGGGGACGATCGAGGTGGCGCCGCTGGCCTATATGAGGGGCCGCACCCTCAATGACGCCTTCATCATTCTCGACGAGGCGCAGAACACCAATCCCGAGCAGATGAAGATGTTCCTCACCCGCCTCGGCTTCGAATCGAAGATAGTCATCACCGGTGATGTCACCCAGGTCGACCTCCCCGGCGGCACCAAGAGCGGGCTGCGCCAGGTCCGGGAGATCCTGGACGGCGTCGAGGATGTGCATTTCTCCCTGCTCACCAGCAAGGATGTGGTCCGGCACAAGCTGGTCGGCCGTATCGTCGACGCCTACGAGAAGTACGACAGCCGTAACGGCAACAGCGACCAGTAGGCCGCCGGGCCGCGGCTCCGAGCACCCAGAAGCGAGACGAATCCCCTCCCATGTCGATCGACGTCAACAACGAGTCCGGAACGGACATCGATGAGCAGGCCGTCCTGGACGTCGCCCGCTATGCCATCGCCCGGATGCGCATCCACCCGCTCTCCGAGCTGTCCGTCATCGTCGTGGACGCCGAGGCCATGGAGCAGCTCCACCTCCAGTGGATGGATCTGCCGGGTCCGACCGATGTCATGTCCTTCCCGATGGACGAGCTGCGTCCGCCGGCCAAGGACGACGAGGAGCCCCCGCAGGGGCTCCTCGGCGACATCGTGCTGTGTCCCGAGGTCGCCAAGAAGCAGGGCGAGGAGGCGCCGACCGGGCACTCCATGGACGAGGAGCTCCAGCTGCTGACCGTCCACGGGGTGCTCCACCTCCTGGGGTACGACCACGAGGAGCCCGACGAGAAGGCCGAGATGTTCGGCCTCCAGGCGGCGATCATCGACGGCTGGCGGGCCGAGCGGGGCCTGAGCGGTCCCTCCCCGGCCCCCACCCTCACCTGACGGGGCGCCCGTCATGACCGCCCAGCTGATCGTGGTCGCGGTGCTGCTCGTCGTCGTCGCCTGGCTTGCCGCCTGCGCGGAGGCGGGCCTGGCCCGTACGACGAGCTTCCGCGCCGAGGAGGCCGTCCGCTCCGGCCGCCGCGGCAGCGCCAAGCTCGCCGCGGTCGCCGCGGACCCCACCCGGTATCTGAACGTCGCGCTGCTGGTGCGCGTCGGCTGCGAAATGGCCGCCGGCGTCCTGGTCACGTACGCCTGTCTGCGCTCGTTCGACAAGACCTGGCAGGCGCTGACGGTCGCCATCGCCGTGATGGTGCTGGTGTCGTATGTCGCCGTCGGCGTCTCCCCGCGCACGATCGGCCGGCAGCATCCGCTCAACACCGCCACCGTGGCCGCCTACGTCCTGCTGCCGCTGGCCCGCATCATGGGCCCGATCCCGCAGCTGCTGATCCTCATCGGCAACGCCCTCACCCCGGGCAAGGGCTTCCGCAAGGGCCCGTTCGCCTCCGAGGCCGAGCTGCGTTCCCTGGTGGACCTCGCGGAGAAGGAGTCGCTGATCGAGGACGAGGAGCGCCGGATGGTGCACTCCGTCTTCCAGCTCGGCGACACCCTCGTCCGCGAGGTGATGGTCCCGCGCACGGACCTGGTGTCCGTCGAGCGCTTCAAGACCATCCGTCAGGCGCTGACCCTCGCGCTGCGTTCCGGCTTCTCCCGGATCCCGGTGACCGGCGAGAACGAGGACGATGTCGTCGGGGTGGTCTATCTCAAGGACCTCGCCCGCAAGGTGCACATCAGCCGGGACGCGGAGACCGAGCTGGTCTCGTCGGCGATGCGCCCGGCGGTCTTCGTACCGGACACCAAGAACGCGGGCGATCTGCTGCGGGAGATGCAGCAGGACCGCAATCATGTCGCGGTGGTGATCGACGAGTACGGCGGGACGGCCGGCATCGTCACCATCGAGGACATCCTGGAGGAGATCGTCGGCGAGATCACCGACGAGTACGACCGCGAGCTGCCGCCCGTAGAGGACCTGGGCGAGGGCCGTTACCGCGTCACCGCCCGCCTGGACATCGGCGCGCTCGGCGAGCTCTACGGCTTGGCGGAGCTGGACGACGAGGACGTCGAGACGGTCGGCGGACTGCTCGCCAAGCTGCTGGGCCGGGTGCCGATCGCCGGTGCCACGGCCGAGGTCGATCTCTCCGACGATGCCACCGACCCGGATCTCAAGGCGCTCCGGCTGACCGCCGAGTCCCCGGCCGGCCGCCGCAACAAGATCATCACGGTGCTGTGCGAACCGGTCCGCCCGGAGGGCGCCGCCGAGGCCACCGAGCGCGCCGAGAGCTGATCCGGGATCCGGGCCGCCGGGCCTTCCCTTTCGTGCACGGTTCCGGTGCGCCGTTCCCGCCTGATGTTCCCGAGTGCACTGCAAGTTTTCTGCATTCCATTTTTCGGGACGCTGGATTCCCTCCCGATGACCATGGAAAGATCGCTCATGCCGGTTGGCGGAAACATGCCACATGAGGGGTGGTGGCCCGGCCGCCGAACGGGCGCACCCGCGGAATTCGGAAATTCCGCGGTGCCCCCTGGCCCGAGAATGTCGCGGCACCGGCGAATTCTGCAGGAGAAGAGGGGAAGGGGTGCGAAATGCGAATTGACGGAATGCCGGTCGCCACGGATTCCGGCACGGACACCCCCTCCTCCCCCGCCATGGACTGCAGCGGCGCCGTCTGACGGCCGCTGCCTGCTGAAGAGCGGTTGCCCCGGCGCAGGGGAGCGGGGCAACCGCCGTCTTCAGCTTCGTCCGGCCCGGCCGCGCCGCGCCGTCCGCAGCCCCAGGGCGACCAGCGCCGCCACCGCCGCCACCACGGCCGCGTCCACGCCCAGCCCCAGCTTGATCCCGCCCAGCGTGGCGTCCGCGAAGCCGGCCCCGTCCGAACGCAGCGCCGCACTGTGCGCCGCGGCGACCGCGCTCAGCAGCGGAATGCCGACGGTGAGCCCGATCTGCTGCGAGCTGGTGACCAGCCCCGTCGCCAGGCCCTGTTCGGCATCCGGCACCCCGGACGTCGCGATCACCCCGTACGACACGATCGCCCACAGATGGAAGAGGCTGCCGAGCGTCACCGCGCCCAGGGCCAGCCACATCCCGCTACCGGCGTCCGGGCTCAGCCCCAGCAGCGCGGCGGTGAAGGCGGCCTGGAGGGCCAGGCCGGTCACCAGGGTGGTACGGGCGCCGAGCCGGCCGATGACCTTCGGGGCGATCACACCGGAGGCCGTCGAGACCGCGCCCTGGACGCCGAAGATCAGTCCGGTCTGGAAGGCGGACAGACGCAGCACCTCCTGGAGGTACAGCGTCAGCAGGAAGATGACGGTGCTCATCATCGAAAAGGTCGTCAGGCCCGCCAGATTGCCCCAGGCGACGGTTCGCCGGCGCAGCATCGACAGCGAGACCAGCGGCTGGTCGGACCGCGATTCGACGACCACGAACAGGGCCAGCAGCACCAGGCCCACGACGAGCGCCGCCACCACGTCCGGGCGTCCGAAGCCCCGCTCGGCGGCGGTCGACAGGGCGTAGATCACCGACAGCAGACCGCCGGTGACGGTGACCGCCCCGGGGACGTCGATCCGCGGGCGCGAGGGATGCCGCGACTCGGTCAGCAGGAGCGGCGCGACGACCAGGACGGCGCCGCCGGCCACCGCGAGGACGGCCATCGTGGAGCGCCAGCCCAGCACATCGGTCATCACCCCGCCGAGCACCATGCCGATGGTGAAGCCCATCGAGAGCAGCGTGCCGCTGATGCCCAGCGCGCGCTCGCGCTGCGGGCCCTCGGCGAAGGTGGTGGTCAGCAGCGACATCCCGGTGGGCACGATGACCGCCGCTCCCAGGCCCTGGAGGGCGCGTCCGACCAGCAGCACCGCCGGCTCCCAGGCCAGCGCGGCCAGTACGGACGCCGCGGTGAACAGCGCGAGGCCGGTCAGGAACAGCCGGCGCCGCCCGAAGAGATCGGCGATCCGGCCGAACAGCAGCAGGAACCCGCCGGACGGCAGGGCGAACGCGGTGACCGCCCACTGGAGATCGGCCTGGCCCATGCCCAGGTCCTTGCCGAGCACGGGCAGCGCCACGTTCAGGATGGAGAAGTCGAGCGCGACGATGAACTGTGCCGCGCACAGCAGCAGAAGGATCAGCTTGGCGCGGGTGGTCATCCCGGCGGGAGCGGAACCGGGAGCGGATCCGGGCGTGGGAGCGGGGGCGGGGGAGGCCGCGGGGGCGCCCGAGTCCGCCCGCGCGCCGGTGGAGGCGGGGGTGTCGATGACTGGCATGCCCCCGAGCCTGCGGCCGCGGAATACGCCGTGGGGAGCGGCAACTTATGGTGGTGTCCGCACCACCAGCCACGCCGACAGGGGGAGACACGTGGCCATGCCGGAAACCACCGCCGCCCGCGACACCTCGCGCCGCCGCCAGGAACTGCGCGACTTCCTGATGAGCCGCCGCGCCCGGGTCACCCCGGCCGAGGCCGGCCTGCCCGACGGCGGCCGCCGCCGCACCCCCGGCCTGCGCCGCGAAGAGGTCGCCGTCCTCGCGGGTGTCGGCGCCTCCTGGTACCAATGGCTGGAGCAGGGCCGCGACATCACCGTCTCGCCGCAGGTGCTGGACGCGGTCGCCCGGGTGCTGCGGCTCAGCGGCGCCGAGCGGCGGCATCTGTACGTACTGGCCGGGCTCAATCCCCCGCAGCCGCACGCGGAGTACGACCAGGACCATCTGTGCGACGGCCTCCAGCGGCTGATCGACGCCTGGATGCCGTTCCCGGCGCACATCATGGACCCGTACTGGAACACCGTCGCCCACAACGAGGCGGCCCATCTGGTCCTGGGGCACGGCCGTCCCGGCGTCTCCCTCAACTGCCTGGTCGCGTTCTTCACCGACCCCGTCTACCGCGCCCGCGCCGCCAGTTGGGAGGCCAACGCCCCGCTGGTCGTCGCGCAGTTCCGCGCCGCCTGCTCGGCGCGCCCCGGTGACGAGGGTTTCGAGGCGGTCGTACGGGAGACCGCCGAGCGCAGCGAGGAGTTCGCGGAGCTGTGGGCGCGCGGCGATGTCCTCGACGGCGGCCAGATGCACAAGGAGATGGACCATCCGCTCGTCGGCGCCCTGCTCTTCGAGTCCACCCAGCTCCAGGTCCCGGCGCGGCCGGATCTGACCATCGTGCTGCACAACCCGCGCGCCGGGACGGACACCGCCGCCCGGCTGGAGCGGCTCACCTCGCCGCAGGGCCGCCGCGGCGGCATGTACTCGGTGGCGGGCTGACCCACCGCGCCGCTTATGCTCGCCGGTATGACCGACTCCGCAGCGCTGGACCCCGAAGACCGCAAGATCATCACGCTCGCGCGCTCGGCGCGGGCCCGCAACGGCGTGCCCGAGGGGGCCGCCGTACGGGACGAGACCGGCCGCACCTATGTCGCCGGCACCGTCGCCCTGGAGTCGCTGCGGCTGAGCGCGCTCCAGACGGCGGTCGCGATGGCCGTGGCCAGCGGGGCCACCTCCCTGGAGGCCGCGGCCGTGGTCACCGAGGCCGAGCAGGCCGCCGAGGCGGACCGGGCGGCCGTACGCGATCTCGGCGGCGCCGCAACGCCGGTCCTGGTGGCGGGCCCCGACGGCACCCTGCGCAGCACCGTCCCGGCGGGCGGGCCCGGGGCCTGACTCCCGGCGATGGTCGGCGCGGCCCCGGCGATCAGGGAGAATGGGCGCCATGAGCGTCCGTACAGAATCCTCCGCCTCGCACCGCGCCGGTTTCGCCTGCTTCGTCGGCCGCCCCAACGCGGGCAAGTCCACCCTTACGAACGCTCTGGTCGGCACGAAGGTGGCCATCACCTCCAACCGGCCGCAGACCACCCGCCACACCGTGCGCGGCATTGTGCACCGCCCCGAGGCCCAGTTGGTCCTCGTGGACACCCCCGGTCTGCACAAGCCGCGCACGCTGCTCGGCGAGCGCCTCAACGACGTCGTGCGCACCACCTGGGCAGAGGTGGACGTCATCGGTTTCTGCCTGCCCGCCGACCAGAAGATCGGCCCCGGTGACCGCTATATCGCCACCGAGCTGGCCGGGATCAAGAAGACGCCCAAGGTGGCCATCGTCACCAAGACCGATCTGGTCGACTCCAAGGCGCTGGCCGCCCAGCTGATCGCCATCGACCGGCTCGGCCAGGAACTGGGCATCGAATGGGCCGAGATCATCCCGGTCTCGGCGGTCGGCGACACCCAGGTCTCCCTCCTTGCCGACCTTCTCGTCCCGCTCCTCCCCGAGGGCCCGGCGCTCTACCCGGAGGGCGATCTCACCGACGAGCCCGAGCAGGTCATGGTCGCCGAGCTGATCCGCGAGGCCGCGCTGGAGGGCGTACGCGACGAGCTGCCGCACTCCATCGCCGTCGTGGTCGAGGAGATGCTGCCGCGCGAGGACCGCCCCGCCGACAAGCCGCTGCTCGACGTCCACGCCAACCTCTACATCGAGCGCCCCAGCCAGAAGGGCATCATCATCGGCCCCAAGGGCAAGCGCCTGAAGGAGGTCGGCACCAAGTCCCGCAAGCACATCGAGGCGCTGCTGGGCACGCCGGTCTTCCTGGACCTGCACGTCAAGGTGGCCAAGGACTGGCAGCGCGACCCCAAGCAGCTGCGGAAGCTGGGGTTCTAGCGCTCTCCCTGGGCGTGCGCCTCTGACGACCGCGGGGCCGCATCGCGCCCCGCCCTCACGCCACGCCCCGTATCCGCCGCACCGCCAGCGCCCCCACCAGCCCGATCGCCGCGGCCACCGCGTACAGCACCCGGTATCCGCCGAGGTGGTTCACGAGCGGTGCCGCGAGGGCCGGGGCGGCGACCTGGGGCAGGGAGTTGGCGATGTTGATCAGGCCGAGGTCCTTGCCGCGGTGGGCGGCGGCCGGCAGGACGTCCGTCATCAGGGCGAAGTCGACGGAGGTGAAGACGCCGAAGCCGACGCCGAGCAGTGCGGCGGCGCACAGCGCGCCGGTCCAGGTCTGCCAGGTGCCGAGCAGCAGGGTGCCGGCCGCCATGATCACCCCGGCCCACAGGACGAACGGCTGTCGGCGGCCCGCCCGGTCCGACCAGATGCCGCCGACGACCACGGTGGCCAGCAGCGTCGCGCCGTTGACCGCGGTCAGGATCAGCACCCCGCCGTCCGGGTCCGGCCGGTGCAGCGCGTCCCGCAGGTAGTACAGCAGGTACAGCAGCGCCAGCGCGTTGCCGAGGTTGATCAGGAAGCGGGTCAGCCAGGCCCAGCCGAGGTCGGGGTGGCGGCGCGGGCTGAGCCAGAAGCCGGCGAGGAAGCCGCGCCAGGTCAGCGCCGGGCGGGCGGTGCGCGGCAGCGCCGGGTCCCGGTGGAGGAGGACGTAGGGGAGCGTCGCCAGCAGGGTGAAGGCGGCGCAGGCCACATAGCCGGCGGCGACACCGCCCGCCACCGTGGCCAAGCCGGTGCCGACGACGACGCCCAGGATCTGCGCCGCGCCCAGCCACCCGCCGACAGCGCCGCGCTGGCGGTGCGGCACCCGGTCCGGGACGGCTGCCGTGAGCGCCGCGAACGCCGCGTTGAGGGTGAGCTGGACCAGGCACCACCCCACCGTCATCACCGCGACCGTATGCGCCCCCGCCAGCAGTGCCAGCGCCGCCGCCCCGCCCAGCGCCCCGGCCAGGATCCACGGCGTACGGCGCCCGTGGCGCGAGGTCGTACGGTCCGAGAGGGCGCCGAAGAGCGGATTGGACAGCAGCGAGACGGCCGCGCCCAGGCCGGTGACCCACGCCAGCACCGACTCCTTCGACGTGCCGGGCGGGGCGAGCGCGGCGGCCTGGAGGGCGAGCAGGATCTGGATCGGGCCGTACCAGCCGGCCCAGAGCGCACCGTTGGCCAGCGACAGGGACACCGTCCACCCCCGGCCGACCCGCTCGGCCGGCTCCGCCAACGGGGCGGGCGGCCCCGGTGCGCTCACCCCCGCGCCTGGTCCCGCAGCGCCGCCCGGAGCCAGCGGTACGACGCCTTCGGCGTGCGGGCCAGCGTCGCATAGTCGATGTGGACGAGCCCGAAGCGCCGGGCGAACCCCTCCGCCCATTCGAAGTTGTCCATCAGCGACCAGACGAAGTAGCCGCGGACATCGGCCCCGGCGGCCATCGCCTCGTGCAGCGCCCGCAGATGGCCGTCCAGGAAGGCGATCCGTTCGCCGTCCTCGATGCCCTCGTACGCGCAGCCGTTCTCGGTGATCACGATCGGCGGCAGGCTCGCGCCGTAGCGCTCGCGGAAGGAGAGGAGGAGTTCGGTGAGGGCCTCGGGGACCACGGGCCAGCCGAAGTCGGTACGGGGATATCCCTCGATCTCGCGGGGGGCGAAGGGGAGTTCCGGCGGCAGGGCGATCCCGGCGAAGTCGGCGGAGCCGGTGGCGGCCGGGTCGGGGGCGCCCACCAGGGTGGGCTGGTAGTAGTTGATCCCGTACCAGTCCAGCGGCTGGGCGATGATCTTCAGGTCGTCGGCGACCGGCCCCGGGAGCATCGACGCGAGGCCCTCGTCCGGATAGCGGCCGAGCAGGACCGGGTCCGCGAAGAGGCGGTTGAGGAGCAGGTCGTAGAAGTCGGCCGCCTCGGTGTCGGCCGTGGAACGGGACGCCGCCCAGGTGGGGCCGTGCGAATTGGCGATCCCGATGCTGGTGGCGCCGCGGGCGCGCAGCGCCTGGACGGCGAGCCCGTGGCCGAGCAGCTGGTGGTGGGCGGCGGGCAGCGCGTCGAAGAGCAGCCGGCGGCCCGGGGCGTGCTGTCCGAGCCCGTAGCCCAGCAGGGTCAGCTCGGCCGGTTCGTTGAGGGTGATCCAGTGCCCCACCCGGTCCCCGAGCCGCGCCGCCACCGCGTCCGCATACGCCGCGAAGCGCTCGGCGGTCTCCCGCCGGAGCCAGCCGCCGCCCTCCTCCAGGGCCTGCGGGGTGTCCCAGTGGAACAGCGTCGGTACGGGCCGGATCCCGGCCGCCAGCAGCGCGTCGATCAGCCGGTCGTAGAAGTCCAGCCCGGCGGCGTTGACCTGCCCGCCGCCGTCCGGCACCACCCGCGGCCAGGCCACCGAGAAGCGGTACGCGCCGACGCCGAGCTCCTCCAGGAGCGCGACGTCCTCGCGATAGCGGTGGTAGTGGTCGGTGGTGATCCGGGCGTCGGACCCGTCCTTGATCCGTCCGGCCTGCGCCGCGAACGCGTCCCAGGCGGAGCGGCCGCGCCCGCCTTCGTCGACCGCGCCCTCGATCTGGGCGGCGGAGGTCGACACGCCCCACAGGAAGTCGCGGGGGAAGCGGGGCAGGGGGGCGGCGGGCCGGGGCGAGGACGAGGGTCGGGACGACGGGGAGGACGCCGGCGCGGTGGTCATGCGCCGGATCCTCGTTTACCGTCGGTAACACCGTCAAGAGGTGTGCCCGGACTAGGAGTTGGGAAACCGGCCGGGCGCCTCGGAGGCGTTACGCCCCCTCCTTCATCACCCATGTGATCAGCTTCCGCTGCTCGTCCGTCAGCCGCGGATCGGCGCAGTACACCGTCCGCCCGTCGACGGTGAGCTGATAGCTGTACCCGTCCGGCACCCCGACGGGCGGTGTCTCATGGGCGTCGGCGAGGGACTGTTCGGCCAGGGCGTGCCACTCGTCGGCATCGGGCCGCGCCGCGGTGTCGACCGCGGCGCGGCGCTCGATGCCGGCGAAGCCGCCCGTGCGTCGGATCTCAATACGCATGGGGAGCTCCTACCCCGTAGGGCGGCCGGGATGAGCCTGGGTGGGCTACTTGGCGGTCACCCCGACCTCGGTCCACGCCTTGACCACGGCGTCGTGCTCCGCGCCGGCGCCGTAGCGGGCCTGGGCCGCCTTCACGGTGAGCTTGGCGAAGTCGGCGAACTGGGCGTCCTTGGGGAGCTCGCCGCCGGTCAGCACGTCGTACCAGACCTGTCCGGCCTTCTCCCAGGCGTTGCCGCCCAGCGCGGTGGCGTAGAGGTAGAAGGCGTGGTTGGGGATGCCGGAGTTGAGGTGCACCCCGCCGTTGTCGTCGGTGGTCTTGACGTAGTCCTTCATCTTCGCGGGCTGCGGGTCCTTGCCCAGCACATCGTCGTCGTACGCGGTCCCCGGCGCCTTCATCGAGCGCAGCGCCTTGCCGGTGACGTTCGGGCCCAGCAGCCCGGAGCCGATCAGCCAGTCGGCCTCCTCGGCGCTCTGCCCCAGCGCGTACTGCTTGATCAGCGAGCCGAAGACATCCGAGATGGATTCGTTGAGCGCGCCGGACTGGCCCTGGTAGTCGAGGTTGGCGCTGTACTGGGTGACGCCGTGGGTCAGCTCGTGGCCGATGACGTCGACCGGGATGGTGAAGTCCAGGAACAGGTCGTTGTCCCCGTCGCCGAAGACCATCCGCTCGCCGTCCCAGAAGGCGTTGTCGTACTTCTGGCCGTAGTGGACGGTGGCGTCCAGCGGCAGCCCGGCGCCGTCGATGGACTTGCGGCCGTAGACCTTCAGATAGAGCTCGAAGGTGGCCCCCAGACCGGCCTGCGCGCGGTTGACGGAGACGTCCTGCGAGGGCCCGTCGGACTCCGCGTGCACCTTGGTGCCGGGCAGGGTCTCCGTGTGGCCGGCGTCGTAGATGGTGCGGTGGGGCTTGTCGGCGTCGGTGCCGGGCTCGCCGGGGGTCAGCCCGCGGCTGACGATGTCGAGGCGGCGGGCGCGGTGGTTCTCGTCGTGCTCCAGGGTGCGGCGCACATGCTCGTGCCGTTCGGCCAGATTGCTCAGGATGTGCGGCGGGACGACGGTGCAGAAGACCCGGCTGCCGGCCCCGGGGCAGCCCGTGAGGTCGTGGTCCAGGTGGTCGCGGTCCATGTGAGTGAAGTCCATGAACAAAAAGGTGGCACCCTGTAACGCGGTTGTCACCGCCCGCGGCCGAGATTCCCGAAAAAGTGTGGTTCGTCGCAGTTCGGCCGTTACGTCGATCCGGTCCCGCATACTGATACGCACCGACCGGTCACCGCGATCCTCGGATACGCTGCCGCACATCATGCGTTTCGGGCTGCTTCTCCTTAGCTGCCGCGGCGAGGGCCTGTAGTCGAGGCCGACCCCCTCCCCGCGGAGTTCGGTGTTGCGGAAAACCGCCCCGTCGGCCGTGCCCAATGGACACACGAGGAGCCCCACGCATCATGACGAATCCGTCGAGCCCCGCCGCCCATGCCGTCGGCCGTCGCACCCCCATCACGGCCGCGACCCAGCGGCAGCGCCCCTCCGGGATGCCGATCCACAAGTACGGCCGCTACGAGGCCGTCGAGATCCCCGACCGCACCTGGCCGGACAACCGCATCACGGTCGCGCCCCGCTGGCTGTCCACCGACCTGCGCGACGGCAACCAGGCACTGATCGACCCGATGTCGCCGGCCCGTAAGCGCGAGATGTTCGACCTCCTGGTGCGCATGGGCTACAAGGAGATCGAGGTCGGCTTCCCCTCCTCGGGCCAGACGGACTTCGACTTCGTCCGCTCCATCATCGAAGAGGGCGCGATCCCCGAGGACGTGACGATCTCCGTCCTGACCCAGGCCCGCGAAGAGCTGATCGAGCGCACCGTCGAGTCGCTGCGCGGCGCCCACAGCGCCACCGTGCACCTGTACAACGCCACCGCGCCGGTCTTCCGCCGGGTCGTCTTCCGCGGCTCGAAGGAGCAGGTCAAGCAGATCGCCGTGGACGGCACCCGGCTGGTGATGGAGTACGCCGACAAGCTGCTGGGCGACGAGACCGCCTTCGGCTACCAGTACAGCCCGGAGATCTTCACCGACACCGAGCTGGACTTCGCGCTGGAGGTCTGCGAGGGCGTGATGGACGTCTGGCAGCCCGAGGAGGGCCGCGAGATCATCCTGAACCTGCCCGCCACCGTCGAGCGCTCCACCCCCTCCACCCACGCCGACCGCTTCGAGTGGATGTCGCGCAACCTGTCGCGCCGCGAGCACGTCTGCCTGTCGGTCCACCCGCACAACGACCGCGGTACGGCCGTCGCGGCGGCCGAACTGGCGATCATGGCGGGCGCGGACCGGATCGAGGGCTGCCTGTTCGGCCAGGGCGAGCGCACCGGCAACGTCGACCTGGTGACGCTGGGCATGAACCTCTTCTCCCAGGGCGTCGACCCGCAGATCGACTTCTCCCAGATCGACGAGATCCGCCGCACGTCCGAGTACTGCAACCAGATGGAGATCCACCCGCGCCACCCCTACGCGGGCGATCTGGTCTACACCGCCTTCTCCGGCTCCCACCAGGACGCCATCAAGAAGGGCTTCGACGCGATGGAGGCCCAGGCGGCGTCCGTCGGCAAGACCGTCGACGAGATCGAGTGGGCCGTGCCGTACCTGCCCATCGACCCCAAGGACGTCGGCCGCTCCTACGAGGCCGTCATCCGCGTCAACTCGCAGTCGGGCAAGGGCGGTATCGCCTATGTCCTGAAGAACGACCACAAGCTGGACCTGCCGCGCCGGATGCAGATCGAGTTCTCCCGGATCATCCAGGAGAAGACCGACTCCGAGGGCGGCGAGGTCACCCCGGCCGACATCTGGGACGTCTTCCAGGACGAGTACCTGCCGACCCCGGACAACCCCTGGGGCCGTATCTCCCTGCGCTCCGCCCAGAATTCGACGACCAGCGACGGCACCGACGCGCTCACCGTCGAGGCCGTGGTCGACGGTACGGACACCGTCCTGACCGGCTCCGGCAACGGCCCGCTGGCCGCGTTCTTCGATGCGCTGCACGCCGTCGACGTGGACGTACGCCTGCTGGACTATGTCGAGCACACCATGAGCGAGGGCGCCGGCGCCCAGGCCGCCGCATACATCGAGTGCGCGATCGGCGACAAGGTGCTGTGGGGCGTCGGCATCGACGCCAACATCGTGCGCGCCTCCCTCAAGGCGGTCGTCTCGGCGGTCAACCGCTCGGCACGCTGACGCGGACGGGTTTGCGTAGCGCGCGCCCCTGTTGCCCGGCCGGGCGACAGGGGCGCCGTGCATGGTCGGCCGCCGGGTTCCGGGACCCGTCCGAGGGGCCGGCACGGGCCCCCGACCCCCTTCGTTCCGGCCAAGACCGCGGTCCGCGTCGGACGGCGTTGCCGCCGGTGACCGGGCGAACCACCGGTGAACGGGCCCCTGCCATCCGGCCAGTTGTCCGGTACGGGGTGCTGACGGCGCATCAACGATGTGGCTAACATCACGTCCCAAACGGGCGACGGGGCCGCGCATACGGAGGTCTGACGTGATGCACAAGATGTGTGTGATGGGCGTGCGCACGTCCTGGCGTACCGTCGCCGACGGCGAGTTCTTCTGTCCCGACTGCGGCGGGGACCGCAACTACCTCCGCCGCGCCGGCCGCCGCCGGCTCACCGTCCTCGGCATCCCCCTCCTCTCGCGCGGCGCCGCGGGCCCGGTCCTGGAGTGCTCCGCCTGCCACGGCCGCTTCGGCCTGGACGCACTGGACCACCCCACCACCGTCCGGCTCTCCGCGATGCTCCGGGACGCCGTCCACACCATGACCCTCGCCCTCCTCGCCGCCGGCGGCACCGCCTCCCGCGCCGTCCGCGACACCGCCGTCACCACCGTCCGCGCCTCCGGCTTCGCCGACTGCTCCGAAGACCAGCTGCTCACTCTCCTCGCCGCGCTCGCCGCCGACACCGGGCGGCTGACCGGCACCTACGACACGGTGACCGGCGGCGACTGCGGCCACCACGGCCTCGACCCGTGCGGCACCGCGCTGGCCATAGAGCTCCACGAGTCCCTGGAGCCACTGGCGCCCCATCTGGCGCCGGTGGGCCGCGAATCCCTCCTTCTCCAGGGCGCGCGGATCGCCCTCGCTGACGGCTCCTACACCCCCGCCGAACGCGAGGTCCTCACCACTGTCGGCGCCGCGCTGATGCTGCGCCCGGCGGACGTCAACCGGCTGCTGGCGGCGGCACGCACACCGTCGTGACGGGCCGCGGGGCGGGCGGTACGCCCCCTCACCGCAAGCGGCCGGCCGCTCGATGCAACCGAGCGGCCGGCCGTGGTGTTTCCCCTATGACAAAGGAAAGTGCCGCGGGGGAACGAGGTGGGGAAAAGTGATGGGACGAAGTGGGCGGATTCCGGTGCCGGTTCCGGCTTCTACGAGCCCTGCTCCGATACCGGGGTCAGCCTGACCGGGAGGGTCCGGTAGCCGCCGGAGATGAAGCCCTCGATGGGGACCAGCTCCTCGGTGGGGACGGCCAGTTCGAGGTCCGGGAAGCGGTCGAAGATCGCCGGCAGGGCGATCGCGGCCTCCATGCGGGCCAGCGGGGCGCCCAGGCAGCGGTGGACTCCGTAGCCGAAGGCGAGGTGTTCCTGGCCGGGGCGCTGGATGTCGAAGTCGGCGGCAGTGGCGCCATGCTGCTGGGGGTCGCGTCCGGCGGCCACATACGACGGCATGATCGCGTCGCCCTTGCGGATGGTCGGGCCGCCCGGGATCTCGATGTCCTCGACGGCGAAGCGCAGCGGGAGATTGGCGATGCTGGGGTCCCAGCGCAGGGTCTCCTCGATGACGTCGTTCCAGGAGGCCTTGCCGTTGCGGACCAGCGCCAGCTGCTCCGGGTGCGTCAGCAGCGCGTGCACCGCGTTGCCGATCAGGTCGACGGTCGTCTCGTGCCCGGCGACGATGACCAGCAGCAGGGTGTCGACGAGCTCCTGCTCGGTCATCCGCTCGCCGTCGTCGTCCCGCGCGGAGACCAGCAGGCTGGTGAGGTCGTCGTCCGGGGTCTCGCGCTTGATGGCGACGAGCTTGCCGAGCAGCGTATGGATGTCGACGGCCGTCTGACCGGCCTCTTCGGGGGTGAGCGTGGGGTCCATGATCGCATCGGAGAGGCGGGACAGCTCGCTCCGCATCTCACCGTCCGGTACGCCGAACAGTTCACAGATGACCTGCATGGGAAGGGGGTGGGCGAAGGACCCACGAAGGTCGACGACGTCACCGGCCGGGGTGGCGGCGAGCCGGTCCAGCAGCGCGGCGGTGATCCGCTCGACGCGCGGCAGCATCGCATCGGTGCGGCGCACGGTGAACGCCGGGGCGATCAGCTTGCGCAGCCGGCGGTGATCGGCGCCGTAGGCGGTGAACATGTTGGTAACGCCGACCCAGGTCTGGAGCCAGCTGTCGTGGTATTCGCCGCGCTGCCAGGCGGGCCAGTGCTGGCGCGGGTCCTTGGAGACGCGTGGGTCGGTCAGAAGGTCCTTGAGGAGGGAGTGATGGGTGATGGCCCAGGCATGGACGCCGGCGGGTATTTCTATGAGGACCGCGGGGCCTAGGTCGCGGAGGCGGGTCGCCTCTCCGTGGATATCGGCTCCGGTCGGGTCGATGACGACGGGCTGCTGTCCCATGGGGTAGCTCCTGCCTGATCGGGGGTGATGGGGGTGAAACGGGCCGGAAGAGCTGCGAGGGCTCGCTGGAAGGCGCCGGGGCGCCACTCCAACTGATGGGGTTCCACCGCGAGTTCGATGTCCGATAGCCATGCGGTGAGCCGCTCGATCGCGGTCATGGCGATCACCAGTGCATGTCGCTGGACGGGGCAGGCATGCGGTCCGGACGCCCAGGCCAGATGGGAGCCGCCGCCCGTACGGGTCTGGTCGAGCGTCGTCTCGCCGAACTGGCTGTTGGCGGCCGCGTAGGACACCAGGACCAGCTGTCCCTGGCGCACCCAGGTGCCGTGGAAGAAGACATCGCGGCGCGGGTAGTGGGCCGAGTAGTTGTGCATCGGCGGGTCGTTCCACAACACCTCGTTGATGGCGTCCCGTGCCGTGAGGGCGCCGCCGGAGAGGGTGCTGTAGTAACGGTCGTCGGACAACATCCGCGAGAGCGCGTTGCCTATGAGGTTGGCCAGCGGTTCGTTGCCCGCCGCCATCGTCACCACGATCTGCGGGATCACCTCCTCGTCGGACAGCCCGTTGGGGTGGTCCATGAACCAGGAGGTGAGGTCCGGTCCGCGGCGGGCCTTCTTCGCCCCGATCAGTTCCATGATGTAGCTGGTGAACGCCGCGTCGGCGGCGTTGGCCTCCTCGGGCGAGGCGGCGTCCATCAGTCCGCCGATGGCCGATATCAGCCGCTCGCCGTAGGAGTCCGGCATCCCGAAGAGGTCGTTGAACACCATCAGCGGCAGCAGCTGGGCGTACTCGCCGACGAGGTCGACCTCACCGTTGGCGCCGAATGCCTGGATGAGGGTGTCCGCCGCGTGCTGGACCTTGGCGCGCAGGATGTGCGGTTCGACGAGCTGGAAGCTGTCGGAGATGACCTGCCGGTAGCGCCGGTGTGTTTCGCCGTCGTTGAACAGGGCGTTGGGCCGGTAGCCCAGCATCGGGATGACCTGGGAGTCGGGCGCGATGGTCTTCTGCCACTCGCGGGAGTCCTTCGACCAGGTGGCGGTGTCGTTGAGCAGGTCGAGGGCGGCCCGGTAGTCGGTGACGAGCATGGCCGTCACGTCCGGGGCGATCTCGACCGGTGCGAGCGCACCGTACTGACGCAGGTAGTCGTAGTAGCGGTTCGGGTCGGCGGCGAACTCCGGTCCGTGCAGCTTGAGCAGAGCGGAGGGGTCGGGCCGGTCGAGCGGGTGCGCACGCTGCGACGGGCCGCCGTTGTCGGGCCCGTCGTCGAGGCCACCGTGGACGTGCGCCGGGCAGCCCGGCGGCGGGGTGGCACCGGAAGGGTGCGGGGTGGTCACGAATTCTCCTGGGACGGGGTGAGAGGCGGACGAGGACGAGGGTCGAAGACGAGTCAGGGGTGCGTTGTCGGGGTCGAGGCGGGCGGTGGGCGCTGGTGGGCGTTCGGGGCGGGGGAGGGGAGGCAGAGAACGACCGGGACCGGCAGGGCCTGCCCGGGGGTGACCCGGTCGTTGCGGGCCGTCGCGGGTGACGCGGCCGCGCTGCGCCGCACCGGTTCCGGCCCCCGTCCCCACCCCGCCCCCTGCGTGCCTGCGAGCCCATGCGTCCGTACGGGCTTGTGCCCCTACGCGTCCTACCCTCGATGGGGCCTGTGCGCGTACGAGACCTGCCCCCCGAGGGGACCTGTGCCCGTACGAGCACATGCGCACGCACAAGATCTGCGCCGAATTCGAGCCCATGCGTCCGTACGAGCTCGTACGGACACGGCTCCCCACGAAGGCCGGCCCCACGAAGGTTGGCCCCACGCACGCCGGCCCGGCCCACAGACCCTGCCGGGCCGTCGTGCCCTTAAGGCCCCTGCTGCGGTGTATGCGCCAGCACGTGCGAGACCAGGGAGATCAGGGCGTCGACGGACTGGTCGCGGTCGCGGGCGTCGCAGAGGACGAGGGGGGTGTCCGGGTGGAGGTCGAGCGCCTCGCGGAGTTTGTCGGTGTCGTACGTCGGGGCGTCGGGGAAGGCGTTGACCGCCACCGCATACCGCAGGCCGGCCTCCTCGATGATGTCCATCACCTCGAAGGAGTCCGACAGGCGGCGGGTGTCGGCGAGGACGAGGGCGCCCAGCGCACCCCGCGCGATGTCCGCCCACAGCGGGCGGAAACGCTTCTGCCCCGGCGTGCCGAAGAGATACAGCACCAGATCGCCCGGCAGCGTCAGCCGCCCGAAGTCGATCGCGACGGTGGTGGTGGTCTTGTCCCGTACTCCGGCGAGGTCGTCGACCACCGCGCCGGTCTGCGTCATGACCTCTTCGGTGTGCAGCGGCGGGGTTTCGGACAGCGTACGGATCAGCGTGGTCTTGCCGACCCCGAACGGCCCCGCGACCAGGAGTTTGACCAGTGTCTGGTCGGCACCGGAGAGGTACATGCCGCCGGTGCTAGGACTTGAGAGAGCGGAGTCCATCGAGAACCCTCTCCAGGATCTGCCGGTCGAATTGCTCGGCTTCGGGAATAGGGACACGGGCGAAGAGCCGCCCGGCATCGACGAGATCGGCCACCAGCACCTTCACCACGCTGACGGGCAGCTTGAGATGGGCGGCGACCTCCGCCAGAGACAGGGCCCCGGGCTGCAACAGCTCCAGGATGCGCCGTTCTTCGGGGCGCACCTCGCTGGTGATCGGCATCCCCGCGCTGTGCAGCAGGGAGAGCCGGTCGAGGGTGTTGCGGCTGGGGCGCGCACGACCGCCGGTGGCCAGATAGGCCGGCACCAGGCGCCTGTTGCTCTGGCGGGGCGTCATGCGGAGTTGCCTAGGTCCCGGGCCGGGCTGTTCATGACCTTGGCGCCGAGGGTCGACACCTGGACCTGCATATGGTGTGCGACGACGCCCATGTTGACCTCCGGCGCGGCGAAGACGGCCAGGCAGGTGTTCTCACCGGCGGGAATCGCGAAGACCCAGCCCTCCTCCGACTCGATCACGGTCTGCCGCAGCCGGGCGTCCTGCTGCTCGGTGAAGGCCGCGGTGACCGCCCGGCCGGCGCCCTGGAGCGCGGACATCATGGCCGCCACACCTTCGGCGGCGTCCCGCTGGAGCCCTGGCGAGGAGCCCTCGATGAAGCCGTCGCCGGAGATGACGGCTGCGTGGATAACATGCGGCAGCTCCAGTAGAGGCGCCAGCACCCAGGACTTGTCCTCGATGCTACGGCGGCGAGCGGGTGCGGGGGTGTTCATTACTGGGGGTTCCCTTCGGTACTGCGAGGGGGCTGTGACTGCTGCGCGGCGGCGCGGCCGGATTCGGTGCCCTGCTGGAGTGCGGCCCAGCGGGAGGCGGTCTCCTCCGGGGTGCGCTGCGGCGCGGTGCGCGGGGTGTTCTGGTCGAGCTCGGACATCGGCTGACGGCGGCGCCGGCGGGGAAGTTCGGGCTCACCACCACCGGCGGCGGCATCGGCGCCGGGGCCGTCACCGAATCCCGAGGCCGAACCGGCGGCTCCCGAGGCCGAACCGGCCGCGGAGTCGAATCCGGCACCGGCGGAATCGAACCCGGTGCGGGCGGAGTCGAATGCGGCATCCACGGCGTCGAACCCGGTACGGACGGCGTCGAAACCGGCGCCGAGGTCCGGGCCGCCACCGAGCTCCGAACCGCCGGCGGCCGGGGCCGAACCGGCGTCATGGGCGGCGGCGCCGTACGTCCCGCCGCCCAGCAGCTCCGCCGGGTCGGGCGCCGGTGCGGTGACGGGCGAGGGCGCGGGAGCCGGGGGCTGCGCCGCGGCGTGCCCCGGGTTGCGGGTCGGCAGCGTGCCCCGGTCCACCGCGGGGGACCGGTGCGGGGTCGGCGCCATCACGGACATCGGCTGGTGGCTCTCGTCGAGGACGGTCAGCAGGGGGTCGCCGGGGATGTACACGATCGCGCGGACACCTCCGTAGGGGGACGACTCGATGTGCACCCGGTAGCCGTACTGCCGCACCAGCTGGCCGGCCGCCGCGAACCCGGAACGCGGCGGGTCGCCGAGCTGGGTGAGCAGCAGCTGCTCGTCACCGGACAGCAGCTTCGCGGCGTGCGCCAGCTCCTCCTCGTGCATCCCGACGCCGTAGTCGTCGATGATGACGGAGGCGCCGCGGTTGCCCTGCTGGAGGGTGACGCTGACGGGCAGTTCCTGGTGCGAGTGGTGCAGGGCGTTGGCGAGCAGCTCGGTGACGGTGATCGCGACCGGCTCGACGGCACGGGCGACCACGGCGATCGGGTCGCGCAGCTGGTTGGTGATCTGGACGCGCTCGTAGCCGCGCAGCCGGGAGGTGGCGCCGACGACCAGTTCGGCCAGGTACGAGTCCTCGCGGGTCAGGCCGGGCCAGGCGCCGCACACCACACCGGTGGCCTGAATGCGCCGCAGCGCCTGCTCGTTGAGGAAGTCGGCGGAGAGCAGGTCCTGGGCGACGTTCGGGTCGTCGTAGCGGTGCTGCATGCCCTGGAGCTGGGTCTGGAGCTGGTAGAGCAGCGCCTGGATGGTGGTGGTGGCGCCCCGCAGCGTGGACTGGGCGGCGGCGTCGACCCGCTCGCGCTCCTTCGTCACGGCCTCGGCGATCTGCTCCAGCACCGCGCTCAGTGCCTGATCGGTCTCCGACCCGGCGAACCGGGTGTCCAGCAGTCCCCGTACGGGCACATGCGGATGCGCCAGCGCCAGGGTGAGGTCGGGAAGTCGGGCCCCCGCCAGATGCCGGATCTCGGCCTCGGTCGCCCGCAGCCGGGCCGTCAGCTCCGTATTGGCGTGCAACGAAGCGGAGTTCTGCTCCTCAGCGGTGCTGAGACGTTGCTTCAAGGCGGCGCTGTGCATCCTCGCGCGGGCCACAATCGCCGCGAGTACGACGGCGGCGGCCGTTCCAGCGCTGAGGCACCACAACAGCGCCTCGGGTATGGATGTCATCGGGATCCTCGGGTGGGGGAAGGTGACGGCCGGCGGTCCACAGCAATGTGTTCGCCGATCATCACGCGATGCTACCGGGGTCCTGACGTCCTGTGAGGCCCTCACCATGGCCTGCGTGAGAAATTCCGGAAGGTCGTGTTCCGCCATGTGTGGGTGGACGGGGATACGTTTCTGCCCCGCAGTCCGATGCGGACGGCGGGACCGGTGTGCGCTTTCGGCCGGTTCGTCAACTACTGTGCAGCGCACCGGACTTGACGGCCGCGACGAACCAGGCCCCACCCGTGGGCCGGGATGGCCGGGGCCGGTCCGTTCCCCGAATATGCCTCTTCCGTATAGCCCGTTGGCGGGGCGTCCCTGCACTCCATGAGCGTCGGTATTCGGCCCATGAAGGGCGTGGATCGCGCCCGTCCCGGCTTCGAAACGGGCGATGCGGGAGCCGGAGGCGGACGCCCGCTCCCCTGCCCGACCCGGATCGAGCCGGCCGCCGTCCGTCGACGCAGGCCGGCGCCAACCAGTCACCGAGAAGCTACGAACAGTGAAAGTCGGCGAAATCCCACCGGTGCAGGCCCGCCCGCGCCCATGCGCGAGAATGAGCGCATGAGTCTGTTCCGCGACGACGGCATCGTGCTGCGCACCCAGAAGCTGGGTGAGGCGGACCGGATCATCACGCTGCTCACCCGGGGGAACGGGCGGGTGCGGGCCGTGGCCCGGGGCGTGCGGCGGACGAAGTCGAAGTTCGGGGCGCGGCTGGAGCCGTTCTCGCATGTGGATGTGCAGTTCTTCGCGCGGGGCGGCGAGCTGATCGGGCGCGGGCTGCCCCTGTGCACGCAGAGCGAGACGATCGCGGCGTACGGCGGCGGGATCGTGACGGACTACGCCCGCTACACCGCCGGAACGGCGATGCTGGAGACGGCGGAGCGGTTCACCGATCACGAGGGCGAGCCGGCCGTGCAGCAGTATCTGCTGCTGGTGGGCGCGCTGCGCACGCTCTCGCGCGGTGAGCACGCGCCGCACCTCGTGCTGGACGCCTTCCTGCTGCGGTCCCTCGCCGTGAACGGTTATGCGCCAAGTTTCGACAGCTGTGCGCGCTGCGGAATGCCCGGCCCGAACCGGTTCTTCTCGGTCGCGTCCGGCGGTGTGATCTGCGGCGACTGCCGGGTGCCGGGCAGCGTCGTACCCTCCTCGGAGGCCATCGGCCTCCTGGGCGCGCTGCTGACCGGTGACTGGGAGACGGCCGATGCCTGTGAGGCGCGGCACGTCCGGGAAGGCAGCGGGCTGGTCGCGGCGTATTTGCAGTGGCACCTGGAGCGGGGTCTGCGCTCCCTCCGGTACGTAGAGCAGTAAGAGCAGAAGCAAGCAAGCAGTTCGGCAGAGGAGACGTGGGGCGCATGGCAGTACGCGGAATTCTGGGGCGTAAGCGACGCGAGTACGAGACGCCCGAGCCGCACCCGTCCGGTGCGCGTCCGCCGAAGATTCCCGGCGAGCTCGTCCCGAACCATGTGGCGATCGTGATGGACGGCAACGGCCGCTGGGCCAAGGAGCGCGGCCTGCCGCGGACCGAGGGGCACAAGGTCGGCGAGGGCGTCGTCCTCGATGTCCTCAAGGGCTGCATCGAAATGGGCGTGAAGAACCTTTCGCTCTACGCGTTCTCCACGGAGAACTGGAAGCGGTCGCCGGACGAGGTCCGCTTCCTGATGAACTTCAACCGGGACGTCATCCGCCGTCGCCGTGACGAGATGGATGCGCTGGGTATCCGCATCCGCTGGGTCGGGCGGATGCCGAAGCTGTGGAAGTCCGTCGTCCAGGAACTCCAGGTCGCCCAGGAGCAGACCAAGAACAACGACGCGATGACGCTGTATTTCTGCGTGAACTACGGCGGGCGCGCGGAGATCGCGGATGCGGCGGCGGCGATTGCGGCGGATGTGCGGGCCGGGAAGCTGGACCCGTCGAAGGTGAACGAGAAGACCGTTGCCAAGTACATGTACTACCCGGACATGCCGGATGTGGACCTCTTCGTCCGGCCGTCGGGCGAGCAGCGGACGTCGAATTACCTGATCTGGCAGAGCGCGTACGCCGAGATGGTCTTCCAGGACATTCTGTGGCCGGACTTCGACCGGCGGAACCTGTGGGAGGCGTGCCTGGAGTACGCGAAGCGGGACCGCCGGTTCGGCGGGGCGCAGCTGGACGAGGGCGAATCCGCGGTCTAGCCGTGCCAAGGGGCCGCCTCCCGAGTCGGGAGACGGCCCCTGAGGCGTACGCCCTGCCGCTATTCCGCGGCCTTGGCCTTCTTCTCCGCGCACTCCCCGCACGTGCCGAAGATCTCGATCGTGTGCCCGACATCGCGGAAGCCGTGCTCCGCGGCGATCTGGTCGGCCCACTTCTCGACCGCGGGGCCCTCGACCTCGACGGCCTTGCCGCAGGTCCGGCACACCAGGTGGTGATGGTGGTCGTCGGTGCTGCACCGGCGGTAGACGGCCTCGCCGTCGCTGGTGCGCAGCACGTCCACCTCGCCCGCGTCGGCGAGCGACTGGAGCGTCCGGTAGACGGTGGTCAGCCCCACCGAATCGCCCCGGTGCTTGAGCATGTCGTGGAGTTCCTGCGCGCTGCGGAACTCGTCGACCTCGTCGAGTGCGGCCGACACCGCGGTGCGCTGCCGCGTCGACCGGCCGCGTACCGGAGATCCCGCGCTCGTCGCCACCGTTGCCTCCCTAGGACGTCAGGATTTCCCCCGCTGCGCTTCCCCCGCGCTGCGTTCCGCCATTGTGCCAGGTGGCGAGCGGGCTCCAGGGAAGCCGCCGACACGTGGCCGGTAGCTAACCGGCCACGCTCACATCGTCGGCCGTCCGGCTGCCGGGTACCTCCAGGGTGCACCCCGCACCCGTCGCCGCGGCAGCCCTGGCGCGTTTTTTCGCCAGCGGAGCGGCGAGGGCGGTGAACACCACGAACAGGCCGATGGCGAAGAGGACGATGGTCGCGCCGGAGGGGACATCGGCGTAGTACGAGGTGGCGGTGCCGGTGAGGGTGACCGTCACACCGAGGGCGAGGGCCACCGCGAAGGTCATCGCGAAGCTGCGGCTGATCTGCTGGGCGGCCGCGACCGGGATCACCATCAGGGCGCTGACCAGCAGCAGGCCGACCACGCGCATGGCGACGGTGACGGTGACCGCGGCGGTGACCGCGACCAGGAGGTTCAGCAGCCGTACCGGCAGCCCCGTCACCCGGGCGAACTCCTCGTCCTGGCAGACCGCGAACAGTTGGCGGCGCAGCCCGACGGTGATCGCCAGGACCAGCGCGGCCAGGACGCAGATGGCGGTCATGTCCTGGGGGGAGACGGTGGTGATCGAGCCGAAGAGATAGCTGCTGAGGTTGGCGTTGGAGCCCGCGTCGGAGAGGTTCATCAGCATCACACCGCCCGCCATACCGCCGTAGAACAGCATGGCCAGGGCGAGATCGCCGCGGGTCCTGCCGTACCAGCGGATCAGCTCCATGACGACGGAGCCGGCGACGGCGACGGCGGTGGCGACCCAGACCGGGCTGGTGTTGAGCAGGAAGCCCAGGCCGACACCGGTGAGGGCGACATGGCCGATGCCGTCGCCCATCAGGGCCTGGCGGCGCTGGACGAGGTAGATGCCGATGGCCGGGGCGGTGATGCCGACGATCAGGGCGGCGAGCAGGGCCCGCTGCATGAAGGCGTAGTCGAGGATTTCCACGGTGGGCCCCTAGCTGAGCAGGCCGGTGCGGAGCGGCTCCGCGGCGGCATCGGCGTGCGGGTGGACATGGTCGTGGCCGGGCAGGGCGTGCTGTCCCACGGCCTCGGGGGGCGGGCCGTCGTGCACGACGCAGCCGTCGCGCAGCACCACGGCGCGGTCGATCAGCGGCTCCAGCGGGCCCAGCTCGTGCAGGACGAGCAGGACGGTGGCGCCGCGGGCGACCTGTTCGCGCAGGGCGCTCGCGAGGACCGCCTGGCTGACGAGGTCGACGCCGGCCATCGGCTCGTCCATGATCAGCAGTTCCGGTTCGCCCGCCAGGGCGCGGGCTATCAGCACCCGCTGGTGCTGGCCGCCGGAGAGCGCGCTGACGGAGTCCTTGGCGCGGTCCGCCATGCCCACCAGCTCCAGCGCACGGTGGACGGCGTCCCGGTCGGCGCGGCGCAGGATGCCCAGCTTCGTACGGGCCAGCCGGCCGGCGGTGACGACCTCGCGGACGGTGGCGGGCACGCCGCTGGAGGCGGTGGTGCGCTGGGGGACGTAGCCGATCCGGGCCCAGTCGCGGAACCGGCGGAATTCCGTACCGAAGAGGGACAGTTCGCCGCCGGTGAGCGGGACCTGGCCGATGACGGAGCGGACGGCGGTGGACTTGCCGGAGCCGTTGGCGCCGAGCAGGGCCACCACCTCGCCGGTGCGCACCGTCAGATCGACGCCGCGCAGGACGGGGCGGCCGCCCAGCGAGGCGGTGGCCGCGCGCAGCCCGATGACCGGCCCGCCCGCCCGGGGCGGGATGGCCTCTTCCCTGCTGACCGCCATGCTGACCTCCGTGGTGCTCTGCGTCGTGGGCCGTGCGCTGGGCGTCATTTGGCGCCCAGCGCCTTCTGGAGGGCGGCGAGGTTGGCGCGCATCACGCCGAAGTAGTCCTTGCCGCGGGACTTGCCGGTGATCCCCTCGAGCGGGTCGAGGACATCGGTCTTCAGATGCATGTCGCTCGCCAGGGTCTTGGCGGTGGCCGGGTTGGCGAGCGTCTCGAAGAAGACGGTGGAGACGTGGTGCCGGGCGGCGAGGGTGTGCAGATCCTTGATGCGGGCGGCGCTGGGCTCGGACTCGGGGTCGAGGCCGCTGATGGCCTCCTCGGTCAGGCCGTAGCGCTCGGCGAGGTAGCCGAAGGCCGCGTGGGTGGTGAGGAAGGTGTCGGAGGCCGTGTGCTTCAGGCCGTCCCGGAAGTCTTTGTCCAGGGCGTCCAGCTTCTTCACCAGGGCGTCGGTGTTCTTCTGGTAGTCGGCCCTGTGCTTCGGGTCGGCCTTGCCGAGGGTGGCGTTCACGCCCTTGGCGACCTGGGCGAACTTCACCGGGTCGAGCCAGATGTGCGGGTCGTTGCCGGCCCTCTCCTCGTCGCCGGTGTGGCCGGAGTGGTTGTCGCCGGTGGTGTGGTGGCGGCCGTCGACCTCGTTGCCGTGCCGTTCGAGGCCGGTGAGGGAGGCGGCGTCGACGACGTTCTTGACGCCGGACTGCGCGATCGCCGTGTCCACGGCGGGCTGGAGCCCCTTGAGGTAGACGATCGCGCCGGACTCGTCGAGCTGGCCGGTCTGCCGGGGTGTGAGCTCCAGGTCGTGCGGCTCGACACCGGGCCTGGTGAGGTTGGACACCTCGACGTGCTTGCCGCCGATCTGCTCGGCGAGGAACTGCATCGGGTAGAAGGACGCCGTCACCCGCAGCCTGCCGTCCGCCGTACGCGCGCCACCGGCGGGGGAACAGGCGGAGAGGGTCAGCAGACCGGCCACCGAGGCTCCGGCGATGACCGCGGTGGACAGGGAACGACGTATGTTCATGACAGTCATTTTCAACAAGCTGGAAATGATTGTCAATATGGTGTGCCCGGGTGTGAGCGGGGCGACAGCGGACGGCCGGAACCGATTTGATCCAGGGGGTACGGCCGCCGGTACCCTGAACCATTCGCCCGCCCGCCTCCCGACCCCACCCCCTACGGAGGCGCTGGGCGCCGCCCTATTCATCGTTCGTCGTCGTAATGAAGAGAGCACCGTGGCCGCCGACAAGATCGATACCATCGTCAGCCTGAGCAAGCGCCGTGGCTTCGTCTACCCCTGCAGTGAGATCTACGGTGGCTCCCGCGCTGCCTGGGACTACGGTCCGCTGGGCGTCGAGCTCAAGGAGAACATCAAGCGCCAGTGGTGGCGCGCCATGGTCACCTCGCGCGAGGACGTCGTCGGCATCGACTCGTCGGTGATCCTGGCCCCCGAGGTATGGCAGGCGTCCGGCCACGTCGCCACCTTCACGGACCCGCTCACCGAGTGCACCTCCTGCCACAAGCGCTTCCGCGCCGACCACCTGGAGGAGGCGTACGAGGCCAAGCACGGCAAGCTCCCCGAGAACGGCCTCGCCGACGTCAACTGCCCGCACTGCGGCAACAAGGGCGGCTTCACCGAGCCGAAGCAGTTCTCCGGCCTGCTCTCCACCCACCTCGGCCCCTCGCAGGACACCGCCTCGATCGCCTACCTGCGCCCCGAGACCGCGCAGGGCATCTTCACCAACTTCATGCAGGTCCAGCAGACCTCCCGCAAGAAGCCCCCGTTCGGCATCGCCCAGATGGGCAAGTCGTTCCGCAACGAGATCACGCCGGGCAACTTCATCTTCCGCACCCGCGAGTTCGAGCAGATGGAGATGGAGTTCTTCGTCAAGCCGGGCGAGGACGAGCAGTGGCAGGAATACTGGATGGAGCAGCGGTGGAGCTGGTACCGCGACCTCGGCATCCGCGAGGAGAACATCCGGTGGTACGAGCACCCGAAGGAGAAGCTCTCCCACTACTCCAAGCGCACCGCTGACATCGAGTACCGCTTCAACTTCGGCGGCACCGAGTTCTCCGAGTTGGAGGGTGTGGCCAACCGGACGGACTTCGACCTCTCCGCCCACTCCAAGGCCTCCGGCCAGGACCTCTCCTACTTCGACCAGGAGGCCGGCGAGCGCTGGACTCCGTACGTCATCGAGCCGGCGGCCGGTGTGAACCGCGCGATGCTCGCCTTCATGCTCGACGCGTACATCGAGGACGAGGCCCCCAACGCCAAGGGCAAGATGGAGAAGCGCACGGTCATGCGCCTCGACCCGCGCCTGGCGCCGGTCAAGGTCGCGGTCCTGCCGCTGTCGCGCAACCCGCAGCTCTCCCCGAAGGCCAAGGGGCTCGCCGCCGACCTGCGCAAGAACTGGAACATCGAGTTCGACGACGCGGGCGCCATCGGCCGCCGCTACCGCCGCCAGGACGAGATCGGCACGCCGTTCTGCGTCACGGTCGACTTCGACACCCTCGACGACAACGCCGTCACGGTGCGCGAGCGCGACACGATGAAGCAGGAGCGGGTGAGCCTGGACCAGATCCAGTCCTACCTGGCGGGGCGTCTGCTGGGCTGCTGATCGCCCAGCCGCGCAGTCACCGGTGCCGGGTCCCTCAACGGGGGCCCGGCACCTTGCCGTTGGCGGCGGTGGACCCCGCCCCGGCCCGTGCGGCGAGCACACCGCACAGGGCCGCGAGGGGCAGTTCGGCGCCCACGGCCATGGCGGTCGCGAGGGCCCGTTCCATGCCGGGGGCGGCCGTGGCCAGGTCGATGCAGGCGTCGGCCACGAGGAGGACGGCCGCGGCGGCCGCGGGGGCGCGATGGCGGGGGTCGGCGCGCAGCAGGCGGGTGCCGGCGGCCAGCAGGCAGACAACCTCCAGGGCGTCGAGGGTGACCCAGGCTGCCGCCTCGGCCGGCGGCAGGGTGCCCGCGAGGTAGCCGAGCCAGGGGAGCAGGGCCAGGCCCGCGCCCACCAGGATGCGGCCCTGCCGGCGAGGGGCGCGGCCGTGGGACACGTTCCCGTGGGCGGCGCCCGTCGTTCCGCAACCGCCGTTGCTGACGGGCGGGTTGAAGGCGATGAGGGCCATGGCGCAGGTCTCTTTCGGTGTCGCGAACCCGGCCTTCGGGCTCGTGATCAACACTCCGGTTTCCGGCGGCCGCGGTCAGTAACGTCGCTGTCCGTCTTGGGGTGGCACCAGGTACACCCCCGGTACGGCAACGGGCTTCATGGCAGGTCACGGCGCCCGCCGCCTACCGTTGCCGTATGAAAATCCCGCTCCGGTCGCGGCGCACGCTGACCCGGCTGACCCGCGATATGTCCTTCCTCGCCCTGGGGATACCGCTCCACCTCCTCATGGGGTTCCTGCTGTTCATGATCTTCGGGCTCGGGATGGAGGTCATCCTGGGGCAGGGCAACGAGGAGCCGGTGGTCCTGGGGTTCACGCTGGTGCTGACGGTCTTCTCCACCCCGGCGCTGACCGCCGCCCAGCGCTGGCGCTTCCGGCGGCTGCTGGGGATCGACATCCCCCGCCCGGTATGGCGGCGGCAGCAGCGGTCGTTCGGCTACCACTGCCTGGTCGGGACGCTGCTCGGCGGGCTCGAAGTGCTGCTGCTGTCCCTGCTGTTGGCCGGCGTGGCCGCCGCCACGGTGTACGCGTGGATGTGGGCGCTACCCGCGCTGTGGCGGGCCGGCCACGACACCCAGGCGTTCTACGTCACCCTCGCCGGCCTCGCCGCGCTCGCCGCCGTCCCGGCGCTCGCCGCGGCCCTGGTACGGCTGGAGACCCACCTCGGGCCCGCGCTGTTGGGGCCCGACCCGAGCGAGGACCTGGAGCGGCGGGTGGCCGACCTCACCGAGAGCCGGGCCGGGGCGGTCGACGCCGCCGATGCCGAGCGCCGCCGTATCGAGCGGGATCTGCACGACGGCGCCCAGCAGCGGCTGGTGTCGCTGGCGCTGAATCTGGGGCTGGCCAAGGCGACGCTGACACAGCTGCCGCCGGAGGCGCGGGAGGTGATCGACGCGGCGCACCGGGAGGCGAAGGACGCGATCGAGGAGCTCAACAACCTGGTGCGCGGGCTGCATCCGGCCGTGCTGGACGAGCGCGGGCTGGACGCGGCGCTGTCCGGGCTCGCGGCCCGGGCGCCACTGCCGGTGCGGCTGCGGGTGGATCTGCCGCCGCAGCCGTCCCGGCTGGCGACGCCGGCCGTCGAGGCGGTCGCGTACTTCGTGGTCTCCGAGGCGCTGACGAACGTCGCCAAGCACGCACGCGAGGCGACCAGGGTGGAGGTGACGGTCACCCGGCTCGGCGGGATACTGCGGGTGGTGATCGCCGACGACGGGGTGGGCGGCGCCGATCCGTCCAGGGGGACCGGTCTTACGGGGCTCGCACAGCGGGTGCGGTCGGTGGACGGAACCTTCCGGATGAGCAGCCCCGTGGGGGGCCCGACCATGATGAGCGTGGAGCTGCCGTGCACGAGGTAAGCCCTGGGACATACGAGGCAAGCCCTGGGACGAAGGCCGCCGTGCGGCGTGCCGTGATCGCCGAGGACTCCGTTCTGCTGCGGATCGGGCTGGTCAAGGTACTGGAAATGGCCGGTTTCGAGGTGGTCGCGGAGGTGGGGGAGGCCCAGGGGCTGCTGGCGGCGGTCGCCGAACACCGGCCGGACATCGCGCTGGTCGACGTCCGGATGCCGCCGGGCTTCACGGACGAGGGGGTGCGGGCCGCGCTGTCGATCCGTCAGCAGTGGCCCGCGACCGCGGTGCTGCTGCTCTCCCAGTACGTGGAGGAGCGCTATGCCGCCGATCTGCTCGCGGCCAACACCAGCGGGGTGGGCTATCTGCTCAAACAGCGGGTCGCGGATGTCGAGGAGTTCATCGAGGCGCTGCGCAGGGTGGCGGCCGGCGGTACGGCCCTGGACCCGCAGGTCGTCGCCCAGCTGCTGGTACGGCGCCCCAGCGACCCGCTCGAACGCCTCACCGCCCGCGAGCGCGAGGTCCTGGCCCTGATGGCCGAGGGCCGGTCGAATGCGGGCATCGCCGCGCAACTGGTGGTGAGCGAGAGCGCGGTGGCCAAACACATCAACAACATCCTGGCGAAGCTGGACCTGCCGAAGGCGGACGCGGACCACCGGCGGGTGCTGGCGGTGCTGCGGTTCCTGGGGGTCGGGGAGTAACACCCTCCCCGCCTGCCGCCGAAAGACCGTCGCTACGCCTGCAACCCCCGCAGGATCAGGTCGCGTACGGCCTCGAAGTCGGCGGTGATGCCCGGGTGGGACCACTCGGGTGCGTAGCAGGGGTCGTGGAAGCGGCCGGTGGCGGAGAAGACGGCATGGGCGGTGCTGGCGGGGGACGGGGTGTGGAAGGTGCCCTCCGAGACGCCGGCCTCGATGATCGTGGTGAGCTGGGATTCCAGGTCGGTGACATGGCGGTCGACCACACCGCCGCTCTCGCCGATCAACGTCATATAGGTGGCGAAGAGTTCGGGGTCGTCGCCGGCCTTGTGCCGCTTGGCCTCGAAGAGGGCGGCGAGCCAGCGGCGCAGCCGGTCGTCGGCCGGGCCCTCGTCCGAGACGATGACGGACAGCTGCTGGCTCGTACGGTCCAGCCAGCGCGCCGTGACCGCCTCCCGCAGCGCCGTCTTGGTGCGGAAGTGGCGGTAGACGCTGCCGTGGCTCACCCCCAGGGCGCGGGCGACATCCACGACCGTGGCCTTGGCCGGGCCGTAGCGGCGCAGCACCTCCTCGGTGGCTTCGAGGATGCGCTCGGGGGTCAGTGTCTCGGGGGCCATGGGGCGGGCCGGCCTTTCGGAGGGGAGGGGACGGGCGGGGGACGGACGGCTGGCGGATACCAGCATCCGGCAGCGGCTCCGCAGACCCGGCGGCGGGCGCACCGCACGGGTACGCGCACCGGCCGGCCGCCGCGCCGGACAGTACGGACCGTACCCGCCGCGCCCGCCCCTCGCCCCGGGCGGTCACCGCTCGCTGTCCAGGTGGGCCATCTGCCCGGCCGGGTAGCGCTCGCCGGCGGCGGCGCCGGCCGGGACCGCGCGCTCGATCGCGGCCAGGTCGTCGGCGTCCAGCGTGACGTCCAGCGCCCCGAGCGCCTCGGTCAGCCGGTCGCGGCGGCGGGCGCCCACCAGCGGAACGATGTCCTCGCCGCGGGAGAGCACCCAGGCGATGGCGGTCTGGGCGACCGTGATCCCCTTCTGCTCGGCGATCTTGCGCAGCGCCTCGACCAGGTCGAGGTTGCGGTCGAGGTTCTCGCCCTGGAACCGGGGGCTCATCCCGCGGAAGTCGTTCGCGGCGAGCTTGCGGTCGCGGGTGAAATGCCCGCTGATCAGGCCGCGGGACAGGACACCGTACGCCGTCACGCCGATGCCCAGCTCGCGGGCGGTGGGCAGGATCTCGTCCTCGATGCCGCGGGAGAGCAGGGAGTACTCGATCTGGAGGTCGCTGATCGGGGCGACCGCGGCGGCCCGGCGCAGGCTCTCGGCGCCGACCTCGGACAGGCCGATGTGGCGGACGTGTCCGGCCTCGACCAGCTCGGCGATGGCGCCGATGGTCTCCTCGACCGGGACGTCCGGGTCGAGCCGGGCGATGCGGTAGATGTCGATGTGGTCGCGCCCCAGGCGCTGGAGGGAGTACGCGGCGAAGTTCTTCACCGCGTTCGGCCGGCCGTCGTAGCCGGTGAAGCCGCCCTCGACGGTGCGCAGGGCGCCGAACTTGACGCTGACCAGGGCCTTTTCGCGGGCGGCGGCGGGGGCCGTGGCGAGCGCTTCGTTGATCAGCAGTTCGTTGTGGCCCATGCCGTAGAAGTCGCCGGTGTCGAGCAGGGTGATGCCCGCGTCGAGGGCGGCGTGGACGGTGGCGAGGGATTCGGTGCGGTCGGCGTCGCCGTAGAGGGCGGACATGCCCATGCAGCCGAGGCCGAGGGCGGAGGTCTGGGGGCCGGTGGTGCCGAGGGTGCGGGTCTGCACGGTGTGCTCCTGAGGGGACGGGGGCGGGACGGGGCCGGGGTGGCCGGCCCGTGCATCCACTGTGACATGACGGCTGACAGATTTCAATATTTGTCAGTCGTGAGGGTGAGCGGCCCCGTCCCCTCGGCCACGAACCCGCTCCACCACCCCGTCCGCTCCCCCGTCAGCGCACCGCCCGCGGCAGCCGCAGCGCCAGGAACGTGGTGCCTATGACGATCGCCAGCTGGGCGTAGAGCGCGGCGAGCAGCGCATCGCGGATGCCGACCGACGGCAGCAGGGCCAGGAAAACGGTGCCGAGGGTGGCCACACCCAGCGCGAGGCCGGACTGCTGGGTCGTGACCATGACGCCGCCGCCCACGCCCGCCTGGGCCGTCGGCAGTTCGCTCAGCACGATGCGCATCACGGTCGGCAGCAGCAGACCCTGGCCCACCCCCAGGACCGCCATGCTCGGCGCCAGACCGGCCACAGAGATGCCGGGCCAGCCGGCGTGCACCGTCAGCGCCAGTGCGAGCAGCCCGGTGCCCTGGATCAGCGACCCGGCGATCACCACCCGCCGCCCGAAGCGCTGCACCAGCCGCGGGCCCGCCAGCGAGGCGGCGAAGTAGGCGATGCACAGGGGCGCGAGCGACACCCCGGCCGCCAGCGGCCCGTAGTGCAGCCCGCTCTGGAGCGCCACCGCCACCTCGAACATGAAGCCGCCGAACCCGATCGAGAACGGGATCAGCATGGCCAGGCCGCTGCGCACCGAGGGGATGCGCAGCAGGGACGGGGGCACCAGCGGGGTCCGGCCGACGCGTTCGGCGTGCCGCTCGAAGAGGACGAAGGCGAGGGCGGCGAAGGGGAAGACGCCCAGCAGCAGCCAGGACCACAGGGGCCAGCCGGCCGCCCGGCCCTCGGTCAGCGGCAGCAGCAGGGTGATCAGGGTCAGGGCCAGCAGTGCGGTACCGGGGCCGTCGACCCGGCTCGGATGCGGCGAGCGGGTCTCGGGAACCATACGGACCGCCAGCAGCCAGGCCACGGCCGCGATCGGGACGTTCACCAGGAAGACGGCGCGCCAGCCGGTGCCCGCCAGGTCGGCCGAGACCAGCAGCCCGCCGAGCACCTGGCCGACGGCGCTGGAGACGCCCGCCGTGCCGCCGTACAGGCTGACGGCCCTCGCACGGTGCCGCCCGGTCGTCGTGGCCTGGATGGTGGCCAGCACCTGGGGCAGCAGCAGCGCGGACGCGGCGCCCTGGGCCACCCGGGCGGCCACCAGCGTCCAGGCGTCCGGCGCCAGCCCGCAGGCCAGGGACGTCAGACCGAAGGCGGCCAGACCCCACAGGAACAGCCGGCGGCGGCCGGCCATATCGCCCAGCCGACCGCCGAGGACGAGCAGCATGGCGTAGGCGACGCCGTAGCCGGCCACCACCATCTCCAGCATCGCGGGCCCCGCGTGCAGATCGTGGTCGATGGTCGGCAGGGCGACATTGACGATGAAGAAGTCGATCATCGGCAGGGCCGCGCCCAGGAGGACGGTCAGCAGGCCCGTCGGGGTCAGCAGCGGGGTGGCCGCCGAGCGGTGTCGGGCGGCCGTGGATGGGGCCGCGGGGACGGTGGTCGGAACTTGGGTATCGCTCACGTCATCCAAGATCGCGGTTCGCTCAGGCTGGTACCAGAGCTTTCTTATCCTGGTACCGGCGCTACCTGGCAACCGCCTGAGGACTGCGGCAGGCTGGACCCCATGAGCGCGAGCCTGACCGTCGGGAGCACCCCGGTGAAGCCTGCCACGACCCGCCCCGGCGCCACCGTCCATCCCGGTATCGCCGATCCCGGTGCCGCCGCCCCGCCGTACGGTGCCGCCCCGCGCGACGACGCCGCCCGCCGGGCCGAGCTGGCCGCCTTCCTGCGCAGCCGGCGGGAGCGGATCACACCGGAGCAGGTCGGCCTGCCGCGCGGCACCCGCCGCCGCACCCCCGGGCTGCGCCGCGAGGAGGTCGCGCACCTGGGGGCGGTCGGCGTCACCTGGTACACCTGGCTCGAACAGGCCCGGGACATCCACGTATCGCCGCAGGTCCTGGACGCGGTGGCCCGCGCGCTGCTGCTGGACCGCGCCGAGCGCAGCCATCTGTTCGCGCTGGCCGGGGCGGCCGACCCGCTGCCCGGCACCGAGTGCACGGGCGTGACGAAGCCGCTGCGGCAGGTCCTGGACGGGCTCGCGCCGTTCCCGGCGGTCATCCAGAACAGCCGGTTCGACATCCTCGCCTACAACAGCACCTACGGGCGGCTGATGTGTGACTTCGACGCACTGCCCGACGAGGACCGCAACTGCCTGTGGCTGGCGTTCACCAACGCCGACTGGCGGACGAGAACGGTCGATCTGGAGCACTCGAAGCGGGTGATGGCCGCCAAGTTCCGGGCGGCGATGGCCGATCATGTCGCCGAGCCGGCCTGGAAGGCGCTGCTCGCGCGGCTGACGGAGGCGTCGGCCGAATTCCGTGAGATCTGGGCGCAGCACGAGGTCGTCCGCTCGGTGAGCGCCGTCAAGGTCATCCGCCACCCCCAGGTGGGTGACCTGCAACTCTCCGCCAGCAGCTTGTGGACGGGCCCCAACCCCGGGCCGAGGCTGCTGACGTACACGCCGGTGGACGACACGACCCGAGAACGCCTCGGACAGTTGGAGAAGCTGGCCGCCACCGGGGCGTGAGCCGGCGGCCCCGGTGGCGCGGCCCTACGCCTTCGCCGCCGCGTGGCCGCCCCGCCGCTCCTCCTCGAACAGCGCCGCCGTGCGCCGCGCCGTGTCCCGTGCCCAGCGCCCGGTCGTCAGCGCGCCCAGCAGCAGGATCGCCGCCCCGCACCCCGCGATGATCCACCAGGCGGGCCGCCCCACCGCCAGGAACGTGCCGGCACCGGGCCGCACCCCGCCGGCCAGTACGGCGCCGATCACCGCGACCCCCAGCGACTGCCCGATCTGGCGGCTGGTCGAGGCCACCGCGGACGCCACCCCCGCCTGGGTGCGCGGCATCCCGGACACCGCGGTGTTGGTGATCGGCGCGTTGACCAGGCCGAAGCCGATACCGAACAGGACGTACCCGGTGAACAGCAGCGCCGTCGTCTTCTGCGCCTCGAACGCCGCGAACAGCACCCCGCTGGCGCCCATGAACGTCCCCGCGAGCAGCAGCGGAATCCGGGGTCCGCGGCTGCCCACCAGCCGCCCCGACAGCGGCGCACAGAGCCCCGTCATCCCGGCCATCGGGAGCATGTACAGCCCGGCGCCCAGGGCGGACAGCCCGCGCACATTCTGGAGGTACAGGGTGTTCATGAAGAGGAAGCCGCCCAGCGCGGCAAAGGCGCACACCGCGATGACGGTGGCCCCGCTGAACGGTGCGCTGTGGAAGAACCGCAGGTCGATCAGCGGTTCGGCACGCCGTCGCTCATAGCCGATCAGCGCCGCCAGCGAGACCAGCGCCAGCAGCACGAAGGCGAGGATCTTCGTCGAGCCCCAGCCCGCGTCCGGGGCCTCGATGATCGCGTACGTCAGCGAGCCCAGCAGCGCGATCACCAGCAGCTGGCCCACCACATCGACCCGGCGCGGCCTGGGGGCGCGGGACTCGGGGACGTAGCGCAGGGTGAGGAAGAGCGCGAGCGCGCCGATCGGGACGTTGATCCAGAAGACCGAGCGCCAGCCGACGGACTGGACCAGCAGCCCGCCGATCACCGGACCGGCGGCCATGCTTATCCCGACGACCCCGCCCCACACCCCGATGGCGCGGGCCCGCTCGCGGGGTTCGGTGAAGGTGTTGGTGATGATCGACATCGCGACGGGGTTGAGCATCGAACCGCCCACCGCCTGCACCATCCGGAACGCCACCAGCCACCCCAGGCCGGGCGCCAGACTGCACAGCAGCGAGCCGACGGAGAACACCACCAGCCCGACCAGGAAGATCCGCCGCCGCCCGAGCCGGTCCGCGGTCGATCCGGCCAGCATCAGCAGCGACGCCAGGACCAGCGTGTAGGCGTCGATCGTCCACTGCATCCCGGAGATCGAGGCGCCCAGCTCGTGCTGCATGGACGGCAGCGCGACATTGAGGACGGTGTTGTCGAGGCTGACGATCAGCAGGCTCAGGCAGCAGATCGCCAGCACCAGAAAACGTCGTCGTCGGCTGAGCTCGGGCATGGCTGAACGCTACAGCGATCCGGGACCTGTGGCCCTGGCAGGGCTCGCCGCGCGGTGCGGGACAATGGGGCGCATGACGTCTTCGCTGCAGATCGGCCCGCATACGGTGCAGCCCCCCGTGGTGCTCGCGCCCATGGCCGGGATCACCAATGCCCCGTTCCGGACCCTGTGCCGGGAGTTCTCCGGCGGCAAGGGCCTGTTCGTCAGCGAGATGATCACGACCCGGGCGCTGGTCGAGCGCAACGAGAAGACCATGCAGCTGATCCACTTCGACGCGACCGAGACGCCGCGCTCGATCCAGCTGTACGGCGTCGACCCGGCCACCGTCGGCAAGGCCGTCCGCATGATCGCGGAGGAGGACCTCGCCGACCACATCGACCTCAACTTCGGCTGCCCGGTGCCCAAGGTCACGCGCAAGGGCGGCGGCTCCGCGCTGCCGTTCAAGCGCAATCTCTTGCGCGCGATTTTGCGGGAGGCGGTCACCGGCGCCGGGGACCTGCCCGTGACGATGAAGATGCGCAAGGGCATCGACGACGACCACATCACCTACCTGGACGCCGGCCGGATCGCCGTCGAGGAGGGCGTGACCGCCATCGCGCTGCACGGCCGCACCGCCGCCCAGCACTACGGCGGCACCGCCGACTGGGACGCCATCGCCCGCCTCAAGGAGCACGTCCCCGAGATCCCGGTGCTCGGCAACGGCGACATCTGGTCGGCCGGCGACGCCGCACGGATGATGCGCGAGACCGGCTGCGACGGCGTGGTCGTCGGCCGCGGCTGCCTGGGCCGCCCCTGGCTCTTCGGCGATCTGGTGGCCGCCTTCGAGGGCACCGGCGCGCCCAAGGCGCCCGATCTGCGCGAGGTCGCCGCCGTCATGCTGCGGCACGCCGCGCTCCTGGGCGAGTGGATCGGCGACGAGAAACGCGGCGTCATCGACTTTCGCAAGCACGTCGCCTGGTACCTGAAAGGTTTTGCGGTCGGCTCCGAGATGCGCAAGCGGCTGGCCATGACCGGATCGCTGGCCGAGCTCGAGGACGGCCTCGGCGAACTGGACCTCGACCAGCCCTGGCCGCAGGGCGCGGATGGCCCCCGCGGCCGTACCTCCGGCAACAACCGGGTGGTGCTGCCGGACGGCTGGCTCAAGGACCCCTACGACTGCGCGGGCGTCAGCGAGGACGCGGAGCTGGACACCTCGGGCGGCTGACGCGCCGCGACCGGCGGCCGCCCGAGTGACATCCCGCGGGCCCCCAGGGCGGGGGATCCGGCCCGCCCGGCCCCGGCCGCGGTATCGATTGAGCCCGTACGGGTTCCGTGACGGAACCGGGCGCGATCGAGGGAGAAGCCGTGGTGAGCGGATACCGTTCCATCGGGGACACGGAGAAGGCGGTCCAGGCCAAGCTCGGCGACACACCCGTCCGGCACGCACAGATGGCCGCCGTCGCGGGCATCTACCGTGCCGCGGCCGCCGTACGCCAGCACTTCGAGAACTCCGTCCTGCGCACCGTCGATCTGACCTGGACCTCCTTCGTCGTGCTGTGGGTGGTGTGGATCTGGGGCCAGATGGAGACCCGCCGGGTGGCCGAGGAAGCCGGGATCTCCAAGGGCACGCTCACCGGCGTCGCCCATACGCTCCAGGGCCGCGGCCTGCTGGAGCGCAGCGCCCACCCCAAGGACGGCCGGCTCGCCCTGCTCGCCCTCACCCCCGAGGGCGAGACGCTGATGACCCGTCTCTTCCCGCAGTTCCACGCCGAGGAGTCCTTCGTCACCCATGCGCTGGCCGAGGACGAGGTCCTGAACCTGGCGGCCCTGCTGCGCCGGATCGTCGACCAGGTCGAAACGCATGGCGCGGACCGCCGGGCGGAGTTGCTGGGCGGTCAGGACCCGCGCCCGCGGCGCAGCGGCCGGCGGCCGAAGGGGTCCTGACAACCGCACAGGTCCTGAGAAGCGCAGAGGCCCCGAGAACCACACGAACTCCCGCCCCGTATACGAAACCGGGCGCCGCGGTGGGGGTCCGCGCCGGGCCGGAACTATGGCCGGATCGCGTCGTCCGGTGTCTCACGGCACGGGAGGAGGAGCCGGTTCCCGGTCGATGAGCCGGGGTTCCGACATCGCCGCACACCTTGATCATCTCGCGGAAGAGGGTCCAAATGATGGAACCCGGTCACACATGAGCGCGTGATTCTCGCCACCCCTGATAGGGGTCCCGCTCACATGAGCATCTCATGGTCGACTCCACCTCTCCAATGATGGCACTGGGTGCCAGGCGAGAATTGTTCGACTGATCAAGTGAATAATTGCGGTGAGTAACGGATTGGCCGATTCCGACTGCGTAGCGGAATGATGTCTTCAGGTAGTGAACTTAAGTCGGAACGCAAGATCACCATCGATCCGCTGGCTGACACCCGGTTACGCACGTATGTCGACCAAGTGGACGTACCCATACGCCTTCGATCTGGGTATGTTCCTCGCCGTCAGGGCAGCCCGTCGGCGAGGAGTCAGTGCCGTGCCGGAAACACAAGATCCCCACGTAAACCCGAACGCCTCTGCGTCCGCAGCGGTGAAGTTCGTCTATGACTTCACCGAAGGCAACAGGGACCTCAAGGACCTCCTCGGTGGCAAGGGCGCCAACCTCGCGGAGATGACCAACCTGGGACTTCCCGTCCCTCCCGGCTTCACGATCACCACCGAAGCCTGCAAGGTCTACCTCGAGAGCGGCGCGGAGCCCGCGGCACTGCGTGCCGAGGTCTCCGAGCACCTCGATGCCCTTGAGCGGCAGATGGGCAAGAAGCTCGGCCAGGCCGACGACCCGCTGCTCGTATCGGTGCGTTCCGGTGCGAAGTTCTCCATGCCGGGCATGATGGACACCGTCCTCAACATCGGCCTGTCCGATGCATCGGTTTCCGGCCTCGCCACGCAGGCCGGCGACGAGCGCTTCGCATGGGACTCCTACCGCCGCCTCATCCAGATGTTCGGCAAGACCGTGCTGGGCGTCGACGGCGAGCTCTTCGAGGAGGCCCTCGAAGACGCCAAGCGCGCCAAGGGCGTCGTCGTCGACGTCGACCTGGACGCGGCCGACCTCCAGGGCCTGGTCGGGCACTTCAAGGACATCGTCGCCAAGGAGACCGGCCGCGACTTCCCGCAGGACCCGCGCGAGCAGATGGACCTCGCCGTGCGCGCGGTCTTCGACTCGTGGAACACCGACCGCGCCAAGCTCTACCGCCGCCAGGAGCGCATCCCCGGCGACCTCGGCACGGCCGTCAACGTCTGCTCCATGGTCTTCGGCAACCTCGGCCCCGACTCCGGCACCGGCGTCGCCTTCACCCGCGACCCCGCCAGCGGCCACCAGGGCGTCTACGGCGACTACCTCCAGAACGCGCAGGGCGAGGACGTCGTCGCCGGTATCCGCAACACGGTCCCGCTCGCGGACCTGGAGCAGATCGACAAGGCGTCGTACGACCAGCTGATGCAGATCATGGAGACGCTCGAAACGCACTACAAGGACCTGTGCGACATCGAGTTCACCATCGAGCGCGGCAAGCTGTGGATGCTCCAGACCCGCGTCGGCAAGCGCACCGCCGGTGCCGCCTTCCGCATCGCCACCCAGCTCGTCGACCAGGGCCTGATCGACGAGGCCGAGGCCCTCCAGCGGGTCACCGGCGGACAGCTGGCGCAGCTGATGTTCCCCCGCTTCGACCTGGACGCGAAGTCCAAGACCATCGGCCGTGGCATCGCCGCCTCCCCGGGCGCGGCCGTCGGCAAGGCCGTCTTCGACTCGTACACGGCCGTCAAATGGTCGCGTTCGGGCGAGAAGGTCATCCTCATCCGCCGCGAGACCAACCCCGACGACCTCAACGGCATGATCGCCGCCGAGGGCATCCTCACCTCCCGCGGCGGCAAGACCTCGCACGCCGCCGTCGTCGCCCGCGGCATGGGCAAGACCTGTGTCTGCGGCGCCGAGGAGCTGGAGGTCGACACCAAGTCCCGCCGGATGACGACCAGCGACGGCACCGTCGTCGAGGAGGGCGACGTCGTCTCCATCGACGGCTCCACCGGCAAGGTCTACGCCGGCGAGGTGCCGGTCGTGCCGTCCCCGGTCGTCGAGTACTTCGAGGGCAACGTCGACGCGACCGCCGCCGACGCCGACGACCTGGTCAAGTCCGTGCACCGGCTGATGTCGTACGCCGACTCCCAGCGCCGCCTGGCCGTGCGCACCAACGCCGACAACGCCGAGGACGCCGCCCGCGCCCGCCGCTTCGGCGCCCAGGGCATCGGCCTGTGCCGCACCGAGCACATGTTCCTCGGCGAGCGCCGCGAACTGGTCGAGCGCCTCATCCTGGCCGACACCGACGCCGACCGGGACGCCGCACTCGACCAGCTGCGGCCGCTCCAGAAGGCCGACTTCATCGAGCTGTTCGAGGCGATGGACGGGCTGCCGGTGACCGTACGGCTGCTGGACCCGCCGCTGCACGAGTTCCTGCCCGACATCACCGACCTGTCGGTGCGCGTCGCGCTCGCCGAGGCCCGGCACGAGAAGCACGAGAACGACCTGCGCCTCCTCCAGGCCGTGCACAAGCTGCACGAGCAGAACCCGATGCTGGGTCTGCGCGGTGTCCGCCTCGGACTGGTCATCCCCGGCCTGTTCGCCATGCAGGTACGGGCGATCGCCGAGGCCGCGGCCGAGCGCAGCAAGGCGGGCGGCGACCCGCGCGCCGAGATCATGATCCCGCTGGTCGGCACGGTCCAGGAGCTGGAGATCGTCCGCGAGGAGTCCGAGAAGGTCATCGCCGAGGTCGCCGCCGCCGCGGGCGTGCAGCTCGACCTGGCCCTGGGCACGATGATCGAGCTGCCCCGCGCCGCGCTGACGGCCGGTCAGATCGCCGAGTCGGCGGACTTCTTCTCCTTCGGTACGAACGACCTCACGCAGACGGTCTGGGGCTTCTCGCGCGACGACGTCGAGGCCAGCTTCTTCACCGCCTACCTGGAGAAGGGCATCTTCGGCGTCAGCCCGTTCGAGACCATCGACAAGGACGGCGTGGGCTCGCTGGTCCGCAGCGCCGCCGCGGCCGGTCGCGCCACCCGCCCGGACCTCAAGCTCGGCGTCTGCGGTGAGCACGGCGGCGACCCGGAGTCGGTCCACTTCTTCCACGAGGTCGGCCTCGACTACGTCTCCTGCTCCCCGTTCCGCATCCCGGTCGCACGGCTGGAGGCGGGCCGCGCGGCCGCCGAGTCGCAGGGCAGCGACAGCCGCTGACCGACACGGGTGCCGCGGCCGAGCCGCGGCACCCCCCACACCACCGGAGCCGGCATACGCCAGGTACCCGACCCTCAACCTGCTTGGCTGTCGGCTCCGGTCACCCCAACGAGGGCGGCATCTTGTGCGGAGATGCCGCCCTCGCCCCTTTTCCGGGCGGGCTCTTGGGGCCTGACTCGCCCCGGCTCCCGGCCTCGCCCGGCTCACCCGAGCAGATCGGTCGTCGCGCCGATGCCCAGCCGCTCCGCCCGCCGATACGCCTCCCAGGCCAGCGCGAGATCTTGCCAGGGAAGCCCGACGGGCGCGTAGACGGTCCGGGCGGCGGCCGTCGTACGGCCAGGGTGTGCGCCGCGCAGCACCTCGCCGAGGGTGGCATCGGCGGCGCCGGCCGGCAGGTCCGCGGCCGCCAGGGCGCCCATGGCGGCGGCCAGTTGGCGGTCGTCGACCACCAGGAGCGCGGCGTCGAGCAGATCGGCGGAGAGTTCCTGTTTGCCGGGCTCATCGGCGCCCAGAGTAGTGAGGTGCTGTCCGGGCCGGGTGTCCGCGAGGCCCAGCAGCGGCCTGCGGGACCAGGTCGCCAGCAGCACCACATCGGCCGCCGCGGCGACCTCGGCGGCCGAGCCCAGCACCCGCCCGCCGTGCCGGGCGGCGAATGCGGCGGCGCGGCCGGCATCGGTGTCGTACGCGACCAGGCCCCCGAACTGCCGCAGTCCGCGCAGCCCGCGCACCATCAGCTCGGCCTGTGCCCCCGCGCCGATCACCCCGAGCACCGCGGCGCCCGACGGATCCGGAGCTGCCAGGACATGGGTGCCCAGCGCGGCGGCCAGCCCGGTCCGCCACGCGGTGACGGTGGCCGAATCCAGCAGTGCGAGCAACTCCCCGTCCTCACCGCTGTGCAGACAGATCACCCCGCGCAGCGCGGGCCGGGCGCCCGGGAACTTGGCGTTGACCTTCACGGTGTACGCGGCGACACCCGGCAGCACACCCGGTATCAGCGCCGTGGCCGTACCGGGGAACGGGAGGTCGCTGCGCACCCGCTGCCCGGCGACCGGCGCCGTGCCGTCGCCGCGGAAGCCCTCGCGCAACGCCGCCGTCGACGACGCGGGATCGAGGACGGCCAGCAGATCGCTTCGTGTCAGGATGCGGGTCATCACGGCCATGATCCCCTCCCGGCGGGGCGAGCGGGTACGGGGCACGTGAGCACGAGGCGCTCGGGTACGGGGCGCGCGGGCACGGGGCGAGGGCGGCACCCGTGCGGAGGTGCCGCCCTCGGTTTTGTGATCTGTGACGATCCTCGAATGCGGCGTCTGAAGTGCAGAAACTACTTGCAGTAAGTGCCGTCGTTTTTCGGGATCTTCCTGGTCCTTGTGCCCTCGGTGTGCCCGGTGGCGGATAGGCAGGGCGCACGAAGCCTCCGGCCCGTCGCGGTGAGCGGCGGGCCGGGGGCGTATCCGTTGTGAGTGTTGCCAGGCGCGGTGCCGGCCTGGCAGGCGAGCCCGTGGGGCGCCCGCCGACCGTGTGGTCACACCCTGTCGCCGGTGTGCGTGCCCCAGTCGTGGAGCCCGTACGCACCGTAGTTGCGGATGAAGGACAACTTTCCGAGCAGCTTGGCGATCATGATGCACTCCTCTCGCCTGTCTGGGCTTTTCCAGTCGAGGGTTCAGCAAAGAAGTTCCGGCGGTACCAAATGCCACACCTCACGTATTTCCGCATACGTCCATATGTGTTATACGCGAACAGGGTGGTTTTGGATTGCTGCCCACTCGGCTCGGTGGCTACCGAACGTGCGCGGGCGGAGCCAGGCGGCCGCAGCCCCCAGGAGCCGGGGCCGGGCGAGGAGTGCAGGCGCACGGAATGCGGAAGCCGATTTCGCATCCGCTGGCCAGGTCGGATGGCGTGGTTGTGGTAGCGCCGGAGGGCTGCGCGGATGCGCCGTCTTGATGAGGCGTGTGTGGACCGTGTTGTCACGTCCGGTCGCGGCGTTGAGGCCCCAACAGCCGCTGTACGCCCCGGGAATGTGCAGAGTATCGTCGATTGTGTCCGGATGTGCGACCCGCATCCTGGCGGGGACGCACATAGACCCACACCAGAGTTGGATTGGGTCGACATCATGACACCTAGATCAGTTGCGAATTCCTCGAAGTGGACTCGCCGCCGTCGCGTCGCGATCGTTCTGGTGGCTGCCGCCACAGCCGCAAGCCTCTCCACGGCGGGCGCGTGGGCCGGTGGCGGACACGGCCGGCATTTCGCTGAGCACGGGTACTTCAGAGGGGCGCCCACGGTCGCGATGGCGCCCGCTACTCCGGGTGCACCGGTGGCGTCCAACGGTGTGGCGATCGCCGGCTTCGCGTTCTCGCCGTCCACCCTGACCGTCAGCAAGGGCACCACGGTGACCTGGGTCAATGAGGACAGGGCTCCGCACACGGTGACCGGCGCGGGCGGGCTGAATTCGCCGGTGCTCAGGGGCGGCGATTCCTACAGCTTTACGTTCCACTCCGCCGGCACGTTCAGCTATGGCTGCGACATCCACTCGTTCATGCACGGCACGGTCGTAGTGAAGTGACGTGACGTAAGACATGGCAGCCGGCCTCCGGCGAACGGGGTGAGTTGGCTGCCGATGACGAAGTTGCCGGGGGTGTGAGATGTGGTTGCTACGGCTGCTCACGGCGGCTGGGCTGGCCGTCGACGTCTATGTGCACGTCGCACTGGCGGATGCCTACGACTCGGTAGGTACCGTTATCAGCCAGGGGACGCTGTTCCGCGCCCAGGCAGCGGCGGCGGCGCTGGCGGCTGTCCTGGTGCTGGTGAGCGCGCGGAACCGTTGGGTGTGGGCGTTCGCTTTCCTGGTGGCTGCGTCGGCGCTCGGCGCGGTGCTCCTGTACCGGTACGTGGACGTGGGCTCTCTGGGGCCGCTGCCCAATATGCATGAGCCTTTGTGGTATCCGAAGAAGACAGCGTCCGCCGTGGCAGAGGCAGTGGCGATGGTGGGCGCGGCGGTCGGCTTCGTCACTGTCAGCCGTTACCGCACGCCGAGCAGGCGGGCGTGAGCAGAAAGCGGCACGACAGTCACGGGGCGCCCAACGGGTTGGTCTGACGTGGCAGCGGACTCGTGACGAGCGAAGTAGCCGACAAGGAGGGCGGGGTCCTGTTCCCAGGGGCCAGCCAGGTGCCCGCATCCTCCGTCCCTGGAGGAATCGGCCGCGCCACTTGCCGCAGGAGGCTGTGGGACGGGCCCATGTTTCCGGGCCCGTCCCACAGCTCCGATCGATCGGTTGGATTGCCTGTTCGCCTGCCGACTCACCGCATCCCTGCCATGCCGCCGGTACCCACGCTCACACCGGCCGCGCCGGAGCCGGCGCTGATGCCTCCGGTGCCCAGGCTCGCACTCGCCGCATTGGAGCCGGCGGTGATGCCTCCGGCGCCCAGGCTCGCACTCGCCGCATTGGAGCCGGCGCTGATGCCTCCGGCACCCAGGCTCGCACTCGCCGCACCGGAGCCGGCGGTGATGCCGCTGGGCGACACGTTGACGTGCCCGGGGGTGCGGCTGCCGAGCGACGACGGGGAGGTGAGGTTCACCGGGGTCCTCGGCTCGTTGATCGAGACGTGGGTCGGGTTGGTGCTGACCGGGACCTTCACAGGGGTGAGCGGGACTGTCACGTGGATCGGTGTCTTGATCACGTGCACCCTGTGCGGTGTGCGGAATTCGTGCTTGAAGTGGAATTCGCGATTGAAGAAGAATGTTCTGGCGAAGTAATCGTTGTGCCTCCGGAAGTCGCAACTCAGGAACTTCTTGATGATGATGACCTTGCGATCCTTCTTGATGACGACGGTCTCGACGACATGGAAGGCCCTGCAATGGCGCGACTCGTTCACAACGATCACGATGACCCTCTGGTGCGGGTGATCGTAGGACGTGGTCGCGCTGGCAGTGCCCGTAAGGGCGACGCCGGCGGTGCCGGCGATGGCGGTGGCCATGAGGGTGGCGGCACCGCGCCGAAGTACTGACGCGTTCATTGGTGGCCTCCTGGAATGCGCCATGTGCTGCAACCTCTGCACACCTTTACGTACGGTCCGCCCAGGCCAAGGGATTGCCTGACACCTATCGAAGACCACGCCCCCCTTTTCACTCGGTGTCACCGCCCCATCCACAGGCCGCGTCGCCCACGCACCGAGCGCCTGGGAACGGCCCTGGATCACCGCCCTGCTTGCCGCGGTGGCTACCCAACGTGCACGGGTGGAGTGGAGCGGGTGAGCGAAGCGGACGGAATGCGATCAGTGCGATCGGAGAGATCCACCACCAAAAGAAACGACGTCTTACCGCTCATTCCAGAATGAGCGGTAAGACGGACTCGATACGAGGAGGCGGCGGACTTCTGCGGGTAGGACAGGGGCGCCGACCCTGCGTGACAGTCGACTCGAAGAGGCAGAATCCGTCGTAGACGAGACGGAATTCGTAGACCCGGTTGTCATGCAGCGATTGCCGCGTAGATGACTTCTGTTCGAAGGTGACCGGGTCCACGATCAAGGTGGAGGGCCCCCTGCCCTGCCCCCAGGCCGACCACGCCTGTACGGAGGTTCACCGGAGACGTACGAGGCCCAGGCGGACCTTTCACTGGAGCAAGCTCTGCGCCTGATCGACACCAAGGCGCCCGGCCAAGGACGACAAGCCCTGCGGCGAACACACCAGCAAGACGCGCAAGATGGTCGCCACCAGCGAGCACGGGCAGGGGAAGCGCTGGCAGGCCCGTTGGCGGGACGCCAGCGGGAAGCAGCGCAAGGACTTCCGGTCGTTCGCCGAGGAGTGGCGGACCTCGGCGACTCACCGGGAGCGCACGGAGCCGAACGTGGCGCGGGCGCTGCGCCCACAGATCTACCCGACCTTCGGCAGCCGACTGCCGGCCGGGATCAAGCGGTCCGACGTACACGCGTGGGTCAAGGACGGATCGCACGTCCTCGCTCCGATCAGCCTTCGCACCCCCTGGAGGCCGCGCTGTCGGCGTCGGCGGCCGAAACGGTGAAGCCGCACCGCGCGAAGTACCTCCGCGCGAGATGGAGATCGAGGATCGGACGGGTCCTCGTAACCCGAGGACGCGTACGGCCCGGCTGATGTTCGTGAGCGAGGTGCACGCTCCGGTCCGTCGCGGGTCGTGGGCCAAGACCTGGGCCCGGATCGTGCGGCGGGCGAACAAGCTGCTGGAGGAGGAGTGGGGGGCGCGGCTCCGTGTTCTAGAGGACACCCCGCCGCATGCCCTGCGGCACTTCTTCGCTTCCGTGCTGATCAAGCACGGGGCTGCAGTGAAGAAGGTTCAGCGGCTCCTCGGGCACGCGAAGCCCTCGATCATGTGGGACCTCTGCGTGCATCTACGGGAGGACGACGAGGACGACACCGCGGACAGCATCGACGCGGTTCTGGCCTGATGTGCCCCCAGAGTGCCCTGGCAGCCCACCAGTTCGACATCTGTGCAGGTCACCCCGACGAGGGCGGCACCTGTGCGGAGGTGCCGCCCTCGCTCTTTCTCCGGGCTCCCCCCTCGGGAGCTGCCGCCACCCCGGTCGGCGCGGGAAGGCGGCTCTTCAACGGGACCGCTGAGCGGCCGGTCATTTGCCCATCACCCCCCACGGGATCGAGCAATCCGTTCCGTTCGCACCGCCGTTGAATTGAGTACAGCATTCCGTCCGCCCGCCCGGCGGCGCGACCCGTTTCAACTCTGGCCAAAAGGGCATGGTGACCGCGCGTGTTGGCGTGCATACTCAGGGCGTACCGGGGGGCAACCTAAAGAAACCAAGGTGGGGGTTCGGTGTTACGCGTCCATTTCAGTGGCCTCGATCTGGCCCGGGTGCGCATTGCTGCACGCCCGGACGCGCTGTGGGAGACCGTATTGAGCTTTCACCGCCTGCGCGACAGACGCGACGATTCCGCATTCGGCAGATGGCGATCGGAAACGCGGGGAAGGTTGAATGGCGAAACGCGTCTCCTGGCGCCGCTGGTGCCCACCCGGGGCTATTTCCCCGATTTCCTGACGCCCGCCGAAGGGCTCCTGGGCATGGACGAGGCGCTCGCCGCGCTGCGCGAGACCCCGGACGTCCGGCTGCACGACGAACTCGCGCGGCTGTCCACCGCCGCCCGTCCGCTCCCGGCGTGGATACGCGACATGGCCCAGGGCAGCACCCGCTCGCTCGGCCGCCTCGCCGGCATCCTCCGGAGCTACTACGAGGCCGCCGTCGCCCCGTACTGGCCGCGCGTCCAGAGCCGTATCGAGGCCGACCGGGCCGCCCGCGGCCGCGCCCTCCTGGACGGCGGCGCCGACCGGCTGCTCGCCTCGCTCCCGCCGATGCTCCGCTGGCACGCGCCCGTTCTGGAATGCGACTACCCGGTGGACCGCGATCTCCATCTGGGTGGGCGGGGGCTGCTCCTGCTGCCGTCCTACTTCTGTCGCCGCACCCCGGTCACCTTCCACAACCCGGATCTGACGCCCGTTCTGGTCTACCCCGTCGAGCATCTGCTGCCCCGGCTGGCCCCGCCCACCCCGCCCGAGCGCTCCCTGGGCCGGCTCGTCGGCCAGACCCGCTCCGAGATCCTCCAGGGCATCGGCGTCGGCTGCACGACCAGCGAACTCGCCCGCCGTGTCGACATATCCCTGGCCTCCGCCAGCCAGCACGCAACCGTCCTGCGCGATGCGGGCCTCCTGCACACCCTGCGCCAGGGCAACGCCGTCCTGCACACCCTCACGCCACTGGGCGCGGCACTGCTGCGGGGAGCGCAGCCGGTGGAGGTGTAGGCGGGGCGTGGGGGAGGGTGCGCTCCCCGGGGTGGGCGGGAACTCCGCCTGGAATAACGCCAGTTGGGCCGTGGGGTAGAATCGGCGACCCCGGCCCGGATGATAGTCGGGCACCGCCTGCGCTCAATTTAATCCGTGTCCGGATTTCCGGCGGCAAATAGTTGTAGACGGCTGCTATATCGGCCGACAGTGAGTCCCCGCCCGCGGTCGGCGCGTCGCACAGACGCAACACCGCCGCCTCGCCGGCCGTTCGCGGAAGGTGGCCTCCGTGTGCCATACGTTCTCGAACGCCGCCGCCCGGCAACGGATTCAACTCCGGCTCTCCTCAATTCCGTGCGAATTCCCGCAGTGGCTCGGAGTTCGGATGCTGTTCTCGTAAGAACAGAGCCTTCCGTTCCACAACCGCCCGGGTTCCGCTCCGTCCCTAGCCCGTCGGACGGCGGCCGGGGGAGGCGGCCCGGCGGGCGGCCGCGGCCGGTTGCGGGACCGGGCCCGCCGCCTTGACGGTGCGCAGTACAGGGGACGTCTCCAGGGCGCGGATCGCGTCGAGGGCGTCGAGGCGGTGGGTGAGGTAGCGGTGCAACGCGGCCGGGTCGGGGCACAGGGCCTGGGCGACCAGATTGGTGGGGCCAGTGGTGGCGGCGACGAACGCGAGCTCGTCGTGCCCGGCCAGGCTGCTCGCGACGTGGTCGAGGTGCGCCGGGGGGACGGCCATCCACAGCATGGCCTGCGTCGTGGCGCCGAACGCCGCGTCGTCGATCTCCACATCGAAGAAGAGCGCGCCGACGGCCCGGAGTTCGGCGAGGCGGCGCGCGACGGTGGCCGGCGACCAGCCGGTGGCGGCGGCGAGTTCGGTCTGACCGGCCCGGCCGTCCCGTTCCAGAGCGCGCAGCAGGCCGTCGTCGGTGTCGGCCAGGCGCTGCCGGGCGGCCGGGAGAGGGGCGGCGGGGGTGCGGGCGGCGGCGTCGGGCTCGTCGGACGGCCGGAGTTGCTGCTGTTGGCGACGGGTGAGGGCGTCGGCCCGCCCGCGCCAGGCGGTGGGGCCGCCGAGGTAGGTGTGGAGCAGGTAGTGGGAAGAGACCGCCGTGATACCGGAGGTGCGGGGGATGTCGTGCAGCACCAGTGAGTGACCGGCGTCGGTGCCCGTCGGCGTATGGACGACCGCGAGGATCTCGGTGCCGCCGGACGCGAGCTTGACCCATGAGGTGTCGGCCCGCAGGGACAGGGCGCGGGCGAGATCCTGGGCGGCGCGCGGGGTCGCGGTGAGCCGGACCAGCCATTGGGCGCGGTCCGCGCGGTGCGGGTCGGGCAGCCCGACGACCCGCAGTCCGGCCTCGGCCCGCAGCCGGCGATAGCGGCGGGCCACGGTCTGGGTCGATACGCCGAGCGCGGCGGCGATCCGGCTGAAGGGTGCCCGGCCATCGAGGTGCAGGGCGTGCACCAGGCCGCGGTCCAGGTCGTCGAGCATGACGCCACTCAAGCACGGATGCGGGGACGAATGCGGAGATGAATGTGGAGAGGGTGGAATCGATCTCGTTCTGTCCGGGTCTTTTTGGAAGAAATCTTTGAGGTTGGCGTCCCCGGTGGAACCCAGCCCCGCTGTCTCCGCACCCTCGTCGTGAACGCCCCGGCCGCACGGGCACCGGTACTCCCCGGCCCCGCACGGTCGGCCCCGGCACACGTAACCCGGAACACATAGCGAAGGGACGGACCCATGACGACAGAGGCGCCGCCGACGACGCCCCCGCCGACCACGGCCTACCGGTGGCGCTGGGCCGCCCTGGCCACGCTGCTGGTCGCCGAGGCGATGAATCTGCTCGACTCCACCATCACCCCGGTCGCCGCACCCGTGATCCGCGCCGACCTCGGCGGCCCCGCGTCCGACATCCAGTGGTACGGAGCCGCCTACACGCTGCCGTTCGCGGTGCTGCTGATCACCGGGGGCCGCCTCGGCGACATCGCCGGGCGCGCACGCATCTTCCGTATCGGCGTCGTGGGGTTCCTGCTCGGCTCGCTGGCCTGCGCGCTGGCGCCCTCGGCCGGGACGCTGATCGCGGCGCGGGCCGTCCAGGGCGCCGCGGCGGCCCTGGTGATTCCGCAGACCATCGGCATGATCCGCGGGATGTTCGACGGGGCCGAACTCGCCCGTGCCATGGGCAGCATCGGCCCGGTCATGGGCCTGGCCGCGGTGTGCGGTCCGGTGCTCGGCGGCGTGCTCACCCACGCCGATCTGCTCGGCTCCTCCTGGCGGGCGGTGTTCCTGGTCAACATCCCCCTCGGCCTCGGCGTGCTGCTCGCCTCGCCGCTGCTGCGCGAGGACCGCTCCGCGCACCGGCCGCGCCTCGATCTGCCCGGTACGGCGCTGGCGGTCCTGGGCATCGGCCTGACCGTGTTCCCCCTGATCGAGAGCGGTACGGCCGGGGGCGGTGCGGACGGATGGCCGGCGGAGAGCTGGGCGGCCCTCGCCGCCGGCGTCACCGTTCTCGTCGCCTTCGCCTGCCACCAGCGCCACCGCTCCCGGCGCGGCCGCAGCGCGCTGGTCGAGGCCGGGCTGTTCCGCCACCGCGGCTTCTCCGCCGCGCTGGCCGCGTCCACGCTCTTCTTCGCCGTCGTCAACGGCCTGACCCTGGTCGTGGTGCTCCAGCTGGAACTCGGCCCGCATATCGACGTGCTGCCCGCCGGGCTGACGCTGCTGCCGTGGTCGGGTGCGATGGCGGTCTCGTCCTGGATCGCGGGCACCCGGCTGGTGCCGCGGTACGGCCCGCGGGTGATGTTCGCCGGGCTGGCGGCGCTGCTGCTCGGTACGTCGGCCGCCCTCGCGGTCTACGCCACCGGCCCGGCGACCGCCTTCCCCTGGCTGCTGCCGCCCGCGCTCGCGGTCTGCGGCCTGGGCCAAGGGCTGTTCGCCGTCCCGTACTTCACCACCGCCCTGCACCGGGTTCGCCCGCACGAAACCGGGTCCGCCGCCGGCCTGCTCAACGCCGTCCAGCAACTCGGCGGCACGCTGGGCGTCGCATCGCTCGGGACGGTCTTCTTCCGCGGCGCGGCCGCCCACGGGACGGTGCCGGGGGAGGCGGTGCTCAACGGGGCGCGGGACGCCTTCGGGCTGGCCGTCGCCCTCCTCCTCGCGACGGGGGCGGCCGCGGCGTTCATGACGGCACCGGCCGACGACGAGCGGGCGGGGTGACGGAAGGGGCGGGAGGGAGGGGCAGGTGAAGGGGCAGGGCGCAGCGGGCGGCGGCCCTCAGTCGTCGATACCGCTGCGCTCCACCCCCGCCACGATGTACCGCTGGAGCAGCAGGAAGACGACGACCAGCGGGGCGATCGACACGGCCGCCGCCACGAACAGCTCGTGCAGATTCAGGTTCTGCGCCGTGGTGAACGTCGACAGCGCCACCTGCACCGTCCACGCCTCCTGGTCCTGACCGATCACCAGCGGCCACAGGAACGCGTTCCAGGCCCCGATGAACACGATCGTCCCGACCGCGGCGAAGACCGGCCGGGCGTTGGGCACCACGATCCGCCAGTACGTCCGCCAGTACCCGAGCCCGTCCACCCGCGCCGCGTCTTCCAGTTCTTGCGGAAAGCCCAGGAAATATTGCCGGAAGATGAAGCAAGCGAATGCGCTGAACAGGGTCGGAATGACCAGCCCGCGCAGCGTCGAGATCCAGCCGAGCGACGACACCAGCACAAAGCTCGGAACGAACGTCACCGCCGCCGGGACCATCAGCGTGCCCAGGATCGCGTAGAAGACGGCGTTGGCATGCCGGTACGGGATCCGCGCCAGCCCGTACCCGGCGAGCGAGGCGAGCACCACCGTGCCGACGGTCGTCGAGACCGCGATCACCGCGGAGTTGAACAGGGCCCGCCCCATGGGCAGGCCCGGGTCCTGGAAGACCTCGGCCAGATGCGACCACCGCAGCTCGTGCGGGAAGAACGTCCAGTCGGGCGAGGTGATCTCCTGCTCACTGGCCAGCCCGTTCCGTACCAGCAGGTAGAACGGCACCAGGAACAGCAGGGCGAGGGCGATGAGCAGCACCACCCGCAGCGCCCGCCCGGCCCGTGCGAGGGCATCGTGGGCATCGTGCACGGAGTTCACCCTTCCTTTCGGCCGAGCCCGAACCAGCGGGCCTGGACGACCGTCGCCACCGCGATGATCAGCGCCAGGATCACCGCGCCCGCACTGCCCAGACCGAGGTTCTGATCCCGTCCCAGCGCCGTGTAGTAGAGATAGACCAACGGCGGCCGGGCGTACGGCGGATAGCCGCGGGCATCGCTCAGCAGGTTGTAGAACTCGTCGAACGCCTGGAAGGCATTGATCACCAGCAGTAGCACCACCGCCACGGACGTGGCCCGCAACTGCGGGAACGTGATGTGCCGAAAGACCTGCCAGCCGGCCCGCGCCCCGTCGACCGCCGCCGCCTCGTACAACTGCGGTGAAATCCTTTGCAGCCCCGCAAGAAAGAGAATCATGTAGAAACCGGCTTGCAGCCACAGCCGTACGGTGACGATGACCAGCCAGTACCAGGGCGGATGGGTCGTCGACAGCCACGCCGTCTGATCCGCCCCGAACCACCCCAGCACCGTGTTGGCCAGCCCGAACCGCACCCCGTTGAAGATCGACAGCTTCCAGATCACCGCCGCGACCACATACGAGCAGGCGGTGGGCAGGAAGAACACCGAACGGAAGAACGCCCGGGCCAGGCGCAGCCGGTTGACCATCAGCGCGAGCCCCAGCGAGAGCACATAGGTCGCCGGCACGATGAAGGCCGTGAACAGCACGAACGTCCCCAGACTGCTCAGGAACGCACCGTCGCCCAGCATCGCGGTGTAATTGCCCAGTCCCACGAAGTCGTCGCCCGTGGGTGTCACGGTGTTGTGCGCGTCGAAAAAGCTGAGGTAGAGGCTCCACACCAGCGGCACGTAGGTGAACAGGCCCAGCCCGACGGCGAACGGCCCGACGAAGATCCAGAACCACAGATTCCGCCGCTGCGCCCCGAGCGCCCTGGCGACGGCCCCACCGGTCCGGACGTCCGCGGCACTCATGCCCGGGACTTCTTCTTGACCCGCTGCAACTCGGCGTTGACCTTGCGCACCACGCCCTTCAGCTCCGTTTCCGGGTTCGCGCCGTCCTTGATGATCCGGCTCAGCGCGTCCTGGTAGACGGTGCGGTCCGCGGTGGTCCACAGCAGCGGTTCGGCATGGCCGTGCTCCGTCGCATACCGCACGGCATCCGCGGCGGCGCCGTGCTGCAACTGCTTGGCGTTCTTTGCAAGCGAGAGCCGCGCCGGGATGTGGAACCCGTACGACAGCGCAAAGTCTTGCTGAAAGTCAGTCCGCTCCACCCAGAGCCACCGTGCGAAAGCCTTTGCAGCCGCCTTGCGCCTGCTGCGCGCACTGACGGCGGAACCATAGGCACCCACCGCTACGGCGGGCCTTCCGCCGCTCCCGTCCCGCGGAAACGGCAGCACCCCGAAGTCGTCCCCCAACGCCTTCTTGATCATCGGCAGCGCCCACAGTCCCGACCACTGCATCGCCGTCAGCCCCTGGACGAAGGCGGCCGGATCGGACCAGTCCGTGGGCGCCCCCAGCAGCAACGACTTGTCCGCGTACAGCTGCCGGATCTTCCCCAACGTCCGGGCCGCCGCCGGATCGTCGAACCCGACCTTGCCGTCGTCGCCGATCAGGCTCAGCCCCGCGGCGAACAACGGCGTCCCGCCCAGCACCCCCGCCCCGCCGTCATTCCCCAGGAACAGCCCTTTGGTCTTCTTCGTGGTCAGCGTCCCCGCCGCGTCCACCAACTCGTCCAGCGTCTGCGGCGGCGCCACCCCGGCCGCCTTCAGCAAACTCTTGCGGTAATACAGCAATTGCAGGTCAACGGTCTGGGGAATGCCCCAGATCCGGTCCTGCCAGATCTTGGGTGCCAGTACCGCCTGGTTGAAGTCGTCCTTGACCGGCTCGACCTCGGCGGTCAGATCCACGACCTGCCCGCCCTGAATCTGGTCCAGCAACGGCCCGTTGACCTCGAACACATCCGGCCCGGAGTCGGTCAGCAGCGCGGCCGCCGTCTGCCGGTCGTAGTCCCCCGGCCGCCACTGCACCCGCACCTCGGCCTTCTTGTACGCGGCGGCGTACCGCTGCACGGCCTGCTGGGTCCCCGGCTCCCCGTACTGGTGATACCACTGACTGATCTCCGGCCCCGAACCACCGCCGCCCCGCCCCGTGTTGGACCCGCAGGCGACGAGCGCCCCGCCGAGCGCGATGCCCCCGGCACCGGCCAGCACGCGCCGCCGGCCCGGTCCGTCGCCGACACCCGAACCCGAACCCGAACCCGAACTCGAACCCGAACCCGACATGGAAGTCGCCCCCTTCTGGTCATGCGTCTGTGGTCGTATACCCGTGGTCGTGGCCCCGCATGATCGTCGATCACGTACGCCCGACCACTGTGCCCCACAGGTGTGACGTACGCATTGCACCTGGACGAATCGGCCCGGCGGACCGGCCTGCGAGAAGGGCCCCGGCTAGGGCCCCGGATCACGAATCGGGATACGCCACCGCGACCTGCATCCCGCACGCATCGCACCAAAACGCCCATCCGTTGGCATCCACGGCATGCGAACCGCACCCCATGCACGGATCGGACACGAAGTTGGCCAGCGTCATCCCCTGACTGGTCCGCCGCGGCGCCGTCTGCCGCTCCAGCGCATAACAGGGAATGCACAGCCCGCCCGCCGTACCGGGAAGCTTCATATTCCGCAGCTCGCAGTGCGTGCAGCGCATTCTGTCGACGTACTCGGGGGGCAGTGCCCGCAACCGGTTGCCCTCACGGGGGGTCGTCACGTCCTCGTCCGCCTCCTACGCCGGCACCGTGCCGGTGCCCATGCACCGCGAGCACTGCGTCGTGGTGATGTTGCCGCCCTGTGTCTCCCACTCGACGGCGCCGGTCCCCCGGCACTCCTCACACGGCACTTCGGGCGGCATCGTCATACTTCCAGAATTCCACGCCCGGTTACGCCCCGTCAGGGCGTTGTCACTACGGCCCCAACCTCTGTGGGAACGGACAAGGGCGCGGGTTGGAGGGTTCGACTACGAGAGCGTGCGTCGCGCGTATGCCGGACACCGAGGGGGAGTTGGCCTGCCACGGGGTCATGACGGCGGACGCGGGACCCCGTACGGTCGATCCTCTGCGGGCGGCGACGGACGCCGCCTGCCGCCAGGAGAGAGGGACACATATGCGTCGCACCGTCTTCGCCCTCGGCACCCTCGCCACCGCCGCGGTGTTCGGCCTCGCCGCACCGGGGGCCGCCTACGCGGCCGACGGCTTCCTGATCGTCAACGGCTACCCCCACTTCCACCCCAGCGGCTGCTACCCGGCCGGCGACGGCTCCCCGACCACCGTGGCCAACCGCACCCACGACGCCATCGCGTACGTCTTCACGGGACCCCACTGCACGGGTGAGGTCGACTCCACGGTCCGCCCGGGCAGGTTCACCGAATCCGACGCCGGCGCGAGCGTCTGGATCGACTGACCGGGCGGTTCAAAGGACCGTCCGCGGCCGGGACGGTCAACGGTCAGGCGAAGATCACCTCCGCCAGCCAGAAGTCGAGGAGCTCCGCGTCCCCCTGGATCTCGTACGGCTCGGTGTCGGCCGGGCGGCGGCCGTAGACGAGGAGCAGGAGGTCGGTCAGCGGGGCGCGGACCGAGACGGCGGCCGGTCCGGGGGAGCGGCGCCAGGCGAGGGCGTCGCCGGTGAGGTCGACGAGCCAGTCGGCGGCGGCCTCGGGCGGGGTGTCGGTGGCGTGGAAGTGGAGGGTGCGGCCGGGGCCGAGGAGGGCGCGGCGCTCGGGGTGGTGGTCGAACATCTCGGGCAGGGAGCCGAGTTCCATCCATTCGTCGAGGGCGTCGAGGGCGACGCGCTGGTCCACGGCGAAGTCCGTGCCGAGGGTCAGCGTGACGTCGGCGCGGTGGATGACCGATTCGTGGGCCATGCGGCGGGCGAAGAAGCGGGTCGTGCCGGAGGGGAGCGGGGTCCAGATCCGGGTGTCGGGGCCCGCGTCGCGGAGGGTGCCGGCGAGCTGTCGGGCGCCCGTGGTGAGCCAGGTGGCCAGCTCGGACGGGGTCTGCGCGGCGTCGCGCGGGAGGGTGCGGAGGGCGGTGTCGGGCGGCGGCTCGGCGGCCCGGGTCCGGACGATCTCCGCCACCCAGCGGTGGGCCTCGCCCAGGTGGCGTAGCAGCTGGGCGAGGTTCCAGTCCGGACAGGAGGGGACGGCGGCGGAGAGCGGGGAGGGCGGTGCCGCGGCGGCGGTCAGGGCGGATGCCAGCAGCGCGGTCTGGTGGGCGATTTCGGTGCAGTGGTCGTCATAGCTCAGCGTGAGATCCATGTCCCTCACGGTAAGGGCGGCCACTGACAACGGCCGTCATCCCACCCGCGGGGCCCCGCCCCGCACCCCCTCCGCCTCCAGCCGGAACCGCAACCGGCAGATGACCGCATCCGTATGGCGCCGTACCGCGTGGGCGACCACCGCGCCGCGCTGGTTCTGGAGCAGGCGCTGCCAGAGGTGGGCGGGTTCGGCCTCGGGGATCAGGACCGTGATGCGGGTGGCGGGGCGATGGGCGGCCAGGGTGCGTACGTAGTCGGCTATGGGGCGGCCGACGGAGCGGGTCCGGGAGGGGAGTTCGAGGAGGTCCACGCCCGGGTTCCACAGTTCCCAGTCGCGGCGCAGGGCGTCGGCGGCCGGGCGGTCCTCGGGATCGTCGTGGGTGACGGTGACCGCGATCACCTCGTCGCCCAGGGACACCGCCGCGTTCAGCGCCTCGGAGGTGAGGAGGGAGAGGTGGGAGACGGGGACGACGACCAGGGAGCGGGCGGCGTGCGGGGCCTCCGGGACGCGGCCCAGGCCCAGCCGCTCGCCGATCCGGGCGTAGGCGCGGTGGACGGCCTCGAAGGCGAGGACGAGGACGGGGAGGGCGAGGACGATCAGCCAGGCGCCGTCGGTGAGTTTGGTGGCCGTGACGATGACGGCCGAGACGCCGGTGAGCACGGCGCCGAAGCCGTTGAGGGCGGCCTTGGCGCGCCAGCCGCGGGAGCGCACGCCGTACCAGTGGCGGACCATGCCCACCTGGCAGAGGGTGAAGCCGACGAAGACCCCGATGGCGAAGAGCGGGACCAGGGTGTTGACGTCGCCGCCGGAGAAGACGAGAAGGGCCGCCGCCACGGCGGCGAGGGCGAGGACACCATGACGGTGGACCTGGCGGTCCGCCTTCAGGCCGAAGACATGGGGGAGGTGGTTGTCGCGGGCGAGCAGGCCCATGAGGACCGGCAGGCCGCCGAAGGAGGTGTTGGCGGCGAGGGCGAGGAGCACCATGGTGGCGAACTGGACGACGTAGAAGGCCCAGTTGTGGCCGAGGGAGGCGTCCGCGAGCTGGGCGAGGACGGTGACGCCCTCGACCGGCTGGAGGTGGAAGCGGCCGATCAGGAGCGACAGGCCGATCAGCATGACGCCCAGGAGGGCGCCGAGGGCGACCTCGGTGCGCTGGGCGCGCTTGGGGGCCGGGGCCCGGAAGGACGGCACCGCGTTGGCGACCGCCTCGACACCGGTCAGCGCGGAGCAGCCGGAGGCGAACGCCTTCAGGAGCAGCAGCGCGCCCACCGAGGTGGCGTTGTGGGCCAGGACGGAGGCATGCCCGTCGGCGGTGACGGTGGAGGCCGGGGCGTCACGGAAGAGGCCGACGACGATCATGCCGAGGATGGCGGCGATGAACACCGCGGTGGGGACGAGGAACGCCTTTGCCGAGTCGACGATGCCGCGCAGGTTGATGGCGGTGATGAGGACCAGAACGGCGAGGCAGACCCAGACGCGGTCGCCGTAGAGGGCGGGAAAGGCGGAGGTGAGCGCCGCCACGCCCGCCGTCACCGAGACGGCGACGTTCAGCACGTAGTCGAGGATCAGCGAGGCGGCGGCCACCAGGGCGGCACGGCGGCCCAGATGGGCCTTGGCGACCGCGTACGAACCGCCCCCGTTGGGGAAGGCGGCGATCACCTGGCGGTACGAGGCGACCAGTACGGCGAGCAGCGCGGCGATGGCCAGGGTGACGGGCAGCGTGAAGCCGAGGCCGTACGCGCCGGCCGCGGCCAGGACCAGGACGATCGACTCCGGGCCGTAGGCGACGGAGGCCATGGCGTCGAGGGAGAGCGCGGCCAGGCCCTGGAGGGCCGTGAGGCGGTGGCGGTCGCCCGCCGCGTCTGTGGTGGCGCGCGCCGGGGTATCCGGCGGCTCCTCGGCATCCGGGAGTTCCTCGGGCCGGCTGCCGGGCTGGGACACGGTCGACATGGTGCGTCGTACCTCCGTGCGGTACTGGGTGGGACCCGCCCAGCGTCGGGGGCGTTCCGGGCGTTTTCCGCCGCCCCTAGCGTCCCCTTGGCGGGGGAGGGGGCGATCTTCACGGATTTTTGACGCGCGGGACGCCGACGAGATGCCGCCGTCAGCGCCGCGTCAAGGTTCCGCGGCGTCGTATCAGCGCCCCGTCAACGTCTCGGCCGCAGGTCACGGGGGCCGGAGCCCGCCGACCTAGCGTCATCGCCATGCGACAGCGACACGGCCTCGGGTCGGACTCGGTACGGGCGGCGCAGCGGCCCGTGATGCGGTCGGCGTCATCGCCGCTGCGCGCTCGCGACGGCGGATCGCCCGCCCGCGACCGGACCTGGGCGTCCGACCTGCGCGCCGCCCTGTGGTGCGCGTCCGGGCTGCTGGCCCTGATCCTGCTCGTCGACTTCGGCAAGGGGACGCTCACACCGCTGCGCCTGCTGTACTGGACGGCCGTCGCGCTGGTGTTCCCGGCGCTCCTCTGCCCGCCCCGGGTCACGGCCTGCGGGCACCGGCTGGTGTCCCGTGGCCTCCTGCGCACCCGGACGGTACGCACCGATCTGCTGGTCCGCGTCGTGTGCCACGACACCATGGCGCCGCGTCTGCTGCTCCACGACGCCCTCGGCGGCCGGGTCGAGGTCGACCTCAAGGTGCTCACCGCGAATCCACTCCTGTGGCATCACGTCGACCAGGGCGTACGCCGCTCCCGCGCCAGCGGGCTGCTCCGCGGCGGCACGGCCTCGCTCCAGGCGCTGGCGGACCGGATCGACGGGGCCGGGGCGCGGGCGGTGTTCGAGGCGTCGGGGATGGACGCACCGCGGCCGGGGCCGAAGACCGACAGGCCGTAGACCGGAGCCGTCAGCCGCGGTCCGGGCCCCGGACGGGCCCCGGACCGGCCCGCCGGCCCCGGCCGGATCAGGCCGCAGCCGCCAACGAGAAGTCGAACCGCACCCCGGTGAACTCCTCCGAAGCGGCCCACAGCTGCTCCCCCGTCGCGTCCTTCTTCGTCCACGGTGCGCGGAAGGACGGGGCCGGGGCGCCCCGCAGTCCGCTCCGCGGGCCGACGAAGGAATCCGGGCGCATATGGGGCGCGGTGGCGGCGCAGAGCGTGCCGAGGGCGCCGCCGTCCGGGGACTGGGCGATCAGGCGGTTGCCGACGGCGATGGCGCGTTCGGCGGAGGTGCGGCCCTCCATGCGGGCGCCCGCGGTCTGGAGGTTGGTGGCGGCGTAGCCGGGGTGCGAGGCGGCCGCGACGACCTGGGAGCCGGCCGCGGCCAGGCGGCGGGTCAGCTCATGGGTGAAGAGGAGATTGGCGCTCTTCGAGCGGGCGTAGGCGATCCAACGGCGGTAGGAGCGCTCGCTGTTGAGGTCGGTGAGGTCGATGTCGGACAGCGCGTGCATCATGCTGGAGACGGTGACCACCCGGGAGCCTGGGGTGGCGAGGAGCTTGGGCAGCAGCAGGCCGGTCAGCGCGAAATGGCCGAGGTGGTTGGTGCCGAACTGCATCTCGAAGCCGTCCGCGGTGGTGCGGTACGGCAGCGCCATCACGCCCGCGTTGTTGATGAGCAGGTCGAGACGGTCGCCGTCGAAGGTGTCCAGACCGGCCGCGAAGTCCCGTACGGAGGACAGGTCGGCCAGGTCGAGCTGCCGGAACTCGACCTCGGCGGCGGGGACTTCGCTGCGCAGCCGGTCCAGCGCCGCGCCGCCGCGCGCCTCGTTGCGGCAGGCCAGCACCACACGGGCGCCACAGCGTGCCAGTTCGCGCGCCGTGACATAGCCGATGCCGCTGTTGGCACCCGTGACGACCACGGAGCGGCCGGTCTGGTCGGGGATGTGGCTGGTGTTCCACCGGGTCACGCCGTACTCCTCGGTAGGGGATCACCAGCGTACGCCTGGGGCGCGACGGCGCCCGGGTCAGCTCCCCTCCGCCAGCCGCTTGATGGCCGCCAGACGGGTGTCCCAGTCGGCCGCGACCCGGTCCATCCACCGGGCGGTGGCCTCCAGGCGCTCGGGGACGACCCGGTAGCGGGACTCGCGGCCCGCCCGGTGGCCGGCGACCAGGCCCGCCCGGTCGAGGATGCCCAGGTGTTTGACGATGGCCTGGCGGCTGACCGGCAGCTCCGCCGCCAGGGCCGTGGCGGTCGCCTCGCCGCGGTCGGCGAGGGCGTCGAGTATCCGGCGGCGGGTCGGGTCCGCCAGTGCGGACAGCACCTCCGCCACGGCGTCGGTGGGTGCGTCGGGCCGCTGCGTCATACGGTGAGCCGCTCCGCGTACTGCCGGATGTTCTCGACCTGCCCGGACCAGCCCTCGGAGTGGCTCTCGTAGGAGGCCGTCCGCCTGCGCTCCTCGGGGATGGAGAGGCGCGCGAAGCCGGATTCCACCACGCGCAGGCGGGTGCCGTCGCCCTCCGGGGTGAGGGTGAACTCGACGAGGGTGGAGTTGTGTTCGGTCGCCACGTCGCCGGGGTGTGCGCTGGCCCAGCGGTAGGCGAAGACGTGCGGCGGGTCCACCGTGACGATCACCGTCGGGAACTGGCCGTACTCGCCGTGGTCCAGGTGCATGATGCCGCCCGGCCGCAGATCGACCGGCGTGGGCTCGCCCTGGCCGAACCACGAGCCGACGTGTGCGGGTTCGGTCAGCACCGCCCAGACGCGCTCCACGGGCGCGGCGATGCTGATCTCGCGTGCGATGCGGTCCTTGGTGTCCGACGCGTTCTTGGTGTCGGTGGTGTCGGTGGTGTCCTGGGGGTCGGTGGTCATGAGGGGGCCTCCCGTCGGTTCGCGTGCGTTTCCACGCACCGCTCCATCTGCTACCCGATGGTTGCACGTGCCGACGGGAGGCGCAACCCAACGGTTGCGAAAGGCCGTATCAGGCGCCGCCCCGGGTCCGCACCGAATAGGTCGGTACGGACACCGACGGATCGTCCAGGCATTCCCCACTGGCGAGGTCGAAACGCTGCTTGAGCAGCGGCGATGCCACGTAGGGGCGGCCCGCGGCGGTGCCGGTCAGGCCGCGGGAGAGGACCTGGGCGCCGGTGAAGGGGTCGCGGTTGCCGATGGCGTAGGCGCGGCCCGCGCGGTCGGTGAACAGGGCGGCCTGGGCACCGTCCGGCAGCAGGGCGGCCACGCCGCGCCCGGGGGACAGGCGGTCCAGGGTGCACACGGGGAGCCAGCCGTCGGGGCCGAGGATCTCCACCGTGGTGCTCTCGGCCGCGTCCGTCGTGGCGACCTCAGTGGTGGTGGCGGTGGTCATCGGGCGGAGGTCCCTTCCAGGGGGCGAACGGATTCGAGGGTGCGCACCGGCAGGGTCGGGCCCGCCAGCAGCGTCAGGTCCGGCTTGATCTGGTCGCGCTCCGGGGTGAAGCGGACGGAGGGGTCCGGCGCCTCGGGGGCGTTGACGAAGGAGACGAAGCGGGCCAGGCGCTCGGGATCGTTGAGGGTCTCGGCCCATTCGTCGCGGTAGTGGTGGACGTGCGCGGCCATCAGGGCTTCCAGCTCGTCGCACAGGCCCAGGGAGTCGTGGACGACGACGTCCCGGACGTGGTCGAGGCCGCCCTCGATGCGTTCCAGCCAGGCGGAGGTGCGCTCCAGCCGGTCCGCGGTGCGGATGTAGAACATCAGGAAGCGGTCGATCAGGCGGACCAGTTCGGCGTCCGACAGGTCCTGGGCCAGCAGGTCCGCATGGCGCGGGTCGGCGCCGCCGTTGCCGCCGACGTAGAGGTTCCAGCCGTTCGACGTGGCGATGACGCCGAAGTCCTTGCCGCGGGCCTCCGCGCACTCCCGGGCGCAGCCGGAGACCGCGGACTTGAGCTTGTGCGGGGAGCGCAGCCCCCGGTAGCGCAGTTCCAGATCGATGGCCATACGGACCGAGTCCTGGACGCCGTAGCGGCACCAGGTCTGGCCGACGCAGGACTTGACGGTGCGCAGGGCCTTTCCGTACGCGTGCCCGGACTCGAAGCCGGCGTCCACCAACCGGGACCAGATCAGCGGCAGCTGGTCGACGCGGGCGCCGAACAGGTCGATCCGCTGGCCACCGGTGATCTTGGTGTAGAGGCCGAAGTCGCGGGCCACCTCGCCGATCACGATCAGCTTCTCGGGGGTGATCTCGCCGCCCGGGATGCGCGGGACGACCGAATACGAGCCATTGCGCTGGAGGTTGGCCAGGAAGTGGTCGTTGGTGTCCTGGAGGGCGGCCTGTTCGCCGTCCAGGATGTAGCCGTCGGCGCCGACCGACGGGGCGAGCGAGGCGATGATCGAGCCGACGGCGGGCTTGCAGATCTCGCAGCCGTCGCCGTCGCGCGCCTCCGGGCGACCGTGCGAGGCCAGCAACTCCTCGTAGGAGGCCAGCCGCAGCGTCCGCACGACCTCGTACAGCTCGGCGCGGGTGTGCGGGAAGCAGCCGCACAGGCCCTTGTCCACGGTGACGCCGTTCAGCTCCAGTTCGTCGTTGACCAGGGTGGTCAGCGCCTTGATGCAGGAGCCGCAGCCGGTGCCGGCCTTGGTGCACTTCTTGACCTCGGGGACCGTGCCGCAGGAGTGCTCGGTGACCGCGCCGCGGATGGTGCCCTTGGTGACGTTGTGGCAGTTGCAGATCACCGCGTCGTCGGGGAGGGCGGACGGGCCGAGGGCGACCGGGGCGCCGGCGCCGGCGGGCAGGACCAGCTGCTCGGGCGAGACGGGCGGTACGGAGCCGGTCAGCGGGCGCAGCATGCCGTACGCCTCGGCGTCGCCGACCAGGACGCCGCCCAGCAGCGTGCCGTCCGCGCCCACCACCAGCTTCTTGTAGACCCCGGCGCGGGAGTCGCAGTAGACGACGTCCAGGGCCCCTTCACTGGCCCCGTGCGCGTCGCCGAAGGACGCCACGTCCACGCCCAGCAGCTTGAGCTTGGTGGAGGTGTCGGCGCCGGTGAAGCCGTCGGTTTCCTGCGCGGCGATGGCGGCGGCCGCCGTGTCGGCCATCTCGTAACCCGGCGCCACCAGGCCGTAGACCCGGCCGTCGCAGGCCAGCGCGCATTCGCCGATCGCGTAGACCGCGGCGTCGCCGGTACGACAGGTCGCGTCGACGACGATGCCGCCGCGCTCACCGACCTCCAGGCCGCAGTCGCGGGCCAGTTGGTCGCGCGGGCGGACGCCCGCGGAGAAGATCACCATGTCGGTGTCCAGCCGCGAGCCGTCCGACAGCTCCATACCGGTCACCGCGCCGTCCTCGCCCGCGGTGATCTCCTTGCCGCCGACGCCGGTGTGCACGGTGACGCCCATGTCCTCGATGGTGCGCCGCAGCGCCGCGCCGCCCCCGTCGTCCACCTGCACCGGCATCAGCCGCGGCGCGAACTCCACCACATGCGTGTTCAGCCCCAGGCCGGTGAGCGCACCGGCCGCCTCCAGGCCGAGCAGTCCGCCGCCCACGACCGCCCCCGTGGCGGCGTTCTTGGCGTACTCCTCGATCGCCAGCAGGTCCTCGATGGTGCGGTAGACGAAGCAGCCGGTGCTGTCCTTGCCGGGGACGGGCGGGACGAAGGGGTAGGAGCCGGTGGCCAGCACCAGGGTGTCGTACCGGATGGCCAGACCTGAGCGGGCGGTGACCGTACGGGCCGCGCGGTCGATGGTCTCGGCCGGGTCGCCCAGGTGCAGCTCTATGCCGTGCCGGGTCATGAAGTCCCGCTCCACCAGGGACAGATCCTCGGGCGTACGGCCGGAGAAGTACGAGGTGAGCTGGACCCGGTCGTACGCCGGGCGGGGCTCCTCGCACAGGACGACGACGCGCGAGGTCTCGGTCACGCCGCGTTCGGCGAGGGCTTCGAGGAAGCGCTGGCCGACCATGCCGTGCCCGATCAGGACGATCGTGGGGCGGTCGGTGCGGGCACTGGTGGGGCTGGCGGCTGCGGCCATGATCAGAAGCCTCCGTCGGTGGTGAGCAGATGGAGCAGGGGGGCGGTGGGGAGCGGTTCGTCGCCCTCCCAGGTGCGGGCGAGCGCGCCGACAGTGCCGAGATCGCCGAGGAGGATGCCGCCGACCAGCCGGTCCCCGCGGACGACGACCTTGCGGTACGCGCTGCGGGTGGCGTCGGAGAGGCGGACCACATCGTCCCCGGGGAGCGGGACGGTCTCGCCGAAGGCGGCCAGGTCGAAGGAGGCCGGCACGGCGGGGGCCGGGCCGGCGGGCGCCAGGTGGGCGGGCGCCGGATGCGCGGTGAGGGTCAGCCGGGTCAGCGCCCGGGTCCCGGTGTACGGGGCCGGGTCGGGCACCGGGCCGGCCGGTGCACCGGTCAGCACGCGGGCCAGCGCATCGGCCTGTTCCTGGGCCGCGCCCGCCAGCCCGTAGACCGTGCCGTGGTGTTCGGCGCAGTCGCCGATGGCGTAGATGTGCGGGTCGTCGGTGCGCAGGGAGTCGTCGACGCGGATGCCCCGCCCGACGTCCAGGCCGGCCGCGTGGGCGAGCCCGGTGCGCGGCCGGACGCCGCAGGCCAGGACGACCACGTCGGCGTCCAGGCGGTAGCCGTCGGCGAACTCGACGGCGCGCGCCGCCCCGTCGGCGGTTTCCAGGCCCCGTACCCGGCACTGGGTGTGCACCTCGATGCCCAGGGCGGTCAGATGCGCGGCGAGCAGCGCTCCGGCGTCCGGGTCGAGATGGCGTTCCATCAGGTGCTCGCCCTGGTGCGCCAGGACGACCCGGGCGCCGCGCCCGGCCAGCGCGCGGGCCGCCGAGACGCCGAGCAGCCCGCCGCCGATCACCACCGCGGGGGTGCCGGGGCGCGCCGCGGCGGCCAGCGCGCGGCAGTCGTCCAGCGTGCGGAAGGGGTGCACACCGTCGGGCAGGTCGCCTCCCCCGGGGGAGAGCAGGCCGCGCAGCGGCGGCAGAACGGGGTTGGCCCCGGTGGCCAGCACCAGCGCGTCATACGGAACGTACGCCCCGTCATCGCACCACACCCGCCGCGCGGCCCGGTCGATGCGCACCGCCCGCACCCCGCCGCGCCAGTCCACCGCCGCGCCGGGCGCGGGCAGCGCGATGACCTCCGGCGCGTACCGGCCGGCCAGGACCTCGGCCAGCAGCACACGGTTGTAGGGCGCATCCGGCTCCTCACCGATGACGGTGACGCCGACGGAGGCAGGGGCGGCCGCCCCCGGTCCCGTCCCGGCCGTCAGCTGGCGGGCGAGCCGGGCACCGGCCATCCCGCCGCCGATCACCACCACACGCGTACTCGAGGTCATGCCCGTCAGCCTGCGGTCCGGCTGTTACCCGCCCGCATCTCCTCTGTTTCCCCAACGGAACGCTGCCCTCAGTGACCGGGCGGACGCCGTGTGAGGGATCCGAACAGGCACGCTCATGCCGTGTGAGGACGGCGGGCGGACGTGCTCATGCCGTAGGCAGCGCGGCGAACGGACATGCTCATGGCATACAAGCGCGGCGAACGGACACGCGCGGCCGCCGGCAGCTCGCCGCTCACCGCCGCCAGGGCCGGACGAAGTCGTGCAGGGCGCGCCGCGCCGCCGGGGCGAGCGTGCGGGCGTCGGCGGGGGCTCCGGCGCGGTGCAGCAGATGGTCGACGCCGGGCAGCACCCGCAGCCCGGTACCGGTGGCACCGGCCGCGGTGAGGGCGCCCAGCAGCGGGGGAGTGGTGCGGCACGGCACGTTGGTGTCGGCCGTGCCGCAGGTGACCGTCACCCGCGTCCCCGCGGCGACGCCCCGCGCGGCCTTCGGCGGCGAGATCGCATCGTCACTGCGGACGAAGGCGGCATTGACCGGACCGAACATCCCCCGGAGGACGGCCGAGACGGACGGCAGCAGCCCCGAGGTGTCCACCGGGCGCCCGGCACGGAAGTCCGCGATGGCCCGTGCGACACCTGTCTTGTTCAACTGCGCCTCCCACACGGTGAGTTGTCCCGCCACGACCGCCCGGTCCAGGCCGTCCGCCAGCTGCATGCGCACCATGTCCAGCAGCCGCATGTCCTGCGGGGCGATCAGCGCCAGCCCGGCGGGCCTGACCCGTGCGGCACGGCCGACCAGCAGGGCCTGAAGACCGCCCTCGCTGTGCCCGACGACGAGCAGCGCATGCGGATCGGCCTCCGGCCGGGCGCGCAGCGTGTCGTACGCGGCCACGGCCTGGCGGGTGTAGGCGGCCATGTCGGGGGCGGTGGCGCGGCCGCCCATACCCGTGCGTCCGGTGGCGTACTTGTCGAACCGGAGGGTCATCACCCCGTCACGGCCGAGGACGTCCGCGAAGAGCGCCAGGGTGTGCGGGGTGAAACCGGGCGGCTCGTCGCCGTTGCGGTCGGTCGGCCCGCTCCCGGGGATCAGCAGCGCCGCGGCCAGCCGCCGCCCCGCGCGGTGGGCGGGGATGTGCAGCGTGCCGTACGCCGTGGTGCCGTCCGCCGTGAAACGCACCTCGCGGTCGGCGGCGGGCACGAGCGCGGCACGGGGAGCCCTGGCCGCCTCGTTCGCTCCTGATGCCGGGCCGGTCGTGGCGATGGCGACCAGCGCGGTGAGGACGGCGAGCATGCCGCTGCGCCGAGATGTACGTAAACGCATGGTGTCTCCCGGGGAGTTGGGAAAGGTGGGGGCCGCTCTGCGGACCCGTCAGCGGAGCAGCAGCGGCAGCACGACCACCGGCGACCGCAGCAGCCCGAACACCAGCAGCCCCCGCGGATTGCCGAAGTTGACCGTCCAGCCGATGCCGAAGCGCTTCGGCACGAAGATCGCCGGATCGGCCCGGTTGACGTACAGCGAGCCGAAGCCGTGCCAGTACCGGTCGTCGTCGCGCCGCACCACGCCGGTGTCCTCCTCCGGCTCCGCGCCCTCCGGCTCGGGCAGCCGGCTGCCGCCTTGGCCCGTACGGAACGCGACGACAAGGGTGACGACGGTTCCGGCCAGGATCGGCAGCATCGCGAGGACGAGGGAGACCTGCTGGTCCGGGTGCCACATCGCCCACGCCCCGACGAACATCGTGAGATTGACGCACGCCGCCAGCACCAACAGGGAGACCGCGGTGCGGACCGTGAACCGCCGGTGCCGGCGCGCGGAGTCGGCAGGGCGCGCCGGGTCGAGATCCGCCCGGGACCGGAAGGCCAGCCAGGTCACCACGAGGATCACCGCGGTGGTGGCGATCTGCGCGAAGACCGGGAAGAACGCGGTGCCGACCGACTTGGCGCCCCAGCGGTCGACGCCGGAACTGCCGAAGTGCAGGGGGAGCCGGTCGGGCAGCGAGGGGTAGCGCAGCACGCCCGCCACCGCCGTCCCGGCGCAGACCAGCAGCGCGGGCAGGGACCACGGCCAGGGGAAGCGCTCCGGGTCGGTACGCAACGAGGTGTCCGCCACCACGCCCTGACGCAGCCCGCGGTACCAGTCCTCGCGCCGTTTGACCGCCATGATCGCCACCCGGGCCCGGTGATAGGCGACCAGCCAGACGACGACGGTCAGCAGCGGAACGAGCGCGGGCAGGACGACGGGCGGCACGGCGGACGCCGGAAGCACGGCCGACAGGACGAGACCGGCCGCGATCACCACCGCGCCGCCGAGGGCGACCCGCCACCGGTAGCGCCCGCGCTGTTCGGCGATCACCGGGGCGTCGGCCCGCTCGGCGGGCGTCCGTACCCCGAAGGGCAGGGTCCGGCCGATCAGCGACGGCATCAGCCACGCCAGCCCCGTGAGCAGTGCGGGCGTGACCCCGTCGACCACTATGACTGCGGTGTTCATGTTGTCCCCGTGTCTCCTAGGTCTGCGCCGTGGTCCGCACCGCGTGCGGCGGGCGCGGATGACGTGAACGAGGCGAGGACGGTCCGGCAGCTGTCCAGTACGGCCGGATCCCCGCTCCCGTGGGCGACCGCTTCGGCGAGCAGGGTCCGCAGCCGGGTCTCCCACTCGGCGGCGAAGCCCGGCTCGGGCGGGCCGCTGCGGGCGTCGCGCTGCACCACCGCGCCGCTCTTGCGGTTGACCCGCAGCAGTCCCTCCCGTCGCAGCAGGTCGTACGCCTTGTTCACGGTGTGGAAGTTGATGCCCAGATCGACGGCGAGCTGCCGGGTCGAGGGCAGCGAACTGCCCTCGACCAGACGGCCGGACGCGATGGCCTCGACGATCCGGTCCCGGATCTGCTGATAGATCGGCACTTCGCCGTCCATGTCGAGGGTGAGGATCACGGTCGCTCCTGCTGCACTGTCGCTCTGTTATAGCTTTTATAGAACACGGGGGTCGGGTGAGGCTACGGGAAATACGTCAAGGACGCGTCAAGGGGCCGTTTCGGGGCGGAAGTTACGCCTCCGCCGGGGCGTGCGCAGGGCCGCGTTCCAGCCGACGCACCGCCAGCTCCGCGTACATCGCCGCCCCGTCGGCCAGCACCGCATCGTCGAACTCGGCCAGCGGGGAATGGTTGTTGGCGCTGCGCTCGGGGTCGGCGCCGACCGGCGGGGCGCCGAGAAAGATCATCGCGCCGGGGACCTCGGCCAGCACCCGGGAGAAGTCCTCCGCACCGGTCAGCGGCTGCGGCAGCGGCGCAAACCGCTCCTCGCCCATCGCCTCGCGGACCGCGTCCCCCACGAAGGCCGCCTCGTCGTCATCGTTGACGGTCACCGGGTACAGCGCCGCGAACTCCGCGTCCACGCCCACCCCGTAGGCCGCCGCGATGCCCCGGCACACCTCCACCGTGCCGTCCTTGACCCTGGCCTGGGCGGCCTGAGAAAAGCTGCGGACGGTCGCCTCGAAGACCGCGGTGTCCGGGATGACGTTCGACTTGGTGCCGGCGTGGAAGGTCCCGACCGTCAGGACCACCGGGTCGAAGATGTCGAACGTCCGGGTGATCCATGCCTGGAGCGCGCTCACCATCGCACACGCCGCCTGCACCGGGTCCTTCGCACGGTAGGGCATCGCCCCGTGCCCGCCCTCGCCGCGTACGGTCACCCGCAGCACGTTGGATGCGGCCATCATCGTGCCGCCGCGGGTGCGGAAGGCGCCGCCGGGCAGTCCGGCCGACAGCACATGGATCGCATACGCGGCCTCCGGGCGCCGCCCTGCCGCCGCCAGCAGCCCCTCGTCCAGCATGTGCCGCGCGCCGTCGTACCCCTCCTCGCCCGGCTGGAACATGAAGACCACATCGCCCGCCAGCCGGTCCCGGTGCGCCGAGAGCAGCCGGGCGGCGCCGGTGAGCATGGCGGTGTGCAGGTCGTGCCCGCACGCGTGCATGTTTCCGTTTCCGGCCGCGAAGTCCAGCCCGGTGCGCTCGGCGACCGGCAGCGCGTCCATGTCGCCGCGCAGCAGCACCACCGGCCCGTCGGCCTTCCCCCGCAGCACCGCCGTCACCGAACTGAGCGAGTCGCCGGTGCGGATCTCCAGCGGCAGGCCGTCCAGTTCGGTCAGCACCGCCTCCTGCGTACGGGGCAGATCCAGCCCCGTCTCGGGCGTACGGTGCACCGCGCGGCGCATCCGCACGAGGTCGTCGGAGAGGGCACGGGCGTCGTCGCGGAGGTTCATGGGGCTCCTTACGTGGGGAGCCCCCCATTCTTGACCGCGTCGACGAACGAGGACCAGAGCGGCGCGGGGAAGATCAGCGCCGGACCGTCCGGGTTCTTGCTGTCCCGGACGGGGACGAGGCCGTGGGGGTGGGTGAGGGCGCGGGAGAATTCGAGGCACTGGCCGCCGTTGGCGTCGCTGTAGGACGACTTGGTCCACGCGAAGTCGCGGGAGAACTCGACGCACTCCCCGCCGTTGCCTTCGCTGTAGGACGACTTGACCCAGTTGGCAGTGGCGAGGTCCAAGTCGGGGATCATGCTCGGTACTCCTTCAGCAGATTCTTGATCAGGGCCAGTGATTGATCCGGGGCCAACGCATGTGCCCTGAGTAGATCGTAGTCATCCAGGGCGGCTTCGACCGTTTGTGCGGAGTCGTGCATTCTGCCTCCTACCCGGGTCTCCGTGTACAACACGGTGGGGGAGTCCGGGAAGCGCAACACCGTGAAGGGCATCGTGGACGTAGCCGGAAACCCCGCCGCGAACGGCATGATTTGGAGCTCGACTTGGGGTGTTGCGGCGACCGCCAGCAGGTAGTCGAGCTGTCCGGCCATGATCTTGGCGCCACCCACGACTGTTCGCAGACACGCCTCGTGCAGGATGACCCACAGAAATGGTGGGGTGTCTCCTTCGAATACCTCGCGTCGCCGTAGCCGGGCCGAAACCTTGTCTTCGATCCCCTCAGCGCTAGCCCGAGGGTTGGATACCTGGAAGACGGTCCGCGCGTAGTCCTCCGTCTGGACGATGCCTGTCACCAGGTTCGTTGAGTAGGCAAGTATCCGCGACGCCTTCCGCTCCAGGTTCAGATACGGGACGAACCACGACGGGTGGTCCCCTTCGTCGATCCTCTGGAGCATCCCGGCGAAGAGCCCGTTCGTCCCGAAGGCCAGATCGCAGCCCTTGGCGAACTTCTCGCTGGCCTTCACCTTCCCGGACTCCACCATGCTGACGTAGGCGTAGGAGTAGCCCGCGGCGTCGCCTAAGTGCTGCTGAGTCAGCTTGCGGCCCAAGCGCACCCGTTTGACGTCGCGGCCGAAGCTCTGGAGCGGATTGAAGTGCCCGGGTGGGGTCGTCTCGTCCAAGGCGATGACCTCTCGTCCTGTGATCGCAGCCGACATCGCGGCAGGCAGGCGGTGTAAACACCGCCGTTTAAGTGACCTCATTCTATTGCCGGTTGCGTTGCCAGGGTGACCGAATGGCTACATCCGGTTACCCCGAACACCTCCAGGAGGTCGGCGACATGGGCGACATGACGGACGCAGCAAACGGCGCGCGGCTGCTGCCATGGGTGCGCCCCGACGGCAATCCGTGCTTCCTCGTCAGCGACGGAACCGGCTACGTCGCCCGGCTCGCCGACGACATCGAGGGCGCACTGCTCGATCTGGCCGCCGAGCTGATCGAGGAGGCGCAGCGTGTGCTGGGCGCGCGGACCTGGACGTCCGGCGAACTCCATCTCCTCACCGTCGAGTTGACCGAGGCGCTCACCGCCATGCACCGGATCGCGGAGAGCCGCGGCGCCCGGCTGCCCGTACCGCACGGCGCAGCCGAGGTCCGCCGTTCCTGATCCCCCTTCTTAACCCCCCTTCAGCGCTTCCTCAAGCGCACCTTAAGGATCAGGAATTGCGGCCTGACCTGCTGTTTCGGAACCCGACTCGGTCGTAGGTTTCGGCGGGTGACCAGCCAGCCCGACGCCCCGCACCCGCTCTACACCCGCCTCGCCCCGCAGGGCGTGCAGCAGGGCGTGCCGCGGGGGGCACCGCCCCGTCCCGCCCGTCCGTCGCGTACCCCCGCCGCGCCGCTGCGGATCTCACCGCGCGCTCTGCTCGCCGGGCTGGCCGCCGGCGCTGCGCTGGTCGTCGTCCTCTGGCTGGCGCAGGCCGTCCCGTCCCTTCGCCTCGGTGCGTTCTTCGCGACGCTCGCGCACCTGGCCGGTCTGCTCGCGGCGTACGGCATCCTCGTCATGCTGCTGCTGATGGCCCGCGTACCGGCTGTCGAACACGGCGTCGGCGCCGACCGCCTGGCCCGCTGGCACGCCCTGGGCGGCCGCTATGTCCTCACCCTGGTCCTGGCCCACGCCACCCTCGCGCTCTGCGCCTACACCGCCGCCAACGGCACCGACCTGCTCACCACCGCCCTCAACCTGCTCGGCTATCCCGCCCTGGCCGCGGCCGCCGCCGGTACGGCCGTACTGGCCGCCGTGGGCGCCGCGTCCGCCCGCGCCGCACGCCGCCGCCTCCGTCACGAGACCTGGCGCGCCCTCCACCTGCTGACCTATCTCGGCGCCGCGCTCGCCTTCGCCCACCAGCTCGCCGGCCCCGACCTGGCCGGCGGGGCGTTCGCCGCCTGGCTGTGGACGATGCTGCACACCACCGTCGGCGTCCTGCTGCTCTGGTACCGGCTGATCGTGCCCGTACGCCAGGCCCTGCGCCACGATCTGCGCGTCAGCGAGGTGCGCAGCGAGGGGCCGGGGGTGGTCTCCCTCGTCATCCAGGGCCGTGGCCTGGACGCGTTGCGCGCCGAGCCGGGGCAGTTCTTCCGGTGGCGCTTCCTGGGCCGACGGCTGTGGCGTACGGCGCTGCCGTTCTCCCTCTCCGCGCCGCCCCGGAACGACGCCCTCCGGATCACCGTCAAGGCGTGCGGCGACCACACCCGCCGCATCCGCCGACTGCGCCCGGGGGTACGGGTGCTGGCCACCGGGCCGTTCGGCGCACTGACCGCCCATCGGCGCACCCGCCGCAAGGTCCTGCTGCTCGCCGGCGGCGTCGGCATCACGCCGATGCGCGCCCTCTTCGAGACCCTCCCCGCCGTCCCCGGGGACCTCACCCTCCTCTACCGGACGGGCAGCGCCGACCAGTTGGTCCTCCGCGGCGAACTGGAAACCATCGCCCGCTCCCGCGGCGCTGCGCTCCACTACCTCCTCGGCCCCTCCGACGGCCCCTTCGACCCGCTGGCCCCGCGCGCCCTGCGCAACCTCCTCCCCGACCTGCCGGACCACGACGTCTATCTGTGCGGCCCGCCCGGCATGACCAGGTCCGCAATCAGCGCCCTGAAACGCGCCGGTGTCCCGTCCGCCCGCATCCACACGGAACGCTTCACCTTCTGAGCCCGGGCCGCCGTCGAACTGCCTCCCGCACACCACCACTTGGACACCCCATGCCTCCTCCCCTGGCCAGACACCGCAAGCCGTCGGCCGTCCCGGTCGCCACCCTCCGGGCCCGCCGTCAGCTCGTCGCCTGCCTTACGGGGGCCAGCGCGCTCGCCGCCACCCTGCTCTCCCTGGCGGTGGCTCCGGCCGCCCCGCCGGCCCCCGACCGGGCCCCGGCGGCCCACTCGTCCCCCGAGAGGCCCCCGCAGGCCGCGCCCTGACGACTCGGCCGAACCCGAACCCGAACCCCCTCCCGGCGCCGCCCGTTCGCCGCCGCCCGCTCCGTAAGATCAACCGGTGCCTGACATATCGCTCCTTACCCTGACCCTGCTCTGCCTGGCCGCCCTCACCGCCGGCTGGATCGATGCCGTGGTGGGCGGCGGTGGGCTGCTGCTTCTGCCCGCCCTGCTGGTGGGGCTGCCGCATACGCCCGTCGCCTACGTCCTCGGGACCAACAAGTCGACGGCCGTCGCCGGCACCACCGCGGCCGCCCTCACCTACGTCCGCAAGGCGCCGATCGATGTGCGCAGGGCGCTGCGCATCGGTCTCGCGGCGGCCGCCGGATCGGTCGGCGGGGCGTTCTTCGCGGCGGGGATCAACAGTGCGGTCCTGCGACCGCTGATCATGGCCGTCCTCCTCGCGGTGCTGCTCTTCATCCTCTTCCGGCCCGCCTTCGGAACGGCGCCCGCGCCCTCGGAACCGGTCACCCGGCAGCGGATGCTGGCGGCGATCCTCGCCGCGGGACTGGGCCTCGGCTTCTACGACGGCCTGATCGGACCCGGCACCGGGGCGTTTCTCGTCGTCACCCTCACCGCCATCCTGCATATGGATCTGGTCACTTCCTCCGCCACCTCCAAGGTGATCAATGTCTGCACCAACCTCGGTGCGCTGACGATGTTCGCGATCCAGGGCACCGTGCTGTGGCAACTCGGCGCGCTGCTCGCCCTGCTCAATCTCACCGGCGGCCTGATCGGCGCCCGGATGGCCCTCAAACGCGGGGCCGGATTCGTACGCGGGGTGCTCGTGGTCGTGGTCATCGGACTGCTGTGCAAGCTGGCCTTCGATCAGTGGCTGGCCACGTAAGAATGATACGGAACATTCAGAAAAATGTGAAGAGAGAAAATGTGCGGTGCGGTGCGATGGGTCGGGAATGCGGGCGCCGGCCCCTACCTCAGCCGCGTACCGCCACCAGCGGCGGTGGTCCCAGCGGCCGCGGCTCCAGCGTCAGCACGGCCGTCAGCAGCACGGCCGAGTCCTCCAGGGCCAGCAGCCCGTGCCGCTCGCGGGGGATCGCGGCGACCTGACCCGCCCTCAACTCCTGGCTCGTATGCGCCTGGATCACCCGGACCCGCCCCTTCAGCACCTGGAGGCTCGCGGCCGGCGGGGTGTTGTGCTCGTCCAGCGAGGCTCCCGCGATCAGCGCGATCACGGTCTGCCGCAGCGGGCCGTCGTGCAGGAAGAGGTGGGCGCTGCGGCCGTGTGCGGAGGCCCTGGCATCATCGAGCTGGTCGCGGACGAGGGCGTTGAGGTCGTTCATGGCGGGCCTTTCCGTGCGAAGCGGCGGCGGGACTCCCCTTCCATCCTTGCCGCTGTACGAGTTGCCGCAACCGGGAGGATCCCGTATAGGCCGGGTGTTCGCCACGAAAAGGGGGGCGTCCGGGTGGATGCGCTCCAGAGGCGGCCCGCCAGGAGCACGACGATCATCACGGTCCGTACGATGCATGGCGATCACGGGACGGCTACGAGGCACCGCCGTAGTCCACCTCCACCCCTCGGCCGAGAGCCGTCCCACCCCCCACGCGAAGGATGCACACCTGTGGCAGACCCCGAGCCGTACCGCCCGGAGAGACCGGGCGGCCCAGAACTGTCCGGTCCGGGCGGGCAGTCGGCCCGTTTCCTGGCCGTCATGACGACCACCGACACCGAGCAGAAGGCCGAGCGGCTGGCGCGCGGTGCGATCGAGGGCCGGTTCGCGGCCTGTGCGCAGATCAGCGCGCCGGTGACCTCGGTGTACCGGTGGGAGAACGCCGTCGAGACCGCCCGGGAGTGGCAGGTGCTGTTCAAGACGGCGGCCGCCCGGTACGAGGCGCTGGAGCGCTATCTCCTCGACGCCCACGACTACGACACCCCCGAGATCATCGCCACCCCCATCGTCCGGGGCGGCGCCGGCTATCTGGACTGGATCACGAAGGAGACGAGCTGATGCGGCAGCGATGGGGGAGCGCGGCGATCGTGGCGCTCGGCGTCACACTGGGCCTGGCGACGGTGGCACACGGTGCGGTGACGACGTCACCGGGTCTCGCCAAGGCCGATGACGCGAGCGAATCCAAGGTCGAGAACGGAAGCGAGGCCAAGCCCGAAAACGGGGCCGAAACCAAGCCCGTCAACGGGGCCGAAACCAAGCCCGTCAACGGGGCCGTGACCAAGTCCGCCAACGCGGCCGAATCCAAGCCGGTCGACGGGGACGGGACGACGCCCGACAACGGGGGCGGCCAGGCCACCTGGACCGGCAAGGACGCCGCCAGCTACTGGACGCCGAAACGCATGGCCGCCGCCATAGCGCCGGCACACGGTCGGCCGCAGCCCCGGCACTCGGTGGTACCCCCCGAGGCCGAGGCGCTCGCCACCAACCCCGGTGCCGCGTCCAAACTGTCGCCCGTCGCCCGGCACTTCGACGGCATCGCGTCCGTCGGCGTGCTGTTCTCGGTCGACGGCAACTCCAAGGCGCACCACTGCACCGCCAGCGTGGTGCACAGCCCCCGCGGGAATCTGATCCTGACCGCCGGCCACTGCAACCCGGGCTCGCGCGCCGCGTTCGTCCCCCAGTACACCTCCGGGGCGGCCACCCAGCCGTACGGGGTCTGGGCGATCGACGCGGTCTACGACTACCCGAACCGGGGCACCACCGGGGCCGGCGCCGACCTGGACTTCGCCTTCGCCACCGTCCTGCCGGACGACCAGGGCCGGGCCATCGAGGACGTCACCGGGGGCAACACCCTCGCCACCACGCCCGGTTACCAGAACGACGTCACCGTCGTCGGCTACCCGAGCGTGCGCAACGACCCGCAGGACCGGGCCGTACGCTGCGACACCCGCACCACCCGCCTGTCGGGTACCCGCCAACTGCGGATGGACTGCGGCGGGTTCTACGGCGGCACGTCGGGCAGCCCCTGGCTGACCGACTTCGACGAGGGGACCGGCACCGGCCGGATCGTCGGCCTGATCGGCGGTCTCAACGGCGGCGGCCCCAAGGGCCCGCACAGCGACCGGACCTCCTACAGCCCGTACTTCGGGCCGGAGATCCTCGCCCTGTACAACCGCGCCACCCAGGACGGCTGACCCGCCGGGAGCTCGGGCGGAGGCGCTAACGCAGCGCCTCCGCCACCCCCTTCTCCCGCGGCCCCAGAAAGTGCGGATCGGGCCGCAGCACCGCGTCCGCCGCCGCCTTCCCCGCCGCGAAGATCTCCCGTACGCCGCCATAGGCCCAGGTCACATCGTGTGTGGCGGCCACCCCGACGCCGTACGCATCGATCCCGGCCGCCTGGCACAGCGCCAGCGCCCGCCGGATGTGAAAGCCCTGGCTGACCAGCACCGCCCGCTTCACCCCGAAGATCCGGTGCGCGCGGCTGCACGAGTCCCAGGTGTCGAAGCCCGCGTAATCGCCGACGATCTTCCTGGCCGGGACGCCGTGCCGCACCAGATAGCCGCGCATCGCATCCGGTTCGTCGTAGTCGTGGGTGCTGTTGTCGCCGGTGACCAGGATGGCGCGGACCGTTCCCCGGTCGTAGAGCGCGGCGGCCGCGTCCAGGCGGTGGGCGAGATACGGGGACGGCTCGCCGTTCCACAGGCCCGCGCCGAAAACGACGGCAACGGGGGCGGCGGGCGCATCGGCGACCGTGCGGACACGGGGGCCGCCCGTGGCGTTCATCCAGGTCGCGGGGGCCAGCGCCAGCACCGTCAGGGCCACCACGGCCTGGTAGGCGAGGCGCTGGCCGCGCCTGGTCCGCGGCAGCCGTACCCGGCGCGCGCCGCTGCGTATCCGCCCTATGAGACCCGGCTCCTGCCCTCGCATGCCTGCCCACCCCGTTTCCGACCGATTGTCGCCAGCTGCGACGCCCAGGGGCCTGGCATGGTTGCAGTAAGGGCCCAACGTCACAGCTCAGACGGCACAGCCGGCCGTCACAGCCCAGACGGCACCCGACCCGGAGAGGACCGCCCGCCCATGACCACCGAGCCCGAGCGGCTGCCGTTCTTCGTCTACGGAACGCTGCGCCCCGGTGAGGCCAACCACGCCCGGACGCTGCGCGGCAGGACCGCCGCCGAGGCGCCCGCCCGGATGGCCGGCGCGCTGCTCTACGACGGCCCCGGATACCCGTACGCGACAACCGGGCCCCCGGACGCGGTCGTCCACGGCACCCTCGTATGGCCCCGCGCCGCCGACTACGACGCGGTGCGCGCCGTGCTCGACCGGCTGGAGGGCTATGCGCCCGGCGATCCGGCGAACCTCTACGAGCGGGTGGTCACCGAGGCGCTCCGCCCCGACGGAAGCCGGGTCCGGGCCTGGGTCTATCTGGCGGCGCCCCCGCTCGCCGCCCGGCTGCGCGCCACCGGGACCGTCATCGAGGGCGGCCACTGGGGCACCGTCACGGCCCCGGACCAGGCCCCCGTTAACCTGGACGATCCATCCCGTACCGGAGATCCGTCCCGTACCGCGGGCCCGTCCGGTACGGGCGGCCCGCCCCGTACCGAGGACCCCTCCCGTCCCGCAGAACAGGTGTGACCCGCGTGCCTTCCTCCTCCTCGTCCGCCCCCTCCGCCGCCAGGCCCCCGCTCCCCAAGGCGGAGCTGCATCTGCACATCGAGGGCACCCTGGAGCCCGAGCTGGCCTTCGCGCTCGCCGCACGCAACGGCGTCACCCTGCCCTACGCCACCGAGGACGAACTCCGCCGCGCCTACTCCTTCAGCGACCTCCAGTCGTTCCTCGACCTGTACTACGCGCTGATGGCCGTCCTGCGCACCGAGGACGACTTCGCCGACCTCGCCCACGCCTATCTGGCGCGCGCCAAGGAACAGGGCGTACGGCACGCCGAGATCTTCTTCGACCCGCAGGCGCACACCGCCCGCGGCGTCCCCCTCGGCACGGTCATCGGCGGGCTGTCCCGCGCGCTGGACGCCGCTCAGGAGACCTACGGCATCACCACCCGCCTCATCATGTGCTTCCTGAGGGACGAGAGCGCCGCATCGGCCCTGGAGACCTTCGAGGCGGCCCGCCCCTACCTGGACCGGATCACCGCCGTCGGGCTGGACTCCGCCGAGGTCGGGCACCCGCCGTCGAAGTTCCGGGAGGTCTACGCGCTGGCCCGGGAGGCCGGGCTCAAGTGCGTGGCGCACGCGGGGGAGGAGGGGCCGCCCGCGTACGTGTGGGAGGCGCTGGACGTCCTGGGTGTGGACCGGATCGACCACGGGGTGCGCGCCCTGGAGGACGAGCGGCTGGTCGCGCGCCTGGTGGCGGACCGGATCCCGCTCACCGTCTGCCCGCTGTCCAACGTCCGCCTCCGCGTCATCGACGACCTCGCCGCCCATCCGCTGCCCGCCATGCTCGACGCCGGCCTCCTGGTCACCGTCAACTCCGACGACCCCGCCTACTTCGGCGGCTACGCCCACGACAACTTCACCGCGGTACGCGACGCCCTCGGCCTCGACGACGCGGCGCTGCGCACCCTGGCCCGCAACTCGTTCGAGGCGTCGTTCCTGGACGAGGCGACGCGGGCGGCCTATCTGGCGGAGGTCGACGCGTACCAGGGAGAGGCCGACGCCCACTAGGGGGAGGTCGACGCATACGACCCGTATGGCGCCTTGTGGTGACATCGCCGCTGCGGGCTCGTTGGCATGACATGCCATACACCCGTCATGTACTCACCGGACTCGCGCTTGCGACCGCTCTGCTCGCCTCCCTGCCGGCACCGGCCCTGGCCGCCAGCGAGGACGACTCGACCCCCATTCACCCTCATGTCGTGATGCCTTTCGGCAACTTGCTCACGGAGCACGCCGCTCCGGCCAACTGGAGCATCCTCGGAATGGGCCTCTGACGCCCCGCCGCTAGGGCCTGACCCATCGGACAGGCACTAGGCCCGTTCCACCTGCTGGGCCCGTTCCAACCGGACCGCGCACACCTTGAACTCCGGCATCCGGGACGTCGGATCGAGCGCCGGATTGGTCAGGGTGTTGGCGCGGCCCGGGCCCGGCCAGTGGAAGGGCATGAAGACCGTGTCGGGGCGGATGGCGGCGGTCACCCGGGCCGGGGCGGCCGCACGGCCGCGCCGGGACTCCACCGCGACCAGCTCGCCGTCCGCTATCCCGAGCCGCTCCGCCAGATGCGGATGCAGCTCGACGAACGGGCCCGGTGCGGCGGCGTTCAGCTCGGCCACCCGCCGGGTCTGCGCGCCCGACTGATACTGCGCCAGCACCCGCCCGGTGGTCAGCAGCACCGGGTACGCCTCGTCCGGCTCCTCGGCCGCCGGGCGGTGCACCACGGGGACGAACCGGGCCCGGCCGTCGGGGGTGGCGAAACGCTCCAGGAAGAGCCGCGGCGTACCGGGGTGCGCCCCGGCCTCCTCGGGCAGCTCCGGGCACGGCCAGAACACACCGTCCTCCGCCGCGATCCGCCGGTAGGTGATCCCCGAGTAGTCGGCCGGTCCGCCCGCCGAGGCCCGGCGCAGCTCGTCGAAGACCTCCTCCGGGTCGGCCGGGAAGCCCTTCTCCCGGCCCAGCCGCGCCGCGAGCGCGCCGAGGACCTCCAGGTCGGTACGGACCCCGGGCGGCGGATCCAGCGCCCGTCGGCGCAGCAGGACCCTGCCCTCCAGGTTGGTCGTGGTGCCGGTCTCCTCCGCCCACTGGGCCACCGGCAGCACCACATCCGCCAGCGCGGCCGTCTCCGAGAGCACCACATCGGCGACGGCCAGGAAGTCCAGCGACCGTATGCGCTCCTCCACATGGGCGGCCCGCGGCGCCGAGACCACCGGGTTGGAGCCCATCAGCAGCAGTGCCCGGATCTCGCCGCCCAGCGCGTCCAGCAGCTCGTACGCGCTGCGCCCGGGGCCGGGCAGCGCGTCCGGATCGACGTCCCACACCTGCGCCACATGCCGCCGGGCCGCCGGGTCGTCGAGCTTGCGGTAGCCGGGCAACTGGTCGGCCTTCTGGCCGTGTTCGCGGCCCCCCTGGCCGTTGCCCTGGCCGGTCAGGCACCCGTAGCCGGACAGCTCCCGGCCCGCCCGCCCGGTGGCCAGACACAGATTGATCCAGGCGCCCACGGTGTCGGTGCCCTTGGCCTGCTGTTCGGGCCCGCGTGCCGTCAGCACCATGGACGACTCGGCGTCGCAGAACATCCGTACCGCCGCCCGGAGGTCGGGGACGGGAATGCCCGTGATGCGCTCGACCATTTCCGGCCAGTGCGCCATCGCCGCGGCCCGCGCCTCGTCCCACCCGTCGGTCCGCGCCGCGATGAACTCCTCGTCCGTACGCCCCTCGGCGACCACCAGGTGCAGCAGCCCCAGGGCGAGGGCGAGATCGGTGCCCGGGCGCGGCGCCAGATGCAGATCGGCCTGCTCGGCGGTGCGGGTGCGGCGCGGGTCGACGACGATCAGCCGGCCGCCGTTCTCCCGCAGCTCGGTCAGATAGCGCAGGGCCGGCGGCATGGTTTCGGCCAGGTTGGAGCCCACCAGGATGACGCAGCCGGTCCGGGCCACATCGGCCAGCGGGAACGGCAGCCCGCGGTCCAGGCCGAACGCGCGGGCGTGCGCCGCCGCGGCCGAGGACATGCAGAACCGGCCGTTGTAGTCGATCTGCGAGGTGCCGAGCACGACCCGGGCGAATTTCCCCAGCGCATACGCCTTCTCATTGGTCAGCCCGCCCCCGCCGAAGACCCCGACGGCGTCCCGGCCGTGCTCCGCGCCCGCCCGGCGCAGGCCGTCCGCGACCCGGTCCAGCGCCTCGTCCCAGGTGGCCGGGGCGAGTTCCCCGGTGGCGGGATCGCGTACCAGAGGAGAGGTCAGCCGCGCCCCAGAGACCAGCAGCTCGGCCGCCGTACGGCCCTTACCGCACAGCGCGCCCCGGTTCACCGGGAAGGCGGTCCGCTCGACCACCGTCACACCGGGTCCGTCGGGCGCCCCGGAGCCCCGCTCGACGGGCCGCAGCCCCATGCCGCATTGCAGGGCACAGTACGGGCAGTGGGTGTCGACGGCGGGGGCGTTCGCGGCGTTCATGCGCGCCAGCGTGGTACAGAGGTGTTACGTGCGCGGTTCGCGCCGGTTTCGGGGGCGCGGCGGGGACCTCCTACGGGGCGCACGGTGCGGGGAGGCCGGGCGGTACACGGATTTCCCCGCGGGGAAACGGAACCGCAACGACCGGCTGCCAGGCTCCCGCCATGACGGAGTGGATATCGTCCCAGCCCACGCCGGACCCGGTGGCCCACCGGGCCGCCCCCCTCGTCCTCGCCGCCGAGATCACCGCCCGGCTGAGCACCCAGCTCAGCCATGTCCGGCTCCATGGCTACGGGAGCCGCCCCGGCCCGCGGCGCGCGGCCTCGGGCCCCGGCGGCGCCCCTGACGGCGCCCCCGACGGCGCGGCCCCCACCCTGGTCGCCGTCGCCCACGGCAGCCGCGACCCGCGCGCGCTGCCCACCGTCCGCGCCCTGCTCGACCGGGTCCGCGCCCTGCGCCCCGATCTGCCCGTACGCCTCGGCCATATCGAGCTCAACCGGCCGCGGCTCGCCGACGTCCTGGCGGAGCTGTCCGGCCGGGCCGTCCTCGTACCGCTGCTTTTCGGCCACGGCTACCACGTCACCCACGACCTGCCCGCCGCGCTGGCGGCCGCGCCCCACCTGGACGGCACCGTCGCCGCCCCCCTGGGCCCGCACGCCCTCCTGGTGGAGGCGCTGTACGGCCGCCTCCTGGAGGCCGGGTTCCCCGAGGCGCCCGACCGCTCACGTACCGCCGTCGTCCTCGCCTCGGCCGGCTCCCGGGCGGCGCGCGCGGGCGAGGACACCGCGCGCCTGGCCCGGCTGCTGTCCGACCGGCTCGGCGGCGTCCCCGTCGTCCCCGCCTTCGCCTCGGCGGCCACGCCCAGCGTCCCGGAGGCCGTGCGCCTGCTCACCGCCCGGGGCCACGACCGCATCGCGCTGGCCGCCTGCTTCACCGCCCCGGGCCGCTTCGCCGCCGAGTGCGCCGCCCACGCCCCCGGGGCCGCCGCCGCGCCCCTGGGCGACCACCCGGCGCTGGCCCGCCTCGTCCTGCACCGCTACGACGAGGCCGTCGCCCGGGTGCCCGGCCACACCCCCGCCCCGGCACACCACCGGGCACTCGCACCGGCCCACCGCTAGCCACCCCTCCCACGCCCCGGATCCGGCCCCGACGGCACCCGGGCGGCTACCGTCGCTGTATGACGGGCACACCATCGACAACCGGCCAGGCCCCCGGCACCCTGGGCTACACCGAGGCGGACGGCGAACGCTGGGTCGCCGAGCCCGACAAACGTCCCGGCCGCACCGCCTTCCAGCGCGACCGCGCCCGGGTCCTGCACTCCGCCGCGCTGCGCCGCCTGGCCGGCAAGACCCAGGTCGTCACCCCCGGCACGCTCACCCACGCCTGGGACGCCAGCCCCCGCACCCGCCTGACCCACTCCCTGGAGTGCGCCCAGGTGGGCCGCGAACTGGGTGCCGCCCTCGGCTGCGACCCCGACCTCGTCGAGGCCGCCTGCCTGGCGCACGACCTGGGCCATCCGCCCTTCGGGCACAACGGCGAGCAGGCGCTCAACCGGGTGGCCGCGGCCTGCGGCGGCTTCGAGGGCAACGCCCAGTCGCTGCGGCTGCTGGCCCGCCTGGAGCCCAAACGTTTCGTCCCCGCCCCGGACGGCCCGGCGCTCAGCGTCGGCCTCAACCTCACCCGCGCCACCCTGGACGCCGCCACCAAATACCCCTGGCCGCGCGGCGCCCACCCCACCGACCCCGACTCGCCCAAATTCGGCGTCTACGCCGACGACCTGCCGGTCTTCGACTGGTTCCGGAAGGACGCGCCGCCCGCCGCGCGCAGCTTCGAGGCGCAGGTCATGGACTGGTCGGACGATGTCGCGTACTCGGTGCACGACGTCGAGGACGGCCTGCACGCCGGCCATCTCGACCCCAACCTCCTGCTCGCCGACGCCGAGCGCGCCGAGATCTTCGCGGTCGCCGCGGAGCGCTACGCCCCCGGCGCGGACCCCGCGGAGCTGGCCGCCGCCCTGGACCGCCTCCTGGAGCAGGAGTGGTGGCCGCACGGCTACGACGGCACCGCGCTCGCCCAGGCCCGGCTCAAGGACGCCACCAGCCAGCTGATCGGCCGTTTCTGTCTGGCGGCCGAGGGCGCCACCCGGGCCGCATGGGGCGGCGGACGGCTCACCCGTTACGGAGCCCAGCTGATGGTTCCGGACGAAACACGGCTGGAATGCGCCGTTTTGAAGGCCGTCGCCGACCGGTACGTCATACAGCGCCCCGACCAGGAGGTGGTCCGCGCCGACCAGCGCGTGGTGATCGCCGAACTGGCCGAGGCGCTGCTCGCCCGCGCCCCCGACGGCCTTGATCCGCAGTTCCGTTCGCTGTTCGACGCCGCCGCCGACGACACCGCCCGGATGCGCGTCGTCATCGATCAGATCGCCTCCCTGACGGACGCCTCCGCACGCTCTCTTCACGCCCGCCTCACACGTCGCCCTGGTAACGCTTAGGTCAACCCAGGGTGACCCTGGGGAAGAGAGCCCCCCTTCCCCCCCTCACCCTCCGTGCGGGACGCTCGGACCCGGCCGCCTCGAACGGTGACGGCGCCCGGGGAACCACCACCGCACCGGAGACATCAACGGGGGGAGAGGCAAGCCGGTGAAGGACACCGGTGCGCGCACGGAGGGGGCACCGCACACGGGGGCACGACCGGGGCGTTCACGGACGCGGGACGCGGCCGTACGGCACCGCAACGAGGAGGAAGCAAGTGGTCGACGCACACCAGACGTTCGTCATCGTCGGAGGTGGCCTGGCCGGGGCGAAGGCCGCCGAAACGCTCCGTTCGGAGGGCTTCACCGGCCGGGTGATCCTCATCTGCGACGAGCGCGACCACCCCTACGAACGCCCCCCGCTCTCCAAGGGGTATCTGCTCGGCAAGGAGGAGCGGGACAGCGTCTTCGTCCACGAACCCACCTGGTACGCCCGGGCCGACATCGAGCTCCACCTGGGCCAGCCCGCCGTCCACCTGGACCCCGCGGCCAGGACCGTACGCCTCGGGGACGGCACCCTGATCGCCTACGACAGGCTGCTGCTCGCCACCGGAGCCGAACCGCGCCGCCTGGACATCCCCGGCACGGCCCTGGCCGGCGTCCACCACCTGCGCCGCCTCGCACACGCCGAACGGCTGCGGGGCGTACTCGCCTCCCTCGGCCGCGAGAACGGCCACCTCGTCATCGCCGGCGCCGGCTGGATCGGCCTGGAGGTCGCCGCCGCGGCCCGCTCCTACGGCGCCGAGGTCACCGTCGTGGAACCGGCCCCCACCCCCCTGCACGGCGTCCTGGGCCCCGAACTGGGCGCCATGTTCACCGAACTCCACCGCGAGAAGGGCGTGCGCTTCCACTTCGGCGCCCGCCTCACCGAGATCATCGGCCAGGACGGCATGGTCCTCGCGGCGCGCACCGACGACGGCGAGGAACACCCCGCCCACGACGTCCTCGCCGCCATCGGCGCCGCCCCGCGCACCGCCCTCGCCGAACAGGCCGGACTCGCCCTCGTCGACCGCGAGGACGGCGGCGGCATCGCGGTGGACGCCGCCCTGCGCACCTCCGACCCGCACATCTACGCCGCCGGCGACGTCGCGGCCGCCCACCACCCCGTCCTGGGCAGCCGCATCCGCGTCGAGCACTGGGCCAACGCCCTCAACGGCGGACCGGCCGCCGCCCGCGCCATGCTCGGCGAGGACGTCCGCTACGACCGCATCCCGTACTTCTTCTCCGACCAGTACGACCTCGGCATGGAGTACTCCGGATACGCCCCGCCCGGCTCCTACGACCAGGTCGTCTGCCGCGGCGACGTCGCCAAACGGGAGTTCATCGCCTTCTGGCTCGCCGGCGGCCGCCTCCTGGCCGGGATGAACGTCAATGTCTGGGACGTCGCCGAGCCCGTCCGGCAACTGATCCGCGCGGGGCGGCCGTTGGACGCCGACGCGCTGGCCGACCCGGACGTTCCGCTGGAGTCGCTGCTCCCGTAGCGTGCCGGTATGAGTGCACCCGAGACCACCGGCCCGACAGGTCCCACCGGTCCCGACGCCCCCGTCCCGGCCGTCACCCTCGACGACGTCCGGGACGCCGCCGGGCGGCTGGCGGGCGTCGCCCACCGCACGCCCGTCCTGCGCTCCCGCACCCTCGATGCGCGCCTCGGCGTCGAGATCCACCTCAAGTGCGAGAACTTCCAGCGCATCGGCGCCTTCAAATTCCGCGGCGCCTACAACGCGATCTCGCGCCTCTCCCCGCAGCAGCTGGCCCGCGGGGTCGTCGCCTACTCCTCCGGCAACCACGCCCAGGCCGTCGCGCTGGCCGCCCGCGAGCTCGGCACCCGGGCCGTGATCGTCATGCCCGAGGACGCACCGCGCTCCAAACGGGACGCCACCGCCGGCTACGGCGCCGAGATCGTGAGCTACGACCGCTACACCGGCGACCGCGCCGCCCTCGCACAGCAGCTGGCCGACGAGCGGGGCCTGGCCCTGATCCCGCCCTACGACCATCCGCACATCATCGCCGGTCAGGGCACCGCGGCCCTCGAACTGATCGAGGAGACCGGCCCGCTGGACGCGCTGCTGGCGCCGGTCGGCGGAGGCGGCCTTATGGCGGGCTCGGCCGTCGCGGCCACCGCCCTGGTGCCCGGCATCCGCATGATCGGCGTGGAACCGGAGGCGGGCGACGACACCCTGCGCTCCCTGAAGGCGGGTCACCGCGTCACCATCCCCGTCCCGCGCACCATCGCCGACGGCCAGGCCGTGGAGTCCCCCGGCGAACTCCCCTTCGCGATCAACCGCCGTCTCCTCGACTCGATCACCCTGGTCACCGACGACGACATCCGCGCCGCCATGGCCTTCGCCTTCGAACGCCTCAAGATCGTCACCGAGCCCAGCGGCGCCAGCGCCCTCGCCGCCCTCCTCGCCGGCCGCATCGACCCCCTCCCGCCCCGGATCGGCGTGATCGTCTCCGGCGGCAACATCGGCCTGGACCGTTTCCTGGAACTGCTGCGCTGACCTGCGACGACGCCCGCCGCCACGCGCCCCGGCCCGGCCGGGCGGCCGAGCCTGTCCGACCCCCACCGTAGAATTCACGCGTGGCAGGCAGGATCAACGATGACGATGTGAAGGCGGTACGGGACGCGGTCCCGATCGACGCCGTCGTGTCCGAGTACCTCCAGCTCCGCAACGCCGGCGGCGGCAATCTCAAGGGGCTGTGCCCCTTCCACGACGAGAAGTCCCCCTCCTTCCACGTGAGCACCGCCAAGGGGCTCTACCACTGCTTCGGCTGCCAGGAGGGCGGCGACACCGTCGACTTCATCATGAAGATCGACCACCTCTCCTTCGCCGAGACCATCGAGCGCCTCGCCGCCCAGGCCGGCATCACCCTGCGCTACGAGGAGGGCGGCTACACCCCCGGCCGCCAGCAGGGCGAACGCACCCGCCTGGTGGAGGCCCACAAGGTCGCCGCCCAGTTCTACATCGAGCAGCTGGACGGCCCCGAGGCCGAGATCGGCCGCCGCTTCCTCGCCGAGCGCGGCTTCGACCAGGCCGCCGCCCAGCACTTCGGCGTCGGCTACAGCCCGGCCGGCTGGGACCACCTCACCCGCTTCCTGCGCGGCCGCGGCTTCAGCGACAAGGAACTGATCCTCTCCGGCCTCTCCCAGGACAGCCGCAGCGGCAAGCCCATCGACCGCTTCCGCGGCCGCCTGATGTGGCCGATCCGCGATATCGCCGGCGAGGTCGTCGGCTTCGGCGCCCGCAAACTCCGCGACGACGACAACGGCCCCAAGTACCTCAACACCCCCGAGACCCCCATCTACCGCAAGTCCCAGGTCCTGTACGGCATCGACCTCGCCAAGAAGGAGATCGCCAAGACCAACCGCGCGGTCGTCGTCGAGGGCTACACGGACGTCATGGCCTGCCATCTGGCGGGCATCACCACCGCCATCGCCACCTGCGGCACCTCCTTCGGCGAGGGCCACATCAAGATCCTCCGCCGCCTGCTGATGGACAACGCCAACGCCGAGGTCATCTTCACCTTCGACGGCGACGCCGCCGGCCAGAAGGCGGCCCTGCGCGCCTTCGAGGACGACCAGAAGTTCGCCGCCGAGACCTCCATCGCCATCACCCCCGGCGGCATGGACCCCTGCGAACTGCGCCTGGCCAAGGGCGACGACGCCGTCGCCGACCTGGTCGAATCCCGCACCCCGCTCTTCGAGTTCGCCCTCCGGCACGTCGTCGCGCGCCACAACCTCGACACCGCCGTCGGCCGCGCCGCCGCCCTCGACGAAGCCGCGCCCATCGTCGCCCACATCAAGAACAGCTCCATCCAGCACGAATCCGCCGTCCAGTTGGCCGGCATGCTCGGCATCCTGGACACCCAGTTCGTCGTCAAACGCGTGTCCCAGCTCGCCCGCTGGGCCCGCGAACGCGGCCGCGACGGCCAGGACCGCCCCCGTACGCCGCACCGCGCACCGGCCGCAGCCGAGGCGCCCCCGCAGCCGGCCGGCCCCCGCGGTCCCGCCCTCAACCTCCGCAGCCCCGCCCACCGCGTCGAACGCGAACTCCTCAAACTCGCCCTCCAGCGCCCCGACCTGGTCTCCCCGGCCTTCGACGCCTACGGGGTCGACGAGTTCACCGCCCCGCCCTACGCCACCGTCCGCCAGTGCATCGAGGACGCCGGCGGCGCCACCGCGGGTGCCGCCGACCCCGGATACGTCGCCCGCGTCCGCGAGGCCGCCCCCGACGACACCGTCCGCGCCATGGTCACCGAACTGGCCGTGGAGCCCCTGCACACCCGCCGCGACCCCGACGAGGCGTACGCCGGCGTCCAGCTCGTCGCCGTCCGCCTGGCCGCCGTCAACCACCGCGTCACCGAAATCCGCGGCACCCTCCAACGCCTGGGCCCCCGCGCCGACCCCGACCACCTCGCCGCCGTCCAGAACGAACTCTGGATCCTCCAGCAGTACGGCCAATCCCTCCGCGAACGCGGCTTCGCCGCCCTCTAGGCCCGACCTACCGGACGGCCCCTAGGCCGCCCACAGCACCCCCCGGTAGCCATCCGGTCACGGACCGGACTCAAAAAGTGGCCGCACGCCCCTCGTGGCGGGAGTGTGTCGTACTCCACACTGAGGAGCGGTGCCTGAGTCCTCGGAGCGCGGCGGGTCCGGCTGCCCTCATCCGGCATCCCCCGCGCAACCGCTCGTGACGTACGGGGCGGACGGCGGCTCGGCCGCGTCCGTACCCGGCCCTTCTGCCGCTCTCGCAGCGATCACCCTGGAGGTCGCCCCCGTGCAGACCCAGACCCTCGCCGACGCGCCGGCCACCGCGGCACCGGACCTGGATCCGGTCACCGTGCCACAGCAGTCCGGGGCACCCGCCGCAGAGTCGCTCGCCGGGGAGACCGCCGCCCGGGAACTCCCCGAACCGGCCGACCCTCCCGATCCCCCCGACCCCGCACCCCGCCCCGATGCGGCCGGCCCCTCCGCCGACCTCTTCCGCCAGTACCTCCGCGAAATCGGCCGCATCCCGCTGCTCACCGCCGCCGAGGAGGTCGAGCTCGCCCGCCACGTCGAGGCCGGCCTGTTCGCCGAGGAGAAACTCACCGGCACCCCCGACCTCGACTCCCACCTGGACTCCCAACTCGCCTATGACCTCGACAAGTTGGTGGTCCTGGGCCGGATCGCCAAACGCCGCCTGATCGAGGCCAACCTGCGCCTGGTCGTCTCCGTCGCCAAACGCTACGTCGGCCGCGGCCTGACCATGCTGGACCTCGTCCAGGAGGGCAATCTCGGCCTCATCCGCGCCGTCGAGAAATTCGACTACGCCCGCGGCTACAAGTTCTCCACCTACGCGACCTGGTGGATCCGCCAGGCCATGTCCCGCGCCCTCGCCGACCAGGCCAGAACCATCCGGGTCCCGGTCCATGTCGTCGAGCTGATCAACCGCGTGGTCCGCGTCCAGCGCCGGATGCTCCAGGAACGCGGCTACGAACCCACCCCCGACGAGGTCGCCCGCCACCTCGACCTCACCGAGGAACGCGTCAGCGAGATCCTCCGCCTGGCCCAGGAACCGGTCTCCCTGCACGCCCCCGTGGGCGAGGAGGACGAGGTCGCCCTCGGCGACCTCATCGAGGACGGCGACGCCGCCTCCCCCGTCGAATCCGCCGCCTTCCTCCTGCTCCGCGAACACCTCGACGCCGTCCTGTCCACCCTCGGCGAACGCGAACGCAAGGTCGTCCAGCTCCGCTACGGCCTCGCCGACGGCCGCCCCCGCACCCTCGAAGAAATCGGCCGCCTCTTCGGCGTCACCCGCGAACGCATACGCCAAATCGAATCCAAAACCCTCAACAAACTCCGCGACCACGCCTTCGCGGACCAGCTCCGGGGGTATCTGGATTAGGCCCCTTACTCGGCCTCCCGCCGGAACGCCTCGGGATGGGCCTCGTCCCGTACCGCCGTGAACTGCTGGCGTACCGCCTGGCCGACGGGCAGGGAGTCGCCCGGTTCGAAGATCTGGCTGGCGGCCGGCGGCCACTGGGGCGGGTCGATCCAGGGGGAGCCGCCGCCCGGGGCGGGTTCCGTGCCGGGGGGCGGGGCCAGGGTGCCGTGGGCGACGCCCCAGGCCCAGGCGGCCTGCCGGGCCGCGCCCAGGGCCGCGTACTCGGCCGGTTGCGGCACCACGACCTGCACCCCGAAGATCCCGGGCGCCGCCGCCTGCACCGCGCCCAGCTCCGCCGCCGCACCCATCAGGAACACCCGGCGCACCGTCATGCCCCGCCCGCGCAGCACGTCCAGCGCATCCGCCAGCCCGCACAGCATGCCCTCCACGGCCGCCCGCGCCAGATGCTCCGGCTTCATGCTCTCGCGCCGCATGCCGTGCAACGACCCTGCGGTGTGCGGCAGATGGGGCGTCCGCTCACCCTCCAGATAGGGCAGCAGCACCATGCCGTACGCACCGGGCGACGACTTCAGCGCCAGTTCGGACAGCCCCGCCAGATCCGTGCCGAGCATCTCCGCCGTACCGCGCAGCACCCGCACCGCATTGGTCGTGTGCACCACGGGCAGATGCCGCCCGGTGGCGTCTGCGAACGAGGTGATCGTCCCGGTGAGGTCCGTCAGCGCCTCGTGATGGATCCCGAAGACGGACCCCGAGGCGCCCAGCGACATCACCGCATCGCCCTCCCCGGCGCCCAGTCCGAAGGCGGCCGCCATCGTCTCGCCCGTACCGGCCGAGATCAGCAGCCCCTCGGGCGTGAACCCGGCAGTCCCGGACGGCCCCAGCACCTCCGGCAGCCGCACCTGATGGCCCAGCGCCAGCTCGATCAGATCCGGCCGGTAGGAGCCGGTGGCCGCCGACCAGAAACCCGTCGTCGAAGCCCCGCCCCGGTCCGTCGTACGGCGCGCGGGCCGCCCCAGCAACTGCCAGGCCAGCCAGTCGTGCGGCTGCATGACCTCCGCGATCCGCGCCGCATTGTCCGGTTCCGTACGGGCCAGCCAGCGCAGCTTGGTCACCGGATGCGCCGCCTGCGGCACCGCCCCGACGGCCTGCGCCCATGCGCTGCGCCCGCCGAGCGCGTCCACCAGGTCCGCGGCCGCGGACTGCGCCCGCTTGTCATTGCCGACCAGCGCGGGCCGTACGAGATTCCCCTCCGCATCCAGCGGCACCAGGCCGTGCTGCTGCGCGGAGACCCCGATCGCCTGGACGCCCTCCAGCAGCCCGCCTCCCGCGGCCTCGCCCAGCGACATCAGCCACGCCTGCGGATCGGTCTCCGGACCCTTCTCGACGGGGTGTGGTGCATACCCCTGCCTGATGACGGCACCCGTGTCCGCATCGCAGACCACGATCCGTGTGCTTGTGGACGAGCTGTCCAGTCCGGCGACTATCCCCATGGTCCAAGATTTTGCCCCATGGGGCGATGGGGTGCATAAGGAGGGCGTGCGGGGGGAGTGCGCCGGGTTTGCCCGGTCCTGCCCCGGTCCCACCGGCCCCGCCCGACACCGTACGGGCCCGCGGGCCCGGTCACGCCTGGGCCCGCGGACTCCGGCCGGATCCCGTCGTCACCTACGGGCCGTCACGTATTGCTGGTGCCCCACTCGTCCTCGTCCTCGTAGCCCGTGCGCTGCTCCCGCAGCGAGCGGACCCGGTCGGTGACGGACGGCGGCAGGCGGTCGCTCACCTTGGCCGACACCGCGCCGAAGGCCCGCGCGGCGACCTGGCGTCCACCGAGGACGGCGGACTCGGCGGTGTTGCGGACGGCGGGGTTCTCCGCGATCCGCCGGGCGGCCTTGCACATCTGCTCGTACCGCTCCCGGCCGGCCTGGGTGCCGAGCACATACCCGACCGCCAGCCCCGCGATGAACGTGAGCCGGTAGCGCATCGCTCCACCTTCCCTCTCGTCGCTCCCGTGCGCGAGGGCCGCAGCCGACGCGCTCCGATGGCGTCCGAACCCGTCCGGTGTCGTCCCGCACCGGACCGCCGGGCCGTGCCACCCGCCTACCCGTCAGGGCCGCGGATCACCCGAGGCCACCGGCGGGGATACCGATTGGCGGAGCACCCCCCTGCTTGCGCTAATGTATGTGTCGCAGCGAGCGCGCGCCGTCCGGAGCACCGGAAGGAGGCGCATTCGAGGCACACAGAGCAATCCCCTGTAGCTCAATTGGCAGAGCAGCCGGCTGTTAACCGGCAGGTTACTGGTTCGAGTCCAGTCGGGGGAGCTCGGTCCCCTGTAGCTCAATTGGCAGAGCATTCGGCTGTTAACCGGAGGGTTACTGGTTCGAGTCCAGTCGGGGGAGCAGAGAGAACAAGGGCCCCGGAAGGGGTCCTTTTTCTTGTTCGCCCAGCCGTTCGACTTCTGGTTCGTCGTCTTCTTCGCGGTGTGCGCCCGCTTGCTCGCCCCGTCGACTCTGCGCCCGTCCTCCGCGCTCCGTTCGGTGCCGCGGACCTGCGACGGAAGCGAATGTGCCGCGCGAGGGAACCGAACCACCGGTGATCGAAGTCCTCTTGGGCATGCACGGTCGCACGACGGCAGCCCAAAGGAAGCCCAACGGCAGCCCACACGGGCAGCAGATCGTATGAGCGGCTATGCTGCGGCAGACGGCGCGCACAAATGTGCGCGGCGCGCCGTGAGGGGGCGGTAGCTCAGCCGGTTAGAGCAGCGGACTCATAATCCGTCGGCCGTGGGTTCGAGTCCCACCCGCCCCACCACCGCCTGGCATCGCAGAAACGATCAGACCCAGGCGTAGCGCACGGACGAGGGTCGTCACGCACCGCGTGGCGGCCCTCGCGCCTTTTCCGGCCCGCCCCCGACTGTCATCCGTCACCCCTCCCCTGTGTGCCCCCAGCGTGCCACTACTCATGGTTATGACGCGACTACCCAATGCGACGGCGAGGTAACCGTCCTGGTGTCGGTACGAGGGCGTGATCCGGTACGAGGCGGCGGCGCCGTCGTACCGCACGCGGGCCTCCCAATCGTGCGGCACATGCGGGGTGTTGAGGTGCCGCACCCGGCGCAGCCGTTCGAGGGGTACGAGGCGGCCGACGGGCGCCGAGTGGAGATCCGGTGGATGCCGTCGGCGGTCTCATCGGGCCGGTGGGGGCCGAAATCCTATGGCCGATGCCCTGTGGCCGGGCGGTGGGGGGCGGCGCACCATGGAAGGGCCGGGAAGGAAGTGGTCCTGATGATCGAGGTCAAGACGATCGACAAGCCGGATGAACGGCGTGACTTTCCGCGCGGCCACCTCAACGCTCTGCACCTGACCGGGCTGGACTTCGCGGTCGGAGTCTTCGAGCCGGGCTGGCGCTGGTCGGAGTCGGTGGGGCCGCTCGCCGGGACCGAGAGCTGCGAGGTCCACCACAACGGCTTCGTGGTCCAGGGCCGGATGAGGATACGGATGAACGACGGGGCCGAGACCGAGGTCGGGCCGGGCGATGTGTTCGTCTGTCCTGCCGGGCACGACGCCTGGGTGGTCGGCAGCGAGCAGGTCGTCGTGTACGACTTCGCGGGCGGCATGGCGAGGGACTACGCCAAGTCGACGGGGTGAGGGATGGAGGACGGGGCGGGGCTGGGGGCTGCGGCTCTGCGGGACGGTTCCGGGGCTGAGGTGCGGTTCCTCGCCCGGGTGGGGTTCCTCGCGACCCGGGTGGGGTTCCTCACGCGCTCCGGTCCGGATCGAACCTGAATCGGATGTCTAGGACGGCGTGCGCTGGGCAGGGGAGCCGGATGGTTCGGTGCGCCAGGACGGTTCGGTGTGCGGAATGTGCGGAATACGGCGTGGATGGCGACCGTTACCGCAGCTGGACACCGGCGGGACCGACCGGACCACTCGACAACGACCCCAGACCGGAAGCAGGGAAAGCACGCATGAGCACCGTAGAGCTCACCAAGGACAACTTCGACGAGATCGTCTCCGGCAACGACTTCGTCCTGATCGACTTCTGGGCCGAGTGGTGCGGCCCCTGCAAGAGCTTCGGCCCGATCTTCGAGCGGTCGTCCGAGAAGCACAGCGACCTGGTCTTCGCCAAGGTCGACACGGAGGCCCAGCCCGAGCTGGCACAGGCCTTCCAGATCCAGTCCATCCCCACGGTGATGATCGTCCGCGACAACATCGCGGTGTTCGCCCAGCCCGGGGCGCTTCCGGAGGCCGCCCTGGAGGACGTCATCGGCCAGGCCCGGAACCTGGACATGGACGAGGTCCGCGCGTCGGTCGCCGAGGCCCAGAAGACCGAGCAGGCGCAGCAGGCCGAGCAGGCGTAGTCGGGCGATATCGAGCGGGTGGCGCCGGGCCCGTAGCGGCGGGGCCGGCGGGCGAGGCGAGTGAGGCAGGCGAGGCGGGCACGTGAGCGAGTTGCTACTGATCCGGCACGGCGAGACCGAGTGGAGCCGGAACGGCCGCCACACCGGCCGGACCGATCTGCCGCTCACCGCCGACGGCGAGGAGCAGGCCCGCGCGCTGCGGCCCCTGCTGTCGGGCCGGAAGATCGCGGAGGTGTACTCCAGCCCGATGCAGCGCGCCCTGCGCACCGCCGAACTGGCCGGGCTCCCCACCCCGCAGATCGATCCCGACCTGCGGGAATGGGACTACGGCGGCTATGAGGGCGTCACCACCCCCGAGATCCACCGTGCCCGGCCCGGCTGGTATCTCTTCCGCGACGGCGTCGCCCCCGGCACCGCCGGGCACCCGGGGGAGTCGCCCGAAGAGGTCGGGGCGCGCGCCGACCGGGTGCTGGCACGGATCACGCCCCGGCTCGATGCGCGTGAGGGGGGCGAGGCGGGCGATCTGGTCCTGGTGGCGCACGCCCACTTCCTGCGCGTCCTGACCGCCCGTCGGCTCGGACTGCCCCCGTCCGCGGGCGGGCTGTTCACGTTCGAGACCGGCACGGTCGGTGTCCTGGGCACCGAACACGAACGGCCCGCGGTGGTCGCCTGGAATGCGCGGAGTCTGTGACGTCCGGGAGTCCGTGACGTTCGAGAGTCCGTGACGTCCGGGAGTCCTTCAAGCCGGAAGGCGCGGAACGGACGGTGCTGCGCCACGGGCGCGGCCTACGGCTACGGCGCCGTCGAAAGGGCGCTCACGGAGCCAGCGGATCGAGATGCAGCGGTTCCACCTTGCCCTCGAGCATCGCGCCCAGCCCATGGACGGCACAGGTGTCGGGGCGGTCCGCGACATGCACGGGCATGCTGGTGGCCTGCTCGATCATCGCCCGAAGGCCCGGGGTCAGGGCGCTGCCGCCCGCGAGCATGATGCCGCAGTCCGCGAGGTCGGCCACCAGGTCCGGCGGGCAGTTGCGCAGCACGGTCCCGATACCGTCGAGGATCGCGGTCAGCGGCGTGGTGATGGCCTTCAGGACCCGCTCGGTGTCGACCTGTACGGAACGCGCCAGCCCGCTGACCACGTCCCGGCCGTGCACCTCGGTCGACGACGCCTGCGCATCGTCTCCGGACAGCATCACCTGGAGGGGGCGGACGGCCTGGTTCGGCACCATCAGCTCATGGTGCAGCCGCATGTGCTGGATGACCGCATGATCGATGGTGTTGCCGCCCACCGGCACGGTCTCGGCGGCGACGATCGAGCCCACCGACAGCACCGCGACCTGCGTGGTACCCGCCCCGCACATCACGATCATGGTCGCCTCCGGCTGCTCCACCGGAAGCCCGCAGCCCACCGCCGCCGCGATCAGCGTGTCGACCAGCTCCACCCGTCGGGCGCCCAGCCCGGTGAGGGTCTCCACGGCGGCCCGCTGCGCCAGCGGCTCGCTGCCGTACGGCATGCACACCGCCGCCCGCATCGAGGGCTTGCGCCGCCAGGTCCTGCGCAGCTTGTCGCCGACCAGGTTGCGGAGCAGCCGCTGGGCCATGTCGATGTCCACGACGGTGCCGCCGGAGATCGGATGCACCACGCGGATGTAGTCGGGGGTGCGGCCGTCCATCACCTCGGCCTGCGCGCCGACGGCCAGTAGGGCGCCCGTACGGACGTTGACCGCGGCCACCGACGGCTCGTCCACGATCATTCCCTGATTCTTGAGGTACACCCTTGTACGGGCCGCGCCGAGGTCGACGGCAACGGAGCAGCGCCGCAGCTGGGTGAGGCTTATGGTCATGGCGGATGACTCCCCTTTGGGCCGGGTGGGTGGAGTGGGCGCAAGAGTCGCTCCTTGCCATCGTGTGGCGAGCGGACGTCAGCGGCCCGTTGGGGAGGTCCGGTTGGGGGACGGGGCGGCCCGGACGGCGGCGTTTACGCGCGCCGGTCGACCAGCCTCTGGAAGAGCCCCCAGGTGAATTCCGTGACCAGGGCGTGCGGCGCGGCGTCCGGGTCGGGATCGGGAACCGTGCAGGCCAGCGCCCAGCGGGTGGGGGCGCTGCCCTCCATCGGGCGGGCCGGCGGGAACGCGCGGGCCACCTCGTCGACCGTGCAGGACCAAGGAGCGAGGTCCGCGGTCGTACGGAGTGCGGGTGCGGCGGCGCCGGGGGCGCGGACGAGCCAGGCGTTCCAGACGGCGCCGCGGTCGGCGGTCAGGACCTCGAACCGCAGATCGGGCCAGAGCGGCACCGGCCAGGTCAGCGCCTCGCAGGTCATATCGCCCAGGCGGCGGGCGGTGACGGACTCGGGGGCGCCGAGCAGCGCGCGGTAGGGGCTGAGGCCGCCGGGTGCGCGCGGGGCGTGCATCCGCGCCTGCCAGCGGCGGTTGGCCTCGCGCAGATCGGCGCGGGAGACCCCCAGCGTGCGCAGCGCGTCCTCGACGAGTCCGGGCTGGTGGTCGGCCATCCGGCGCAGCAGAACGAGCTGGAAGGCGACGGGTCCGGGCAGGCCGGAGGGGGTGGCGGGGCCGGTCGGAGGGTCGTTGTCAGTGGCGGCGTTCATGATGGACATCGTCGTGGATGCCGCGGGGGTGGAAGTCGCGGTGACGGATCTCGGGGCCGTGGCGATTGCCGGGGCGAGTGCCGGCGGGGAGGAAGAGCACGGAGTTGACATAGCGGCGGTGCGGGGCGAGGGAGCGCCTCAGCAGGCCGTGTTCGGCGACATGGGAGGTACGGGACTGATGAGCGGGCAGATCGAAGTCGGCCAGTGGCGTCCAGCGGCCGTGCGGCAGGACCCAGCCGCGATAGCCGCGCGCCGCCGTCCACTCCAGGACGGGCGCCAGCGGCTGGATACGGGCCTCCAACTCCACGAACAGCGCCGGGAGTTCCCGCTCGATGGTGCGCGCGGCGCCGCGCAGCACGGCCAGCTCGCCGCCGTCCACATCGATCTTGATGAGGGTGACGCGGTCCAGCTCCAGCGAGTCCAGGGGGAGGCAGGGCACGTCCAGTCCGCTGCCGTGCAGTTCGCGGCGCACCAGCGAGGAGACCCCGCGCTCGCCCCGGCCGTCCGCCGGCAGCCAGAGGGTGGCGCAGCCGGTGCGGTCGGTGGCCGCGGCGGGGACCACCTCGACATGCGGCGGGGTGACGGAGTCGATCAGCCGGGCCAGGTGCGGCACGGGCTCCAGGGTGACGACCCGCTCCGCGCGCCGGGCCAGCCGCCGGGTCCAGGGGCCCAGCCAGCCGCCGACGTCCACGGCCGTACCGCCCGTCGGGCAGAAGTCGGCCAGCCGCCCGAGCTCCGGTTCGAACCGCGGATAGAGCCCGCCCGCCAGCGCGGCCACCAGCCGCCCGGGCAGCCGCGGCCCGATCCGCGCGGCGAGCGTCACGACGGCACCTCGGCTTCGGCCAGCCGCCGGAGGATCCGGTCGTGCTCGGCGTCGGTGACCTCTTCCCCCGAGGAGGGGAGGAGCTGCGGGATACCGTCCCGGATCGGATAGCGGCGGCGCAGCCGGGGGTTGTAGAGCGCGCCCTCGCCCTCGCCGGTGAGGAGCGAGAGCGGCCCCTTGTCCAGCGGGCAGGCGAGGATCTTCAGCAGCGGGTCATCGAAATTCATGGCTCAACTCCGTTGGGGATAGGGGGAGTTACGGGAGCTGGGGGGTCATGGCGGGGGAGGGCCAGCAGGACGGTCAGGGCCACGGCCGTACCGCCGAGCCGTAGCGCCAGCCGCAGGGGATCGGCCGGCAGCGGTTCGCCGAAGGCGACGGTGCCGCAGGCCACGGTGAACACGCAGGTGATGGTGGAGCAGACGGGGACGATGACGGAGGCGCGGCAGCGTTGCAGCGCGGTCTGGGACAGCACCAGCCCGGTGGCGCCGGTGAACAGGAGGAGATAGGGGTACGGCGAGCGCAGCAGCCGCTCGGCCGCGGCCGGGATGTCGTGGGTGGTGAGCAGGCCGGAGACGCCCTTGATGGCCAGTGAACTGACGCCGTAGAGGAGGCCGACGGCCACCCCGTAGGCGACGCCGGCCGTCGGCAGGCGGTGGCGGCGTCGTGCGCGCCGTTCCGCCGAGCCGTACAGCAGCAGGCCCGCGGCCAGCGACGGCACGGCGATGGTGAGCAGCGTGGCGGGCGGCGCGGTGCGGGCGATGGTCCGGGCGTCGTCGCCCTGGAGGGAGGCGACGACCATCACCAGCGCGACGAGGATCGCCACCATGCTCTGGCGCTCCCGGCCGCTGGTCCGCTCGCCCAGCACCACCGACGACAGGATCAGCAGCAGGACGAGTCCGGAGACGAAGATGCCCTGGGCCGCGGCGATCGGGAGGGCGCGGTAGACGGCGAGTTGGGCGGCGAACCCCGCGGCCAGGGCGAGCGAGCCGCCGAGCCACCGCGGGCTGCCGAGGAGGTGGCGGACGACCCGGGCGGGACGGCGGGTGCTGAGGGCGGGCAGCGTGGCCAGCGCGCGTTTCTCCAGCACGAAACCGGTGCTGTACAGCACGTTGGCGATCAGCGCCGATGCCACGCCCCACCACAGCATGGGCCTGCTCCCTTCTCCGCGTTCGGGTCGGCATCGGTGTGCGGCGGCTCCTGCGGACGGTGGTCAAGGGTCCTGGGGGGAGTGAGGGGTTCTGCGGCGGGCGTGGGCCAGAAGGATGGAGGAGAGGGACGGAAGATGGCAGGCGGCGCGGTCGAGGGGGCGCAGGGGGCGGGGGACGTCGTGGTAGGGGGCACCGGTCAGGCGGATGACGTCGAAACCGGCGGCGGTCAGAAAGGCGCGGAGCGCGCGGGCGGTGTAGAGGCGCAGGTGGCCGACGACCTGGGTGCCGGGGCGGCCGTGGATATGGCGCAGGCTCACTTCCGAGAAGACGGGCTGGATCCCGGCGAGCAGCAGTCCGCGGTTGTACCAGGCGGCGAGATTGGGGGTGGAGAGCATCAGGTGGCCGCCGGGGCGCAGGATGCGGTGCAGTTCGTCCACGGCGGCATCGGGGTCGACGAGATGCTCGATGACCTCGCTGAAGAGCACGGCGTCGGCGGAGCCGGTGGCGAACGGCAGCCCGCCATCGGTCAGTTCACCGCGTACGGCGGTCAGCTCACCGGGTGCGGCGGCGGGGATACGGGTCCGGGCGCGGCGCAGGGCGTCCTGGGACCAGTCGACGCCGACCAGGCGGTGTCCGCCCAGGAGGTGCGCCGCGGTGGCGGCCGCGGTGCCGTCGCCGCAGCCGATGTCCAGGATGGTGGCGGGCGGCGCCCCGGTGCGGCGGGGGCCGAGGGCGCGCGCCAGGAGCGCGGCCTGGCGGGTGCTGCGGGCGGGGCCCGAGGCGACCGGAACGGCGGGGTTCTCGTAGAAGTCCCGCAGTCCGGCCGGGGGCCGGGCGGCGCCGGTGGGCGGGCGGGTCATGGGGCGGCTCCTTCGGTGGCGGCGAGGGAGGCGGCGAAGAGGGCGCCGAGTCGGGCGCCGGCCGCATCGTCCAGAAGGGCGTGCGACCAGCGCAGCGCGAGCTGGATACGGCCGCCGACCGAGACGGTGGTGACGGTCAGCCCGCGGGGCATCCGGGCCGGGGCCGAGAACCACACCGCGGTCGGCCGTCCGGCGTCGCCGAAGTCGAGGGGATAGGGAAGGCGGCCGATGTTGGAGAGGAGGGTGGTGGAGGTCCAGGGGGCGGCGGCCGTACGGAGTGCGCGGGTGACCGCGCCGCGCAGGCCGACGGGCGCGACCGGGAGCGTCAACAGGGTGCCGGGCAGCCCGAGTTGGGAACCGCGGGTGGCCTTGAGGGCGCGGGTGCGGGCGGCCGTGCGGCGCAGCAGCCGGGCGACGGCCTCGGGATCGGGCGGATCGGCGGCGAGCAGGTCGGCGTCCCGGCGTTCCTCCGGGCCGAAGCCCACCGGGATCAGCCGGGTGCCGTTGCCGATGGGCATCTCGCCGCCGCGCGGCCGGTCGTCGACGGGCATGGTGACGACGACGGGGGCGGTGGGCCGGCCGTGCAGCCGGTTCCAGCGGGCGACCGTCAGACAGGTGGCGACCAGGAGCTGGTCGTTGACGGTGGGGGACGCGGTGCGGGCGGCGGCGTGGGGGATCTTCGCCGCCGGGATCTCGTCGCCGGGTGGTCTGGTGGGGACGGGGAGTTCGGTGATCAGCATGCCGTTGGTGTGGGCCGTGGCGCGGACGGGGGTGGTGTCGGGGGCGATACGGGCCGGGCGGACGGGACCGGGGCGGGCGGCGGGGGCGCGGTGCCGGGGCGGGGCGGTGTGCCCCGGGGTGCGTACGGGGGTCGGGGCGGGCGAGTTGTCGGCGCCCCCGTACAGCTCGGCGGTCGTGGCCAGCACGCGGAGGCAGGCCGGGCCGTCCAGGGCGGTGTGGTGGAGGGCGAGGACGAGGACGGTGCCGTCGGCCGCGTCCGGGTGGCGTTCGATCACCTCCAGGCGGACGGGGGGAGAGGCGTCCAGCGGCGGGCATGCGGTGAGGGCGCGTTCGCGGGCGCGGACGAGGGCGTCCGGGCCGGGCGGCGGGAAGACGACGGGGTCGACGTCCGGCGTGGCGGTGAGCTCCCACTCGTAGCGGCGGCGCCACCAGCGGACCGGGGCCTGGCGCATCAGGATCCGGGGGTGGCGCAGGAGGGCCCGGTGGAACGCGGCGCGCAGGCGCGCGTGGTCGATCCGGCCGGGCAGATGCACCTCGATGTGGACGGTCTCGGGTTCGTCGTCCCGCAGGCAGTGCCGGGAGATCTCGTCGACGAGGGGGAAGGGGAGACGGGCGACGGCCGGGGGGCGGGGGGTGCTGGTGCGGGGGGTGTCGTGGCCGCCCGGCTCCTGGCTGTCCGGTTCCGCCGGGCCGTCGGGCTCCCGTCCCTCCGGCTCCCGCCGCGACGGCTGCTGCAATGTGGTCACTTTTCGGTCTCCTCCCCCAGGGGCCGTGGGCCCGGGCGCCGTTGCCGGTGGGCCCAGTTGGGGCCGTTGCCCGGTGTGCGGCCCCGGGCCTGGAGGGGGCGTCCGGCGATGGTCGGCGCGGCGGGTCCCGGCCGCGTCGCGTCCCGGTCGCGGCGGGGAAGCGGGGGGAGGGCCGCGCCCGGAGCGTCGTCCGACCCGGCCGCCGAGCCCCCTGGAGCACCGGCCACACCGGGCGCACCCGGCACACCCGCCGCTCCCGGCGCCTCCCGCACCGTCACCACCGCCGCCGTCAGCGCCAGCAGCGCACACCCCTGTGCCACGGCGCCGAACGCCCCCCGGCCCGCGGCGATCGGCTCGCCCGCGCCGAACGCCGCGATGATGCCCGCGCCCGTCATGGCCGCGAGGGCGACCGGCGCCAGGAACCGCGGCCGGAAGCGGGCCACGAGCGCCAGCAGCGGCACCGCCACCGCGAACGGCCCGGACGCCAGGGCCACCACGCCCGTGAGCGCCACCGCGCCCAGCACCCACGACGGCGCGGGCGGCGTCACCGGGGCCGGCGGCGGGGTGCGCGGGGTGCGCCGTATGAACGCCGAGGCGACGAGCAGCAGGACGCCCGCCGCCCCGCCGATCAGCCCCAGGTCGTAGGCGGTCGCCGGAGCGTAGGACAGCTCGACGGTGCCGCCCGCGCCGGCCGGGACGAGGAAGCCTTGCTGCCAGCCGTCCACCCGGAGCGGGGTCAGCGGCCGTCCGTCGAGGGTGGCCTGCCAGCCGTCGTTGGCGTTCTCGTACATCTGGAGGTAGACGGCCCGGCCCGCTCCGACGGCGACCGTGCGGTGGTCCCCCGACCAGTCCTCGGCCCGCACGGTGCGGGCCTGCGCGGCCGCCCCGGGGGCCGGCGCCGCCCCCCTGCTCAGCGTCACATCCGTGAGCGCCAGCGGACCCTGGTCACCGGCCTCCACCCGGTGCCGCCCGGAGGGCAGCGTCAGCCGTCCGTCGGGGGCCTCCCCGGCGCACAACTGCACCGTGATCGGCCGCCGTTCGGTCAGATCGCGGACGTACCCGGAGGCCCTGGTGGCGTGCAGAACGCCGTCGACGGCGAGCATCGGGCCCTGGCCGCAGCCGACCGAGAAGCGTTTGCGGGCGGGCGGCGGCGGGGTGCGGTACGCGTCGAGGGCCGGGATGTACACCTCGCTGAGGCCGACCGGGAGTTGCAGGGCCTGGCCGGCCACCGGGTTGTGCAGGGTGAGTTCCTTGACCTTGCTGATGGTGATGTCGAGGCGGTCGGTGGTGATCGGGTCGAAGCGGGCCTGCCCGTACTCGTCGACCCCGGCGGTGGCCGCACCGTCCGGCGAGTTGATCAGGATCTGCTCGGGCCGGGTGGAGATACCGCCGGCCGCGGCCAGCACGATCTGGTCGATCTTCTTCTTGCCGGGCCAGCGGAGGTGCAGCGTGGGGCGATCGCCGGCGATCCAGGCGGTGGTCAGATCGCCGTCGACGAGATTGCGGGGGCTGAGCGACTGGCCGAAGCCGAAGCTGGTGGAGTCGGCGGTGGCGGTGATGCGGTCCTTCTGCTCGGGTGCGATCTTGTCCAGCAGCGCGTCGAGTTCGGGGCCGGGGACGGCCAGGGCCTTGCCGGATACGGCGTAGGACGCGCCCGCGTCGGTATGGAACTGGCGGTGCAGACCGGTCTCGGCGGAGACGGGGGAGAGGCCGCCGGGGTCGCTGCCGCGGTGCAGGGAGACGGTCTCGGCGGGCGCATCGGACCCCTGGCCGCTCACGTCCCCGCCCCCGGAACTCCCCGAACCGCCCCGGGAACTCTCCGAACTCCCTGTGCCGTTCCGGGAACTCCCCGTATCCGTCGGGAGTTGAAGAAGACGAGTGACCTGCACGCCGGGTACGGAGATCTCGCGGAAGCCCGCCCCCGAGAGCCCCGCTCGCGGCGTCTGGGAGCCCAGGATGGTGAGTTTCAGCCAGGTCGCGGTCCCGGCAGGGGCCTTGACCTGCTGACGGGTGCCGTCCGGGCGCAGCGGGCTGACCGCGCTGCCGCGGTCGGTCTCGATGCGTACGGACGTCGGGGCGGCGCGCAGGCCGTCGCCGGGCAACGGGGTGAGGAAGAGCGACGAGGGGACAGAGGTGGGCTTGGTGAAGGCGATACGGATCCACTGACCGACGGGGTCGCCCGCGCTGCCCTCCGCCCAGGCGGTGTCCGGGTTGCCGTCGAAGGCGTTGACCGGGTCGTACTGGGGGAGGTGGAAGAGCCAGTTGCCGCTGGTGGAGGCGGTGACGGAGGCGGCGCCGCGCAGGACGGCGGTGGTCTGGTGCGCGATGCCGGTGGTCGGCAGGATCTGCCGGGGCGGCCGGCCGGGGTCCTGGACGCTGTCGGGGTGGTTGGTCTCGGTGGCCGTGTAGGTATAGGACGTATTGCTGTTGACCAGGCCGAAGCGGGTGTCGGCGCGGCGCAGTCCGTCGGCGGTCAGCTGGAGCGGCACGGTGCCCAGGCCCGGGTGGTTGTCGCCGGTCAGCACGGTCGGCCGGTCGCGCAGGGTGGGGTCGGCCGAGAGCTGGAGCAGTGCTTCGGGGCCGCCGCTGAGCTGGGCGGTGTCCGCGACGTCCTTGGCGGTGACGGGGCCGGGCGCGGGCGTGCCCCGGGGCTCGTAGATCTCGACCGAGCGCTGGCGCGGATACAGGCCCTGGACCTGCACGGGCGCCTCGGCGGGGATCCTGCCGCTGGTGGTCAGCGGGCCGAAGGCGGCGGCCCTGCGGTAGCCGGACGCCTCCAGGGTGCGTTTGACGGTCTGCGGCGGCACATAGCCGATCTGGTCCGGGTCGAGGTCGTTGCGTACGACGACGTCATGGATGCCCGCCCGGCCCAGGTAGTCGCGCAGTCCGGGGACTTGGGCGCCGGTCATCAGGGCCTGCTCGACGGCGTCCAGGGTCCGGCGGGCGCCCGGGGTGCCGAACGGGACGAAGTCGCGCTGCGCCCAGGGGGAGCGGGCGAGGACGTCGAGGGGTTCGTCGATGGGCGAGCCCCAGGTGTAGATGCCGTGGGCGGTGGCGGGGACGACCAGGGCGCGGCTGTGGGGGGTGTGGGTGCGCAGCCAGCCGGCGGTGCGTTCCCAGTAGTCGGGCAGCCGGGTGAAGGCGCCGGGCTGGAGGACGGTGCCGGTCAGGAAGGGCAGGGCGAGGGCCGGGAGGACGAGCGCGGCGGCCAGGAGGGCGACCCATCGGGAAGGGAGAGGTCCACGGGACGACATACGGTGACCGGCGGCGATGCGGCGGGTCCCGCTCCCCTCGGCGCGGCTGCCGCGCCCCGCGGCGGCCACGGAAAGGAGGTGCGCCAGCCCGAGGGTGAGCGCCAGGGCCAGGCCCGGGGTGAATTTGTAGATGTTGCGGAACGGACGCAGCCAGCCGTTCAGCCAGTCCTGCCACAGCCCGTGGACGGGGCCGCCCAGCGCACCGCCGTATCCGGCCAGCGCGATCAGGGCGACGGTGAGCACGGTCAGCAGCAGCCAGCGGCGTTCGGGCAGATCGCGGCGGGCCAGCCCGGCGAGGCCCAGCGCGGCGGCCAGCGCCGAGCCCGCCACCGCGCACCAGTTGGCGGTCATGGTCCAGCCGGCCGGCAGCCAGGGCTGTCCGAAGTTGAGGTAGCCGACCCAGTTGCCCGCGCCGCGCAGCAGCTCGGTGGCGGACATGGTGCCGGTGGTGGTGTCCGCCTGCTCGATGAACGGCATGAAGTTCTCGCCGTGGATGCCCAGCAGCAGGAGGGGAACGACCCACCAGGCGGTGGCCAGGACGACGCCGGGCAGCCACCAGGCGAGCAGCTGCGGGCGCCGGGGGCCCGTACGGGAGAGCAGATACAGGCCGACGGGTAACAGGGAGGCCAGCGTCGAGGCCGCGTTGACGCCGCCCATGAAGGGGATCAGCAGCGCCGACCGGGTCGCCGCGATACGGGCGCCGGTCTGCGGGTTCGTCAGCGGCAGCAGCACCCAGGGGAGCAGCGCGCCGGGGAGCGCGGCGGCGGAGGTGGAGCCGATGACGACGGTGTACGTCGGCCACAGGGCGTAGCAGGCGGCGGCGAGCAGCCGGGTGGGCGGGGTGCCGAAACGCATCCGTTCGGCCAGCCGCAGCGCGCCCCAGAAGGCGGCGGTGACGATCAGCGACATCCACAGGCGTTCGGCGAGCCAGACCGGCAGCTGGAGCAGATGCGTCAGGCCGTAGTAGGGCAGGGTCGGGAAGGCGTAGCCGAAGTACTGGTCGGCGATGCCGCCGAAGCCCGCCCGGTCGTGCCACAACTGGCCCAGGTCGGCCAGGAATCCCCAGGGATCGGTGGTCACCCCCAGCTTGGTCTCGAAGGTCATCTTGCCGGGCGAGGGGGCCAGGAAGCCGATCAGCGCCAGGGCCCAGAAGGCGACCAGCCAGCGCCTGCCGCGCGGTGCGTCCGGTGGCGGGGCGGAGGTCGGCAGGGCCCGGTCGCCGGTGTCGGGCGATCCCGGGGACGGGGAGGGCCGCAGGGTCTGGGTCATGGCAACCGCCGGAGGATGAGGAGAAGGTTCCAGGTGGCGACCTCCCGGACACCCGGGAGGCGGGGAAGGGCCTCGGCGAGGAACGGTGCGTAGCGGGAGCGCGCGGTGACGATCGCGACGTCGTCCCGGGCCCGTACCTGCCGCAGGGTGCGGCCGATGTGCACGGCGAAGAGATTGACGCCCAGGGTGTGCTTGGCCGGTCTTCCGGTGCGCCGCAGGTAGCGCCTGCGGGCCCGCTCGGCGCCCAGATAGTGCCACGGTGCGGTCTCATGGCCGCCCCAGGGGGACAGCCAGTTGGTGAAGGAGACGTAGATCAGCCCGTGGGGGCGGGTGATGCGGACCATTTCGCTCAGGAAGGTCTGCGGATCGGCGACATGCTCCAGGACGTTGGAGGAGAAGCAGATGTCGGCGGCGCCGTCGGCGAGCGGCAGCAGATAGCCGTCGGCGACCACCGCACCCTCGGGGATGCGGCCGCGTGCCGTCAGTTCGGCCGTATCGGGTTCGAAGAGCAGGCCCAGGGCGCCGCGCCGCCGGAACTCCTCGGTGAAGTGCCCGCTGCCGCCGCCGACATCGGCGACCACCGCGCCCTTGAGCGGGGCATGGCGCTCCACCTGGTCGGCGGCGTCCCGGGCGAGCAGCCTGTAACAGTGTTCCGGTGCGCTCTGCTCGTTGAGGAAGGCGCGGAAGAGGGCGTAGGACCTGCGCAGCGAGGGGTCGCGCACCGGGCCCTCACCGCCCGGGTGGAGCGGTGAGGAACGCCTCCGCGGCGACCGCGCGGAAGTCGGCGACGGTATGGCCCCACCGGAAGCGGGCGGCGCGCCGCTCCGCGGCCAGCGCGAAGGTCTCGCGGCGGCGGGCGCTGAGCGCGAGGGTGCACCAGTGCGCGGCGAAGGCGCTCTCGCCGCGGGCCAGCAGGCCGGTGACGCCGTGCTCGACGGAGTCCCGCAGCCCGGGGATGTCGAAGCCGACGGCGGGCGTGCGGCGCGCGGCGGCCTCCATGACCACCAGCCCCCAGCCCTCCACCAGCGAGGGGTGCAGCAACAGCCAGGCGGAGCACAGCAGTTGGTGTTTGCGGCGTTCGGAGATCCGGCCGGTGAAGGTGACGTCCGGACCGGCCAGCGCCGACAGCCGGGCCCGCTCCGGCCCGTCGCCGACGATCACCAGCCGGCCGCCGGTCACCGGGCGGACCCGCTCCCACAGCCGCAGCAGCAGATCGATCCGCTTGTACTCGACGAGCCGGCCCATGGCCACGAAGAGCGGCTCGGGCGCCTTGGGGGCGAGCGGGCCCGGATCCTCGACTCCGTTGTGGACCAGGCGGATACGGTCGCGGTCCACCCCGAGGGCGTGCAGCGCGGCGGCGGTCGAGCCGGAGACGGCGACCATCAGATTGCGGCGATGGGTGCCGGCCAGCGCCCAGTGCTCCAGCCTGCGGCCGAGCCGGGCGGCGGGCCGCGGATAGCGCATCCCCCACAGATCCGTATGGACGTGGTTGACCAGGCACAGGGTCGGGCCGCGGTGCCACAGCGGCGCCAGATACGGCATCCCGTTGCACACCTCGACCAGCAGATCGCAGTCGCCGATCCGGCGGGGCAACTCCCGTGGCGCGCGCAGGAAGTGCCCGGCGTCGCCGCCCGCCGAGATCACCCGGTAGCCGCGCTCGGCCGCCGGCCCGCCGCACAGCAGGGTGACGTCGTGGCCGTGCGCGGTGAGCCCGTCGGCGATCCTGTCCACCAGGAGCTCGGAGCCGCCGGCGGCGGGATTGCCCAGGTCGCGGCGGGCGAGGAAGACGATACGGCGGGGGAGCGGGGGCCCGGAGGGGGACGGGCCGACGGCGGGCGGCGCGAGTGGCGGGGCCGTCCGGACGGGGGGCGGGGCGGGGTGCAGAGGCGGCGGGGACGGTTGTACGTGCTGGGGCATGGGTGCTCCAACTCGTCTCAGGGTGCGGTACCGGCGGTGGGGGACGTACTGCGTACTGAGTCGTGCGGGGCGGTGCGGGGGCGGTGCGGGCAGTGCGACGCGGGTGGCGCGGGGCGGGCGTGGTGCGGGTGGTGCCGGTGAGGGTGGTGCCCGAGTGTGGTGCCGGTGTGGGGTGGTCAGTGTTCGCCGCCCCCGGGCGCCGGGGCTACTCACCGGGGTGACAAAATCCCCGGCCGATTGTGCTGACGGTTCATCACTTCGCTCAGGACCGGCCGTCCACAGCCCTCCCCCGCACCACCAGCACCACCCCCACCAGCGCCAGAAGCCCGCCCGCCCCCGCCGCACCCCACGGCAGCGTCCCGCTCACCAGCACCAGCTTGTCGCGGTCCGCCTGCGCCAGCCGCGCCTGGGCTCGCCGCGTCGCCGACGTGAACCGCAGCCGCTCACCGCGCAGCAGGGTCACCGCATCGCGCCGCGCCCCCGGTGCCCGCAGCGTCTTGAGCGGCGAGATCGCGGCATCGATGATCCGGCCCGTACGCGGCTCCGCGACCAGCTCGATCCGGGAGTTCGCATACCACTCCTCGGCCTGGATCTGCCCCTGCCCCGGCCGCCCCACCAGCCGCCCCGGCACCTGCCGACTGCCCGTCCGGGTGGCCGGCACGCTCCCGGTGAAGCGGTATCCCGTCACTCCCCAGGCCGTCGTCGTCCCGGCGAAACGGAGCGGCACGGCGGCCCCCAGCGTGTCGTCCCACCAGCGATAGCTCCGCTTCTCCAGATCGAAGGGGAATTTGAGGTAGGCATCGCCGTCGAACCAGGTCGGCGCCTCCCCGCAGCAGTGCACCGGGGCGTTGGTGCGCCGGTCGGTCACCCACTGCTCGGTGGTCCACTGGAACGCCCGCCGCGGATCGTGCAGCGCCAGCGTCCTGGGGGTGTCGACGGTCGTCGACACCTGCCACACCGCACGTCCGCTGCGCTCGCTCGCCGCGACATCACCCAGCACATGCCGGGTGATGGTGATCTTCTGCCGCTGCCGGGTCCGCAGCGCCCCGGCGTCGAAGTAGCTCCCGGTACCGGTGAAGACGGTGGTGACGTCGACATCGACCGGGGTGACCTCGGCCCGCGGGGTGACGTACCAGACCAGCAGCGGCGCCAGGACCAGCAGAAAGACCCCGAGGCCCAGGACGAGCAGCGAGAGCGGCGAGGCCCTGCGGGCGGCGCCGGGCGCCCCCGGTTCCGGGGTACGGGACGGCGGGCGGGCAGGCGTACGGGCAGACGGATCGGCAGACATACGGGCACTCCTGGAAGCGGGTGAGGGACACGCTCTGGTGCACGTGCGGCGGCGCCGGGTCGCGTCCGGCGAAAGCGAGCCGGACGGCCCTGGTGCCATGGGCCGGGAACGTAAGCGAACTCTTGACAGGGCGTCAATGCCCTTCCACACTCGGCAGTCGCCACGACTGCTGTGGTGCCGCGCTGTGGGACGCGGCGCCGGGCCGGCCGCGATGTCTGCGCACCGCGGCCGCGCCGTGTGCCGTACCAGCCCCGACGGGGACCGGCCATGGTCCCCGGCATCGACGAAGGGCCGCCGCGCCATGCACCGACTGTTCGCCGCCGCACTGACCGCCCTGGTCGCCGCCGCACTCGCGCTCGGGGCCGCGCTGGCCGTCGTCGCCGCCCTGGATGCCGCCCCGCGGCAGCCCAATGTGCCGCTGGTGACGTTCGGCCGTACCGGCGCATAGGACGCACCGGACAGACGGAGGAGGCCCGCCCATGGTGACCGCCGTACGCTCCGCCTGGCGGGAGGTCCCGCCCCGACAGGTGCGCCGGTTCGCCGCGCTCGCCCTGGACGAGGTGCCCGCGCTGGCCGAGGGAATCCTGCACGAGATCCGCCGCGAATTCCCCCAACTGCCCCTGGTGCTGGACGAGTTCGGGGAACCGCGCGCCCTGGTCGGCATCCGCCAGTCGCTGGAGCATTTCGTCGCGCATATGACCGAGGGGCTCGACCGGCCGCACGTCCATCCCCAGGTCTTCCAGGAGTTCGGCCGCGACGAGGGCGTCCAGGGCCGCAGCCTGGACGCCCTCCAGGCCATCTACCGCCTCGGCGTCAAACTCGCCTGGCGCCGCCTCGCCGAAATCGGCCAGCAGGTCGCCATCCCGGCACCGGCCATGTACGAACTGGCCGAATCGGGCTTCGAGTACCTCGACGGACTGGTCGCCGAATCCGTACGCGGCTACGCCGAGGCCGCCGCCCGCCAGGCCGGGGAGCGGCTGCGGCTGCAACGCCGCCTGATGGAACAGCTGTTCGCGGCCCGCGGCATACGGTCCCGGCCCGGCCGCGGCGGACCGGCGCCGTCCGGCCGGCACGCCACCCTCGCCGAGCGTGCCGCCCGCATCGGCTGGCAGCTGCCCGAACGCGTCGCCGTCGCCGTCCTGTTGCGCCCCGCCCGTGCAGCGGTCGCCCCCGCCGTCGCCTCCGACGTCCTGCTGGACATGGACGGCGAACGGCCCCGGATGGTGGTCCCCGAACCGGACGCCCCCGGGCGCCGCGCCCTGCTGGCCCGCGCGGCGGCCGGCTGGTCGGGCGCCATCGGGCCCGCCGTACCGCTGCTGGACGCCGCCAAGTCGCTGCGCTGGGCCGGCGCCGCGGTCGACCTCATGGAACGCGGACTGCTGCCCGCGGGCGAGCTGTTGCAGTGCACCGACCACACCGAGGCGCTGGTCCTGCTGCCGCCCGAGGAGCTGATCGAGGACCTCACCCGCCGCCGTCTCGCCCCCCTCGCCCGCTGCGGCCCCACCCACGCCCGCCGCCTCGCCGAAACCCTCCTGGCCTGGCTGGAAACGCGCGGCGGCGCCCCCGACGTCGCCGCCCGCCTCGGCGTCCATCCGCAGACCGTCCGCTACCGGCTGCGCCAGATACGGGAGCTGTGGGGCACCGAGGTGGACGACCCGGACCGCCGCTTCGAGCTGGAACTGGTGTTACGGGCGCGGCGGTTACGGGGGGAGCTCGAGTAGCGCCGGGGTCGCCCGACCGCCAGGGTGCCGAGCGCGAGGCGCCCGTTACGGATCCGGCCGGGGCCGGGCCCCTGGGGTGAGGCCGGGCCGCCGGTCGCATCCGGCCGTCAGCTGAAGTCGTCAGCTGAAGTCGAACTCCCCGGTCCGCGTCCGCTTCAGCTCGAAGAACTTGTCGTAACCGGCCAGGAGGCGGGCGCCGTCGAAGACCCGCACCGCCTCCTCGCCCCGCGGAATCGCCATCAGGACCGGCCCGAAGAACGCGACCCCGTCGATATGGATCGTCGGGGTGCCGACGTCCTCGCCGACCGGGTCCATGCCCTGGTGGTGGCTCTTGCGCAGTGCATCGTCGTACGCGTCGCCGTCGGCCGCGCGGGCCAGCTCCGCCGGCAGCCCGACCTCGGCCAGCGCCTCCTCGATGACGGTCGCGGTGTCCTCGCGGCCGTCGTGGTGGATACGGGTGCCGAGCGCGGTGTACAGATCGCGCAGCACCTCCTCGCCGTGCTCCTGGGCGGCCGCGATGCACACCCGCACCGGGCCCCAGCCCGCATCCAGCAGCTCGCGGTACCTCTGGGGCAGGTCCTCGCGCCCCTCGTTGAGCACCGACAGGCTCATCACCCGGAAGCGCAGGTCCAGGTCACGGTGCCGCTCGACCTCCAGGATCCAGCGGGAGGAGATCCAGGCGAACGGGCAGATGGGGTCGAAGTAGAAGTCGACGGTGTGGCGGGCAGGATTCTGGGACGTCATGGGGATCAGGTTAGAGCGCCGACCGGCCCCGCCACCCGGGACATTCGCCCCTCCTTTTCCTGGGCCAATTCCCCGGGGCGCGGGTTTCTCGCGCCTCCCCGGGGCGCGGTCGAGCGTCAGCCCGCGGCCGGACTGTCGGGCGGCGGTGCGATGCCCAGCATCCGCTGGAGCAGCTGCTTGAGCAGGGTGCGCTCGGCGACGGTCAGTTGGCCCAGCGGTTCGCGGGCGAAGTCCAGGGACGTGCGCAGCCGTTCGGCCGTACGGGCGCCCTCGGCGGTCGGGGCGGCCAGCTTGATGCGGCGGTCGGCGGGGTCCGGGCGGCGCTCCACCAGGCCGCGGGACTCCAGGCGGTCCACGATCCCGGTGACATTGGACGGCTCGCACTTCAGCCGCTCGGCGACCTTGCGCATGGGCAGCGGCTCCACGGTGAGCAGGCTCAGCACCCGCGCCTGCGCCCCGGTGAGGGAGTGCTCGGCCGCGGCATGCTCGTACTCCTCGTAGTAACGGGCGACGACGGTGCCGATCAGGTCGACGACCTCGACGGTCAAGGAGTCTGCGCGCGCTGTCATGCCACCAGGATACCCAATTGCTTGACAACATGAAATATCGAGGGGCATCATTGTTTCAGCATCTGAAGTATTGAAGGGTCGGGCCCGAGGCATTCGGGCCCAAGCAAGCTGGAGGATCGCGCTCATGTCCGCACTGCCCGCAACCGGCCGCGAATGGCACCTCGTCGCCCGCCCGCACGGCTGGCCCACCCCCGCTGACTTCGCGCTGCGCGAGACCGCGGTCCCCGAGGTCGGCGAGGGTCAGATCCTCGTCCGCAACCAGGCCTTCTCCGTCGACCCGTACATGCGCGGCCGGATGAACGACGTGAAGTCCTACGTCCCGCCGTTCCAGCTGGACCGGCCGATGGACGGCGGCGCGGTCGGCGAGGTCATCGCCTCGCGCGCCGGTGATCTCGCCGTCGGCGACCATGTGCTGCACAACCTGGGCTGGCGCGAGTACGCGGTCCTGGACGCCCGGCACGCCACCAAGATCGACCCGTCGCTGGCCTCGCTCACCGCCTACCTCGGCGTCCTGGGCATGCCGGGCCTGACCGCGTACGCGGGCCTGCTGGAGGTGGCGTCCTTCAAGGAGGGCGACGCCGTGTTCGTCTCCGGCGCGGCCGGCGCGGTGGGCAGCGAGGTCGGCCAGATCGCCCGGCTCAAGGGCGCCTCCCGCGTCATCGGCTCGGCCGGCTCCGACGAGAAGGTCAAGCTCCTGGTGGAGGAGTACGGCTTCGACGCCGCCTTCAACTACAAGAACGGCGATGTCGCCCAGCAGCTGAAGGACGCCGCGCCCGACGGCATCGACGTCTACTTCGACAACGTCGGCGGCGACCACCTCGAGGCCGCCCTCTCGGCCCTCAACGTCCACGGCCGGATCGCCGTCTGCGGCATGATCTCGATGTACAACGCCACCGAGCCCAGTCCTGCCCCGCGCAATCTCGCCCTGGTGATCGGCAAGCGCCTGCGGATGCAGGGCCTCCTGGTGAGCGACCACTCCGCCCTCCACCCGAAGTTCGCCGAGGAGGTCTCCGCCTGGATCCGCTCCGGCGAGCTCAAGTACAGCGAAACCGTCGTGCCGGGCATCGAGAACGGCGTGGAGGCATTCCTCGGCATGCTCCGCGGCGAGAACACCGGAAAGATGATCGTGAGCCTGGGCTGACGCCCCCGTCCCGCTGCCCTCTTGCCCCCGCCCGTTAGGCTCAGCGGCAGGCCGTCGCGATCCGTGGGCGCGAGTCGCGGCGAATCACTGGAGGATTGTGTATGTCCATCCCGACTGTTGACGTCGTCTACACCGCCGTCGCCACCGCGGAGAACGGCCGTGACGGCCGCGTCGCCAGCGATGACGGCAAGCTCGACGTAGTCGTCAACCCGCCCAAGGAACAGGGTGGCAGCGGCGCCGGCACCAACCCCGAGCAGCTCTTCGCGGCGGGCTACAGCGCCTGCTTCCAGGGTGCGCTCAGCGTCGTCGCCCGCCAGGAGAAGCAGGATGTCTCCGGGTCCCGGGTGACCGCCAAGGTCGGCATCGGCAAGACCTCGGAGGGCGCCTTCGGCCTCACGGTCGAGATCTCCGCCTCGATCCCGAACGTCGACGCGGAGACCGCCAGGGCCCTGGTGGAGAAGGCCCATCAGGTCTGCCCGTACTCCCACGCCACCCGCGGCAACATCGACGTCAAGCTGACCGTCGCCTGACGCATCCGCTACTGAGGGCCGTACCCCACCGGGGTGCGGCCCTCGGCCCTTCGCCGCGGGGAACGGCGCCGCAGTAACGAACCCGCGCCGTGTGACGCAGGCCATAGTGGCCGCGTCTTGACGCCGCCACCGTGTAATCGATTACGTAGACTTCTCACGTAATCGATTACACGAAGACTGCGGCCACGGCCACGTACACCAGCGGCCGCACGAACAGGACGGCAACGGCGCCATGGCGAACATCAAGGACGTGGCAGAGCGGGCGGGGGTCTCCGTCGCCACCGTCTCGCGGGTCCTCAACGGTCACAGCCCGGTCGCCGCGACCCGCGAGCGGGTCCTCGCCGCCGTACGGGAGCTGGGCTACCGCCCCAACAACGTCGCCCGCGCCCTGCGGACTGCCCGCACCGGCGCGCTCGGGCTGATCATCAGCGATCTGACCAACCCCTTCTTCACCGAGCTCGCCGACGCCGTCGAGGACGAGGCCCGCAGCCTCGGCTACAGCCTGGTCATCGGCAACGCCGGCGAGCGCCCCGCGCAGCAGGACGACTACATCCGCACCCTGCTCGACCGCCGTATCGACGGCCTGCTGGTCAGCTCCGCCGGGACCGGCTCGGCGATGCTCGCCGAGGTCGTCGGCTCCGGCACCCCGCTGGTCCTGCTCGACCGCAGCGTCCCCGGTATCGACGCCCCCTGCGTACGCGCCGACGGCCGCGCGGCGATGTCCGACCTCGCCGCCCATCTCGCCGCCCTCGGCCGCCGCCGCCCCGCGATCATCGTCGCCCCCGCCGGGACCCCCACCGGAGAGGAACGCCTCGGCCTCTTCCGCAGCGCCCTGGCCGCCCACGGCATCGACCTGCCCGACGAACGCGTCGGCGCCGCCCCCGATCTCCAGCACACCGGCGGCCGCCGGGTGATGAGCTCCCTCCTCGACCTACCGCAGCGGCCCGACATGGTGCTCGCCACCGACAACCTGATGGCGCTCGGCGCGATGGACGCACTCAAGGCGCGCGGGCTGCGCGTCCCCGACGACGTCGCGCTGGTCTCCTACGACGACGTGCCCTGGTTCGCCCACACCGATCCGCCGCTGACCGTCATCGCCCAGCCCACCCGCGAACTGGGCCGCGTCGCCGTCCACACCCTGCTGGAACGCATCGAGGGTCGCCCCGCCGACTCGGTCCTGCTGCCGGCCCGCCTGGTGACCCGCCGCTCCTGCGGAGAGCCGCCCGCGGCCCGCTGACCCGTCGGGGCAGCCACATGGCGGCGAGCGGCATCCGCCGGTACCGGGAACGGAACCACCCGACGAAGAAGACGACGAAGAAGACGAAGACGGCGAACAAGACCGACCGCCGCCGGGACCGGCCGATGACGGCTCCCGGCCGGTGAAGGAAAGGGAAGAAGAGCAGATGGAACGCCATGTGGAAGCCCAGCCGGAAGGCCCCGCGCAAGCCCCCGCCTACGACGTCCTGGTGGTCGGCTCGGCCAACGCCGATCTGACCGTACGGGTCGAGCGGCGACCCGGCGCGGGCGAGACCGTGCTCGGTACGGACCTGGTCGAATCGGCCGGCGGCAAGGGCGCCAACCAGGCGGCCGCCGCGGCCCGGCTCGGCGGGCGCACCGCGCTGCTGGCACGGGTCGGCGGCGACGCGTTCGGCGAGCTGCTGCTCGACGCCCAGCGCGCGGCGGGCACCGACACCACACCGGTCATCGTGGACGAGACCGCCCGCACCGGCACCGCGATGATCATCGTCAGCCCGGACGGCGACAACAGCATCGTCGTCTCGCCCGGCGCCAACGCCGCCCTCACCCCGGCCGATGTGGCCGCCGCCAAGGACGTCATCGCCGCCTCCGCGGTGGTCTCCCTCCAGTTGGAGATCCCGATGGAGTCGGTACGGGCCGCCGCCGCGGCCGCCGAGGACGCCGGCACCCGCGTCGTACTCAACCCGTCCCCGGCCCCCGAGGCGGCCCTGGCGCCCGAACTCCTCTCCGTCGCCGACCCGTTGGTGGTCAACGAGCACGAGGCGCGGCAGCTGTCCGCGCTCACCGACGGCACCCCGGGCGAGTGGGCCCGGGCGCTGCGCGAGAAGGGCGCCCGCTCGGTCGTGGTGACCCTCGGCGGCGAGGGCGCGCTGGTGCTGGACGGCGCCGGCGTGAACGACATCCCGGGCGTGCGGGTCAAGGCCGTGGACACCACCGGCGCGGGCGACGCCTTCACCGGAGCCCTCGCCACCCGGCTGGCTCGCGGCGACGCCCTCCCCGACGCGGCGCGCTTCGCGGTACGCGTCGGCGCCGCCGCCGTCACCAAGCCGGGCGCCCAGCCGTCCTATCCGACCCTGGACGAGCTGAACGCCCTCTCCGGAGCCTGAGCCACCGGCGCCGCCCCAACCCGGGGCGGCGCCCCGCGGTCCCCAGGGCTCAGCGGGCCGACTTCTCGGGCCCGTACACCGCCGCCTCCGCACCGGTCATCAGCGCCCAATAGCGGTCCCCGTACGACCAGTGCCACCACTCGGTCGGATAGTTGACCAGCCCCGCGGCCGACAGCACGGCGCTCAGGACCCGGCGGTTGGCGCGGGCGGCGGGCGTCAGCCCCGGGGCGCCGGTGTAGCAGGCGCCGTCGCTCTCCTCCGGAGACGCATTGATCGGTGTCCCCATGTCGACATATTCCCCATCCGCCGTGACCAGGGTCAGATCCACCGCCCCGCCCGTGCTGTGCGGCGCGATCTCCGGCGGCGACACATACCGGCTGGCGGCCCGATGGACCCGGGCGGCGTCCCAGTCGGGACGGGCGGTCCGCAGCTCCTCCCCGTACTCCTCGAAGTACCGGCGCTGCAACGCCGGTGGCCGGTAACCCTCCACGAACTCCAGCCGCAGCCCGTCCGGCAGCGCCTCCTGCGCCGCCAGCAGCCGGCGCACCACCCCCTCGCGCAGACGGGCATACGCGCCCCGCTCATCGCCGCGCGCATCGGCCACGAGCAGCGCGGGCGCCGCCTCCCGTACGTCCACCAGGGCCTCGCCGCACTCCCGCACCGGGACCGCGGCGACCTCCGGATCCGCCATCAGCGTGATCCGGTCCCGCACATCCGTCAGCACCAGTTCCGGGGCGCCCTCCGCCCCGGCCGTCGCCACTCGCTCCCCACTGGGCAGCCACGCCGCGCTGCCCCCGCACGCCGGGCCGACACTGCCCGCACCGGCCCCGTTGGCGAGCAGCACATGCAGCCCGTTGTCCCGCGCCAGCTCCGCATACCGCGCCACCCGCTCGGGCGCACCATGGAACGAACTGGCCAGATACACCCGGCACCCGTCCGCCACCGCCCGCTCCGCGACCTGCGGAAAGCTGGTGTCGAAGCAGGTGGCCAGCGCGAACCGCACCCCGCCCAGCGTGAACCGGCCGTCCGCCGAACCCGCCGCGAAGACCGTGTTCTCGTCCCCGTACAGATGCCGTTTGTCATAGCGCGTGAGCAACGAGCCGTCCGGCCCGTAGACGAACGAGGCGATGCCCGGCGCCGCCCCCTCGGCCGTGTGCCCCGCCGCATTGACCACCGCCGCGACGCCAGACGCCCGGCATGCCTCCCGTACGGGCGCGAGCCGGGTGTCATCATGAGTGACCGTCATCTTCTGCGGATCGCCGGCTATCCCCGGCAGGTCGTACTGCGTCAGCGCCAGCTCGGCAAAGACCACCAGCCCGGCACCGCGCCCGGCGGCCTCGGTGACGAGCGCGGCCATCTGCGCGGCGTTGGCGTCGATATCGCCCTGTACGGGGGTGAATTGTGCGGCAGCAATGATCACGGGGGTCATGATGCCCTCGGGGTACGGGAGCGGGTCTGCGCAGGGGGCCGTCCGCCCGTCAGTCCTCGCCCCGCCGCCCGGTGGCGGGGGCGAGCAACGCCACGAAATCCCGGAACGCCGCGGGCATGTCCACCTGTTCGGGATCCAGCAGCCACTGCAACTGCAACCCGTCCATGACGGCGACCAGCAGCGGCGCCGCCCGCTCCGGCGTCAGGCCACCGGGCAGCGAGTCGCCGAACTCCGCGCGCAGCGCCACCGCCATCGCCTCCCGTACGGCACGGAAGCGGGACTCGAAGAAGACGCGGGCGGGGTGGTCCTCGGTGACGCTGTCGGCGGACAGCACCGTGTACGTCTGGACGATGCCGGGACGGCTGGCGTTGTAGTCGACCAGCTGGGCGAGCGTGTCGGTGCCCAGACTGCCGGGGCCCGCCGCGGCCGAACTGGCCAGATCCCAGCGGTCGCGCGCCTCCAGGACGGCGACCAGCAGATGTTCTTTGGTGGGGAAGTGGTGCAGCAGCCCCTGCTGACTGAGCCCGGCACGCTCGGCCACCGCGGCGAGCGAGGTACGGCGATAGCCGCGCTCGGCGATGAGCTCCAGGGCCGCCTCCAGGATCGCCGCCCGCCGCTCCGCGCGCTGCGCGTGCCGCCCGCCGCTCCGTCGCGCGCCGTGATCTTGTGCAGTCATCGGCAGAGGGTAACTCTCCTAGGTAAGCGCTTATGTGACAGTGCATCGAGATAACGGAATGGATACGTCACCTACCGTTTGCCCGGCGAAGAAGGTAGGGAAGGGTAAGGATTCGGCCAGATGTCTCGGAGAGGGGTTCGCCGGGCATACGCCGACAGGGCCTCGTCGTTCTATCCACTCAGGGAGAGCCGCATGACCGACCCGTTCGACCGCACCGCGGCACCGGAGCACGCATCGGAGCAGGCGGCGGTGCTGTCGTCGGAAGCGTCACCGGGGCGGCAGGCGGAGCATGCGGGGGACCGGGACCGGGACCGGGAACGGGAACGGGCCGTGGACCGGGCCCTCGCCGCGCTCGACCTCGACACCAAGACGCGGCTGCTCTCCGGCCAGGACATGTGGACGCTGCCCGCCGTACCGGAGATCGGCCTGAAGTCGCTGGTGATGTCGGACGGCCCGATCGGCGTACGGGGCCGCCACTGGAGCGCCGCGGACCCCTCCGTCGCCCTGCCCAGCCCCACCGCGCTGGCCGCCACCTGGGACCCCGAACTGGCCCGCCGGGCCGGGCACCTGCTCGCCCAGGAGGCCCGCCGCAAGGGCGTCCACGTCCTCCTCGCGCCGACCGTCAATCTGCACCGCTCGCCCCTCGGCGGCCGCCACTTCGAGAGCTACTCGGAGGACCCGCTGCTCACCGGGGCGATCGGCGCCGGGTACGTACGGGGCGTCCAGGAGGGCGGCGTCGGCACCACCGTCAAACACTTCGTCGGCAACGACGCCGAGACCGACCGCTTCACCGTCGACAACCGCATCGCCGCCCGCCCCCTGCACGAGCTCTACCTCGCGCCCTTCGAACACATCGTCCGCCACGCCCGTCCCTGGGGCATCATGACGGCCTACAACCAGGTCAACGGCTCCACCATGACCGAGCACCGCCACCTCGTACGCGAGGTCCTGCGCGGCGCATGGGGCTTCGACGGCTGCAACGTCTCCGACTGGACGGCCGCCCGCCACACGGTGCGCGCGCTGCGCGGCGGCCTCGACGTGGCGATGCCCGGCCCCCGTACCGTCTACGGCGCTCCGCTCGCCGAGGCGGTCCGCGCGGGCGAGGTGTCCGAGGCGGAGGTGGACGACGCGGTCCGTCGCGTGCTGCGGCTGGCCGCCCGCACCGGCTGCCTGCGGGGCGCCCCGGCCGCCGTCGCTCCCGACGAGGTCCCCGGAGGAATCGACGGCCCGGCCCTGGCCCGCGACCTCGCCTGCCGCGCCTTCGTCCTCCTCCGCAACGAGCCGACGCAGGAGGCGGCCACACGTCCCGCGGACGACGCACCGACCGCCGCGCCCGCCCGCCCGGAGGGCCGCGGTGGGCGCCCCGGCATCCTCCCCCTCGACCCCACCGCACTCCGTAAGGTCGCCGTCATCGGGGCGGTCGCCCGCGACGCCCGTGTCCTCGGCGGCGGATCCGCGACCGTCTTCCCGGCCCGGATCGTCTCCCCGCTGGAGGGCCTGCGCGCTGCGCTGCCCGCCGAGACCGAGGTCACCTTCGCCCTCGGCGCCGATCCCCGTATCCGTATCCCGCAGGCGCGCGACGGCTTTACGCTCCGCGCCCGCTATCTCGCCGAAGACGGTCGGCTCCTCGCGGAAACTCCGCAGTTCGACGGCATGATGCATGCCATCGGCAGCCTCCCCGAGGGCGTCACCCCGCATCACCTGCACGCCGTCGAACTCACCGGCACCTTCACCCCGCAGACCACCGGCAGCCACACCTTCGCCGTCTCCGGCACCGGCGCCCTGCGCCTGACGGTCGGCGGCACGGTCGTCTTCGACGAGTACTGCGCACCCGCCGGCAGCGACCCGTTCGAGGGCCTCTTGAATCCGGTGGAACGACGGCTGTCCGTACCGCTCACGGCGCACGAGCCGACCGAGGTGACCCTGCGCTACGTCCCCCGCAGCACCAGCCTCGGTGAGACGGCCGCCCTGAACTTCACCCTCGGCCACCGCGAACCGCAGCGCGATCCGGACGCCGAGCTCGACGAGGCGGTGCGCGTGGCGGCCGAGGCCGATGTCGCGATCGTCGTCGTCGCCACGACGAACGAGGTCGAGTCGGAGGGCTTCGACCGTACGGACCTCAGGCTGCCCGGCCGTCAGGACGAGCTGGTCACCCGGGTCGCCGCCGCCAACCCGCGCACCGTCGTGGTCGTCAACGCCGGCTCCCCGGTGGAACTGCCCTGGCGCGAACAGGTCCCGGCCGTGCTGCTGACCTGGTTCCCCGGCCAGGAAGCGGGCGGCGCGCTCGCCGATGTCCTCCTCGGCGCCCGGGAACCCGGCGGCCGCCTCCCCACCACCTGGCCGGCCCGCCTGGAGGACGCGCCGGTCAGCGGGGTCACCCCGACGGAGGGGCGGCTGGAGTACGCGGAGGGGGTGTTCATCGGCTACCGGGCCTGGCACCGGAGCCCCGCCCCGGCACCCGCCTACGCCTTCGGACACGGACTCGGTTACACCGACTGGGAGTACGAGTCGCTCGACACCACCCCCGATTCGGTACGGGTCCGGCTCCGCAACGCGGGGCGACGCACCGGCCGTGAGATCGTCCAGATCTACCTCGCCCCCAAGGACCCGGCCGCCGTCGAGCGCCCGGCCCGCTGGCTCGCCGGGTTCGCCGCCGTCGAGGCCGGGCCCGGCGAGAGCGTGGAGGTCGAGATCCCGCTACCGGCGCGCGCCTTCGAGATCTGGAGCTCCGCTTCCGAGGGCTCGGAAGCGGACGCAGGCGCAGCGCACGGGAGCGGACAGACCGGCCACTGGCAGCGTGTCCAGGGCGACTACATCGTCGAGGCCGCACACAGCCTCACCGACCGCCGCCTGACCGCAGAGGTCACCGCCGTCTGACGCCGACTCACACCCGCCTGGCCCCGGCCTCAGGAGGCCGCCGGCTCCACCGTCACATCCCCGCCGCTCGTCCGCGCCGTGATCTTGTGGGCCGAGCCGCCGTCCGTGGGTACCGAGACCTTGCGGGTGCCGCCGCTGGTCGAGGCATCCACCGAGTACGAGGTCTTCGGCAGGCGGATGGTGACGTCACCCCCGCTGGTCTGGCCGGACAGCTTGTCGGGCGCCGAGGCCATGGTGATGTCGACGTTCCCGCCGCTGGTCTTCACCTCCGCCGTGCGCGCGGTGGAGTCCGCGACCGTGACGTCGCCGCCGCTGGTCTCGGCCGCTATCGCACCGGAGGTGCCGCGCACCGTGATGTCCCCGCCGCTGGTGTGCAGATCGACCGATGCCTTGCGCGGCAGCAGCACCCGATAGGCCACCGAACACTGCTGCCCGGAGCCCGAGCAGTCCGCGGCTTCGAGGGTGAGCCGGCCGTTCTTGACCGTGTGCCCGGGGTGCGGCTTGGTGTCGTTGTACTCGTACTTCTCCGTCACCTTGACCTTTCCGCCGGCCGCTATCGGCACGATCTCGATGTTCCCGCCGTGCGTCGTCGCCGTCAGGGCCGTGATCTTGTCGTCCACGGTGTACGTACGCTGCGCCCGTTGCGTCGGGCCGAACGCCGAGCAGGCGGTCAGCGATCCGCCCACCGCCAGTGCGGCGCCGAACAGAACGAGGGGGAAAACGCGGGGGCGGGCCATGACGAAATATCTCCCGAGGCAGTGATGAGTCGGTCGGTCGGACAGCCGGTCGGACAGCCCGTCAGAGAGTCGGTCGAACGGTCGGTCAGTACGGAAGCCGGTAAGGCGGTTGCTGGATCCTTCGTGCTTCATGATCCGGCCTCCCTCACCCCTTCCGCGTCACCATTCGGGATGAATCCGAGCCCCCGTACCCCTAAGGGATCTCCCGGTCCGCACATCGGGGTTCGAGGGCCTGAAGCCGCTGGTCGGCTCCGGGGTGACCCCCTCCGACCAGCCGTTTTCCCCGAGGCCCCTCCGCTGCCCGGCAGACCGTCAGCTGCGCGAGGTGCCGCGGGTGATGGTCCGGAACGCCAGCTCCGCCAGCTCGCGCTGGCCGTGCAGGCCCGGGTGGAACCAGTCCCATGTGCTCAGCTGGCGGTCCGTGAAGCGGTAGTCGAAGACCGACCCGTCGAACCGGCACAGCGCGTCCTCGCGGCACACCCGCGCCAACGCCCGGTTGTAGGCCATCACCCGGCCGCGTACCGTCTCGCGCCGCTGCTCCGCCGGCCAGGTCAGATCGTCCGGATCGCGGAGCATCGACCCGCAGATCCCCAGCTTCCACACCTGCTTGCCCAGCGTGTTCTTGCGCCCCTCCGACCACAGCCGCCGCAGATCCGGCACCGCGGCGACATACACCTGGGTATGCGGCAGGGCGCGCCGCAGCTGCTTCATCGCGCGGGCGAAGTCGGCGCGGAACACCTTGGTCGGCGTCATCGCCCGGACGTCGCTGCGGCAGGCGTCGTTGGCGCCGATCAGGATCGTGACCAGCTCGGGCCGGCGGCGGGCGGCGGCCGCGATCTGGTCGGGCAGTTCGCTCATCAGGGCGCCGGTGCGGGCGTAGTTCCAGCTGTGGGCGGCCGGGTTCCGTACGAGCCGCCGGGCCAGGCTGTCGACCTTGGGGTTGGTGCCGGTGGCCCAGGAGACCTCGGGGCAGTCGGAGAGCACCGTGCAGGCGTCGAAGCCGACGGTGATGGAATCGCCGAGCGCCGCGAGAGAGCCGGGGTGGGTGCGCCAGACCGGTCCCGCCTTGGCGGCGGGGCGGTGGCTGGACGGACCGGGATGGGGGTCGGCGGAGCCGCCGGAGCCGCATCCGGCGAGGGCGAGCGTCAGGGCGCCGACGACGGCCGCGGCACGCGAGGCGAGGCCGGTGCGCAACCGGTGCCGAGGGCGAAACGGCCGGTCGATCCGCGTCATCCCCTGTCCCCTCCGGCGTGCGAGTGATATCTCTTCGGGTACCGACGGTACGTCACCCCCCCGACCGGCACCGCGCGGTAGCTTTGCCCCGTGCCTGCCGGGCGGTGACGCAAAGTGGCACATGCAGTCGGCACAGATAAATTACATCACGTCATTTCCTGTCCCATTTGCGGCAAATTACGGCTAATGGTGTTTACTGTAGGTCACCTCGCATGCTGGTGCCGAAGTGATCATTGGGGCAGAATGTCGACTGTCCCGGCCGCAACCGCAACGGGCACGAGGCCGCTGGGGAAGGCGAACCTCGAACCGCACTGGAGGTCCCGGTGACGACACGTGGAGTTCTGTACGTCCACTCCGCTCCGCGCGCTCTGTGCCCACATGTCGAATGGGCCGTGGCGGGCGTCCTCGGTGTGCGCGTCAACCTCGACTGGATCCGGCAGCCGGCGGCCCCGGGCACCTGGAGAGCCGAGTTCTCCTGGCAGGGCGAAGCCGGTACGGCCTCCAAGCTGGCCTCCGCGCTGCGCGGCTGGCATCTGCTGCGCTTCGAGGTGACCGCCGAGCCGTGCGCCACCGCCGAGGGCGAGCGCTACAGCTCCACCCCGGACCTGGGCATCTTCCATGCCGTCACCGGCATCCACGGCGACATCCTCATCCCCGAGGACCGCCTGCGCGCCGCGGTCGCCCGCTCCGCGCGGGGCGAGACGGAACTGGCCGCCGAGGTCGCCAAGCTGCTGGGCAAGCCCTGGGACGACGAACTGGAGCCGTTCCGGTACGCGGGCGAGGGCGCCCCGGTCCGCTGGCTCCACCAGGTCGTCTGAAGACGGGACCGACGGGCCCGGCCCGCGCCGCCATGTGCGGTCTTGACCTGGAGCGCACTCCAGCACCTAGCGTTCACCCCATGCCTGACATCCTCTCAGTCGCGGTCCTCGGCACCGGCATCATGGGCGCCGCCATGGCCCGCAACCTCGCCCGCGCCGGACTCGACGTCCGCGCCTGGAACCGCACCCGAGCCAGGGCCGAACCGCTTTCCGCCGACGGGGTCCGCGTCACCGACACGCCCGCGCAGGCGGTGGACGGCGCCGATGTGGTCCTCACGATGCTGCTCGACGGCCCGGCCGTCCTCGACGCGCTGCGGCAGGCCGCCCCGGCACTGCCCGCCGGCGCCGTGTGGCTCCAGATGAGCACGGTGGGCGACGAGGCGCTCGCCGAGCTCGCCCGCTTCGCCGACGAACACGGACTGCGGTTCGTCGACGCCCCCGTACTGGGCACCAAAGCGCCCGCGGAAAAGGGCGAGTTGACGATCCTGGCGGCCGGCGCCCCGGACGTACGGGAGCGCGCCGAGGACGTCTTCAAGATCGTCGGCAGCCGTACCCAGTGGGTGGGGGAGGACGGGGCGAGCGGGGCCGCGAGCCGTCTCAAGCTGGTCGTCAACAGCTGGGTGATGACCGTCATCACCGGCACGGGGGAGACGCTGGGGCTGGCCAAGGGGCTGGGCGTGGACCCGCGCGAGTTCCTCGCCGCGGTCGCCGGCGGAGCGCTGGACCTGCCGTATCTGCGGATGAAGTCCGAGCTGATCCTGGCCGGCGACTATCCGGCGAGCTTCACCGTCTCCGCCGCCCGCAAGGACATCCGGCTGATCACCGAGGCCGCCCGCCGGTCCGGAGTCCGGGCGGATCTGGCGGAGGCGGCCGCCGAGCGCTTCCGCCGGGCCGAGGAGCAGGGCCACGGCCACGAGGACGGCGCCGCGGCCCACTTCGCCAGCTTCGAGGACTGAGCGTGCGCCGGTCGTTGGCCGGCGCGAACAACGAAGGGCCCGCCCGGTAGGTGTACCGGGCGGGCCCTTGTGCGTCGGCCGAAGCGAATCTCAGACCGTGCGGAAGGCGAGCACGACGTTGTGGCCGCCGAAGCCGAACGAGTCGTTCAGCGCCGCGATGCGGCCCTCGGCCGGCAGCGGGCGGGCCTCGCCGCGGACGATGTCCGCATCGGCCTCCGGGTCGAGGGTCTCGATGTTGATCGTCGGCGGGGCGACACGGTTCTTCAGCGCGAGGACCGTGGCCACCGTCTCGACACCGCCGGCGCCGCCCAGGAGGTGACCGGTCATCGACTTCGTGCTGGTGACCGCCATGTGGTCGAGGTCGTCACCGAAGGCCTTGCGCAGCGCCCTGAGCTCGCCGACGTCACCCGTCGGCGTCGAGGTCGCGTGCGCGTTGACGTGCACGATCTCGGCGGGCCGGAGGTCGGTGTTGTCGAGCAGGTTCTGGAGCGCCGCCGCGATGCCGTTGCCGGACGGCTCGGGCTGCGTGATGTGGTGGGCGTCGGAGGAGATGCCCTGGCCGACGGCCTCCACGTAGATCGTGGCGCCGCGGGCCCTGGCGTGCTCCTCGGACTCCAGGACGATCACGCCCGCGCCCTCGCCGAGCACGAAGCCGTTGCGGTTGACGTCCCAGGGGCGGGAGGCGCCCTGCGGGTCGTCGTTGTTCTTGGACATCGCCATCATGTTGCCGAACGCGACGATCGGCAGCGGGTGGATGGCCGCCTCCGTGCCGCCCGCGACGACGACGTCGGCGCGGCCCGAGCGGATCATCTCGATGGCGTAGCCGATGGCCTCGGCGCCCGATGCGCACGCCGAGACCGGCGTGTGGACACCGGCGCGGGCATTGAACTCGATGCCGACGTTGGCCGACGGCGAGTTCGGCATCAGCATCGGCACGGTGTGCGGGGAGACGCGGCGGACGCCCTTCTCCTTGAGCACGTCGTACTGGTCGAGCAGGGTCGTCACCCCGCCGATGCCGGAGGCGATGACGGCGCCCAGACGGTCGGGGTTGATCGCCGTGTCCTCGCCCGCCTTGGCGGTGAAGCCCGCGTCCTTCCATGCCTCCTGGGCCGCCACCAGCGCGAACTGCGCCGAGCGGTCCAGCTTGCGGGCCTGCGGGCGCGGCAGGATCTCGGTGGGCTCCACGGCGATCTGCCCGGCGATGCGGACGGGCAGGTCGGCAGCCCACTCCTGTTCGAGGGTGCTGACACCGGAGCGTCCGGCGAGCAGGGCCTCCCAGGTCGAAGCGCTGTCGCCACCCAGCGGTGTGGTTGCGCCGATACCGGTGACGACCACGGTGCGATTGGTCGCGTTCACGGGAATTCTTACTCCACGGGTAGAGGGGTCTGAATCGACGGCGCCACCGCCAGGTGGCGACATGCGCCGGAGCCGGGTCGGCTGCCGAACGAGCCGGTCAGCTCCGGACGAGCTGGATCAGCTCTGGTGCTCGAGGATGTACTTGGTCGCGTCGCCGACCGTCTTGAGGTTCTTGACGTCGTCGTCCGGGATCTTCACGTCGAAGCGCTCTTCGGCGGCGACGACGACCTCGACCATGGACAGCGAGTCGACATCCAGGTCATCGGTGAAGGACTTGTCCAGCTGGACGTCCTCAACGGGAATCCCGGCGATCTCGTTCACGATGTCGGCGAGACCCTTGACGATCTCTTCCTGGGTGGCGGCCATGGTGGCGCTCCTTCGGTCTTTAGGGGAAACCGCAAGTTTCCTGCGGTTCACTGCGGTTGCTGCGTTGTACTGCGATATTTACGGTCAAGCGGTGAAGCCCTGCACAACGGTCCGTACGCGACCGGAAAGGACGTTCTCGTACTGCGCTGTGCACTCTTGCCTAGGGGAGGGTAACGACCGTCGCGGCGTAGACGAGACCCGCCCCGAAGCCGATGACCAGCGCGGTGTCCCCGCTCTTGGCCTGCCCGGTCGCCAACAGCCGCTCCATGGCGAGCGGAATCGAGGCGGCCGAGGTGTTGCCGGTGGTCTCCACATCGCGGGCGACCGTCACGCTCTCCGGCAGTTTCAGGGTCTTCACCATCGAATCGATGATCCGCATATTGGCCTGGTGCGGAATGAAGACGTCCAGGTCGTCCGGGCTGACTCCGGCCGCATCCAGCGCCTGCTGGGCGACCTTCGCCATCTCGAACACCGCCCACCGGAAGACCGCCTGGCCCTCCTGGGTGATGGCGGGGTACCGGATCGCCTCGGGAGCGGGACGCCCCTGGGGCCCCTCGCCACCGGGGACCGGAGTGGGCCGGTACACGTCCCAGGCGAGGGTCTGCTTGATGGTCTCGGACTTGTCGCCCTCCGAACCCCATACGGTCGGGCCGATCGCGGGCTCCTTGCCGGGGCCGACGACGACCGCACCCGCGCCGTCACCGAAGAGGAAGGCCGTCGCGCGGTCCTCCAGATCGGTCAGGTCCGAGAGCCGCTCGACGCCGATGACCAGGACGTACTCCGCGGAGCCGTCGGTCACCATGCCCTTGGCCAGGGTCAGTCCGTAGCCGAAGCCCGCACAGCCCGCCGAGATGTCGAAGGCGGCCGGCTTGCCCGCGCCGATGCGGTGCGCGATCTCGGTCGCGATCGCCGGGGTCTGCTTGAAGTGCGAGACGGTCGAGACGATGACGGCACCGACCTGCTCCGGCGCCAGGCCCGCGTCGGCGATCGCCTTGCCGGCGGCCTCCACCGACATCATCGCGACGGTCTCGTCCGGGCCCGCCCAGTGGCGGGTGGCGATGCCCGAGCGCGAACGGATCCATTCGTCCGACGAGTCGATGTGCTTGAGGATCTCCTCGTTGGGCACGACACGGGTCGGGCGGTAGCCGCCGACACCCATGATCCGCGCGTACGGGGCGCCCTTGGCAGGCTTGATCTTCGAGGTCATGCTCTTCGGTCTCCTTATTCGGCCGAGACGTCGGCTGCGGGAGAAACATGTTCAGCGATCAGCGCACGGGCCGCGTCGAGGTCCTCCGGGGTCTTGAGCGCGAGGGTCGCCACACCGGGCAGCGCGCGCTTGGCCAGACCCACCAGGGTGCCGCCCGGAGCCGCCTCGATGATCGCGGTCACCCCGAGCTCCTTGAAGGTCTCCATGCAGCGGTCCCAGCGCACCGGGTTGGCCACCTGGCCCACCAGTCGCTGCACCAACTCCTGGCCGGAGGCGACGACCTGGCCGTCGCGGTTGGAGACGAACGGCGTGTGCGGATCGGCGGCCGGCAGCTCGGTGACCGCGGCCTCCAGGGCCGACACGGCGGGCGACATGTGGTGAGTATGGAACGCACCGGCGACCTTCAGCGGCACGACCCGGCGGGTGCCCTCCGGCTTGTTCTCGGCCAGCGCGGCCAGTTGTTCGGCGGTGCCCGCGGCGACGATCTGACCGGCGCCGTTCACGTTCGCCGGGGTCAGGCCCAGCTGCTCCAGATGCGGCAGGACGACGGACTCCTCGCCGCCCAGAAGGGCCGCCATGCCCGTCTCGGTGACGGCGGCGGCCTCGGCCATCGCCAGCCCGCGGCGACGCACCAGGTCCATCGCCGCCGCGTCGGTCAGCGTTCCCGCCAGCGCGGCCGCGGCCAGCTCGCCCACGCTGTGCCCGGCGACGGCGCCGGCCAGGCGGGAGACGTCCTCGCCGGTCGCGCACAGCTGCCGGGCGGAGACCAGAGCGGAGGCCACCAGCAGCGGCTGCGCCACCGCGGTGTCGCGGATCTCGTCCGCATCCGCCTTTGTGCCGTAGTGGATCAGATCCAGATCGATGGCGGAGGACCACTCACGGAGCCGGTCCTCGACACCGGGAAGGTCGAGCCAGGGGGTCAGGAAGCCGGGCGTCTGAGCGCCTTGGCCGGGAGCGACGAGTACGAGCACCCTCACACTCTCTCTTGCGGGAGGTCCCGCCCGCCCGTGGGGACAGGGACGAAGAACCATCGGGGGAATTGTTGGTGTCGGACAAAAGTCTAGGGTTGTGCCTCACCGTCAGCCAGACGCCCCAGAATCAACGCGATACGGAGGGTGAACGCCGAGCGCACATCGGAAGGTGACCATCCGGTGACGTCTGTCACACGTCGCAGCCGATAGCGCACGGTGTTGGGGTGGACGAACAACATCCGCGCCGCACCCTCCAGACTGCTCGCCTGCTCCAGATACACGCTCAGCGTCTCCAGAAGAGCCGAGCCCGCTTCCTCCAACGGTCTGTAGATCTCCTCCACCAGCTGCTCCCGCGCCACCGGGTCGGAGGCCATCGCGCGCTCGGGCAGCAGATCGTCGGCGAGCACCGGCCGCGGGGCGTCCGGCCAGGCCGCGCACGCCCGCAGCCCGGCGGCCGCCGCCTGCGCGGAACGGGTCGCCGCCAGCAGATCGGAGACCACCGGACCGGCCACCACGGGGCCCGCCGCATACGGCCCGATCAGCGCCTTCGCCGCCTTGAGCGGGTTGTCGGAACCGCCCGCGATCACCACCAGACGCGTCCCCAGCACCCCCGTCAGCACCTGGAGCTTGGCGTGCCGCGCCGCCCGCCGGATCGCCTCCACCGTCAGTTCGCTGTCCCCGTCGGGCGCCGTCCCGAGCACCACACACACATGCTCGGGGGAGTTCCAACCCAGGGCGGCGGCCCGCGACACGGCCCCCTCGTCCGCCTCACCGGACAGCACCGCATTGACCACCAGCGACTCCAGCCGGGCGTCCCACGCACCGCGCGCCTCGGCGGCCTGCGCATAGACCTGGGCGGTGGCGAAGGCGATCTCCCGCGCGTAGACCAGCAGCGCCTCGCGCAGCACGGACTCGTCGCCCGGGGCCGCGACCTCGTCGATCGCGGCCTCCATGACCTCGATCGTGGTGCGGACCATCTCCACGGTCTGCCGCAGCGTGATCGCCCGGGTCAGCTCGCGCGGCGCCGTACCGAAGACGTCGGTGCTGATCGCCTGCGGGGTCTCCGGGTGCCGGAACCACTCGGTGAACGCGGCGATACCGGCCTGCGCCACCAGGCCGATCCAGGAACGGTTCTCCGGAGGCATCGCGCGGTACCACGGCAGCGTGGCATCCATGCGGGCGATGGCCGCGGCCGCCAGTTTGCCGGACGACTGCTCCAGGCGGCGGAGGGTGGCGGAGTGCGGGTGCGCGTCGCGCGATGCGGGTTCAGACACGGGGACAAGCCTGCCCTATCGGGATGGGGAGCGGACGCGGCGGGGCTACGGTGGCGCCATGATCAAGGTGCACAGAGGCGATGAACGCTATCGGGGCGGCGACCCGGATGCCGGTATCAGGACGTTCCACGCGTTCTCCTTCGGGCCGCATTTCGACCCGGACAACCTCCGCTTCGGCGCGCTGATCGCCTGCAACGAGGAGCGGCTCGCACCCGGCGCAGGTTTCGACGAGCATCCGCACCGCGACACGGAGATCGTGACCTGGGTGATCGAGGGCGAGCTGACCCACCGCGATTCGGCCGGCCACGAGACCACCGTACGGCCCGGCGACCTCCAGCGGCTCGGCTCCGCCGGTGGCGTGCGGCACATCGAGCGCAACGACTCCGCGGTACCGCTGCGCTTCGTCCAGATGTGGCTGGCCCCCGACTCCTTCGGCGGCGAACCGTCCTACGAGGTGGTCCGCGCCATCGCCGACGGCACCCCGTACGCCCTCCCACAGGCCGGCGCCACCCTGCACGTGCGCCGCCTCGCCCCCGGGGAACGCGCCGTTGTCCCGGATGCCGCGCGGGCCTACGTCCATGTCGTACGGGGCACCGTACGGCTCGGCGAGGAGAGCCTCGGGCCCGGCGACGCGGCCCGGATCACCGACGGCCGGGGGCTGGAACTGCTGGCCCCGGACGCGGCGGAATGCCTGATGTGGGTGATGGGGGCGGAGCCGGAGCGGGTTTACGGGTAGGCGGGTGCGCGGCCCGGTTCAGCCGAGTTCGGCCAGCACCGCGTCGGTCAGCAGCGGCCAGACCTCGACGGCCCACGGGCCGAAGGCCCGGTCGGTCAGCGCGATACAGGCCGTGCCCGCCTCCGGGTCCACCCACAGGAACGTCCCGGACTGCCCGAAGTGCCCGAACGTGCGGGGCGAGGACGCGGACCCCGTCCAGTGCGGCGACTTCCCGTCCCGGATCTCGAAGCCCAGCCCCCAGTCGTTGGGCTTCTGGTGCCCGTAGCCCGGCAGCACACCGCTGAGCCCGGGGAAGGCCACCGAGGTCGCCTCGGCCAGCGTCTGCGGCGCCAGCAGCCGCGGCGCCTGGAGCTCGGCCGCGAAACGGATCAGGTCGCCGACCGTGGAGACGCCGTCCTTGGCGGGCGAACCGGCCACCTCGGTCGCGTGCATGGCCAGCGGTTCGAGCACCGCCTCGCGGACATAGTCGGCGAAGGGGATGTCGGTCGCCTTGGCGATGTGGTCGCCCAGCGCCTCGAAGCCGGTGTTGGAGTACAGCCGCCGCGTGCCCGGTTCCGCCATCGTCCGCTGCTCGTCGAAGGCCAGCCCCGAGGTGTGCGCCAGCAGATGACGGACCGTCGATCCCTCGGGCCCGGCCGGCTCGTCCAGCTCGACCGCGCCCTCCTCGACGGCCAGCAGCGCGGCGTACGCGGCGATCGGCTTGGTCACGGACGCCAGCGGGAAGCGTTGCTCCAACGGCCCATGGGCGCCGGCCACCGTGCCGTCGGCCCGTACGACAGCGGCCGCAGCGGTGGGCACCGGCCAGTTCTCGATCATCCGCAGGCTCTGCATGGCCCGAGCCTACGGGGTGCCCCCGCCACCTCAAATTCCGGTCAAGAATGATCGGGATCCGCGCTTGCCGGGAGTGCGCTCGAAGCCTTGAGCGTTGGGGCTGTTGAGAGCGGCGGAGTCGCCGACGGGCACACGGGCACATGGGGGTGGATGCATGACGATCACGACGGTGACGCCGGTCACGCAGGACGAACGGGGCTCGCAGGACGAACCGCAGCTCCTGTCCCAGCCGAGCGGCTGCGCCCCCACGCCGCCGCATCCCCGCCCGACCGGCCGCGACCGGTACACGATCGGCGAGGTGGCCGAGCACACCGGCCTCAGCGCCCACACCCTGCGCTGGTACGAACGCATCGGGCTGATGCCGCACGTGGACCGCACCCACACCGGCCAGCGCCGCTTCACCAACCGCGATCTGGACTGGCTGCACCTGGTGAGCAAGCTCCGGCTGACCGGAATGCCGGTCGCGGACATGGTCCGCTACGCCGAGCTCGTCCGTGAGGGCGACGCCACCTTCGCCGAACGTGAGCAGCTGCTGACCGCCCACCGGGAGGACGTCCTGGAGCGGATAACCGAGTTGCAGAGCACGCTGCTGGTTCTCGACTACAAGATCAATATCTATGCCGACGCCCGGCAGGGGGCCGAGCGGTCCTGAGCCCTACGCGAGGCCCAGCGCGAAGACCGCGAACCCCGCGGCCAGCAGCGCGGCCGCGGTCCGGCGGACGGCGGACGCGCCGGTCCAGGGGGCCTCGAAGCGGCGGGTGAGGCGCGCGAGGAGGACGAGGGTGACGGCGAAGAGCGCTGTCCAGGCCAGCCGCGCCAGGAGCCAGCCCGGCGTATCGGGGACGGCGGTGAGGCCCGGGACGGCACCCGGGAAGCACGCCGCCGGTACGGCCGAGGCGAGCATCGCCGTCTGGTGCCAGCACAGGATCGTCATCGCGCAGAGGTTGATGACGACGACGGGCGCCCAGAGGGCGGGCCGCCGCAACAGCCGCGCCAGCCGGTCGCGCAGCAGGACGGCGGCCCCCGACTGCGCCGCCGCCAGGGCCAGGACCAGCAGCGACGGCGGATGGGAGTTCGTACGGTCCTGGCCGGGTACGCCGACCATGCTCGCCGGATAGCCGAACGCCAGCAGGAGCAGTGCGAACAGGGCGGCACCGCCCGCCAGGAGCACCCACGCCGCACGCCGCTCCAGTCTCTTCTCGCCCCAGCAGACCCCGAGTTGGTAGGCGAACAGCCAGCCGGGCAGCAGATTCAGCAGGCCCAGCCAACCGGGCACGGCCGCGGCGTACGGTCCGTAGCGCAGCAGGTCGACGACGGCCACGGACACCAGCAGCGGTGCCGCGGACCACGCGCCCAGCCGCCGCGCGGCACGGACGCAGCACGGCGTCAGCGCCGTCACCGCCGCGTACACACCGACGAACCACAAGGGCTGGATGACCAGCGTCGCCGCCGTCCGCAGCGTGGCGATCGGCACGCCCAGCCCGTGGAGCGAGGGCAGCAGCGCGGCCCATACCGCCGTCACCCCGATCACCGGCCGTCCCAGCCGGGCCAGCCGCCCGCCCAGCCACCGGGCCGTCGACACGCCCCGCCCGGTGGCGCGCCGGTACGACAGCACCGAGGCATGGCCCCCGACGAGGAAGAAGATGCCGAGCAGTTGCAGCACCCACGTGGCGGGCGCCAGCCCGCGGAGGGCGGTCAGCAGGCTGGCGTTGTGCAGCGCGCCGTTTGTGTCCCGGGTGAAGCCGCAGATCAGCCAGTGCCCGGTGGGTACGGAGAGCAGCGCGAGCGCGCGCAGGCCGTCGATGGCCCGGTCGCGGTGGGCGGGGGTCCGGTCCTCTATGGAGCGGATCGTGGTGTGGAGCGCGGTGCGGGCGGTGCGGGATGCGCGACGGACACGGCCTGTTCGGCCGCTGGGGCCGTGATAGCCGGTCGGTAAGAGAGGAGCGACGGTGGCCATATGACGTCCTTGGTCCTCGTAGGAGACAGGGGAGGGGTGGGGCTCCGGGGGCGCCGACGCCGGGTTCAGCGCACCTCGCCGTAGCGGCCCAGCGCGATCGCGGCGAAGTTGCGGAGGGAGTCCGTACCGGGGGCGAGATAGCCGGTGTGGCCCTCGGCCCGTTCGGCGGGGACCCGGCGGGCGCCGAAGGCGGGGTCGGTGGGGTCCTCGCCATGGCCCAGGCCCAGGAGTTCCACGTTCGGGATGTCGCCGATCCAGTCGGATGCGTCCCGCGCCGCCCACACCCGTGCCGACGTGTGCAGCTCCGCCACGCTCTCCCGCCGTATCCCGGGCGACGCGAAGACGACCAGATCGGCGATCTCGCCGCGGCGGGTCGTCGGTGCGGCCAGCCCGCAGACCACCGAGCCGTAGCTGTGGCAGAAGACGGCGGGGGACGGTGCGCCGGTGGCCGCGAGTCCGGACAGAAGACGGGCCAGTCGCGGCGCCCCGGCCTCGGCCAGCCGCCCGGTGGCGGCGTCCGGCCCGAGACCGACCGGCGTGGTGTAACCGGCCCAGGCGATCACCGCGCTACGGGTCCCGGGCGCGGTGGCCGCCATCTGCCGGCGCAGCGCCGTGGCCATACCGGTCGGCGTGCCGTACGGGTCCTGGGCGCGGTCGAACGAGCCCAGATCGATGTCCGAACCGGGCACGACCACGGCGATGCGCTCGGCGGTGGTGATCTCCCCGTGGACCTCGGCCACTTGGCCCCGGCCGCGCGGGTCGAAGGCGAGGATATGGCGGCCGGGCGCGAGCAGCTCGGCGCAGCGGTCGGCGGCCTTGCGGGCCTGCCGGTGGTCCTCGGGGGTGCCGGCCGGATCGGCCGCCAGGGCCAGCTGCCGGGTCCGTTCCGCCTTCAGGGCAACGGAGTTGGCCTCATACCGCAGGGCTACGGGCGCGCCGTCGAGGTTTCCCACGGTGAGCGGGTGCCGGGCCGCGAGCGTATGCCGCTGGGCGTCGGTCAGCGAGGCGAAGAAGCGGGCGACGGAGGCGGGCGCCGCGGTCGCCGGATCCGGCAGCGGCCGTCCCAGGGAGTGATCGGCCCGCCAGGCGGCGGCACCCGGCGCGGGACCGGTCACGGCGGTCTGCGCCGAACCGGCCGCCCAGCCGCCGGTCCCGGCGACGACCGCCACCGCCAGCCCGGCGGCGATCAGCGTGCGCCTGCTGCGGAGCGCGGCGGTGCGCAGTACGGACATGGCGGTGCGCGGCACGGGCGTGGCGGTGCGCGGCACGGGCATGGCGGTGTCTCCCTCTTCCGGTGGTGCGGCGGAGGGAAACGTACGGAGCGGACGTATGACGCGGCGTCACACCAGGGAGCCAACTCCCGGGTGATACCGGGGTATGAGGCACCGGGCCCGGTCGTCCTCGGGACGTAAGGGCAGGCCACACCCCCTTACTGGGGTTGTCCCCCGTTCACCGGGCAGCCCTCCACTGGGGCGAGCCACACCTCCCGGCGGGTCCGGCCACGCCTCTCCGGCCCGGCCACACCTCCCGGCGGGCCCCGGACCCGGCCGTCACCGGTCGCCGGGCGCGACCAGCCCCGACTCATACGCGAAGATCACGGCCTGGGCGCGGTCCCGCAGGTCCAACTTGGCCAGGACGCGGCCGATATGGGTTTTCACGGTCTGTTCGGCCAGGACCAGCGCTTCGGCGATCTCCTGGTTGGACAGGCCGCGGGCGATCAGCTCCAGGACCTCCGTCTCGCGCGGGGTGAGGCCGTTGAGCTGGAGCCCGGCGCGGCTCTTGCGGGGCGCCGGCCGCCGACGGGCGAAGTCGGCGATCAGCCGGCGGGTCACCGAGGGTGCGAGCAGCGCCTCACCGGCCGCCACGACGCGGACGGCGGAGATCAGATCGGCCGGCGGCGCGTCCTTCAGCAGAAATCCGGACGCGCCCGCGCGCAGCGCGTCATAGACGTAGTCGTCGACATCGAAGGTGGTCAGCATCAGCACCTTCGGGCGGTGGGTGACGCCAGGGGGCGGATCGAGCAGCCGGCGGGCCGCCTCCAGCCCGTCCATCTCCGGCATCCGCACATCCATCAGCACCACGTCCGGGTGCACCCGGCGGCTCAGCTCCACTCCCTGCACTCCGTCCGGCGCATCACCCACCACATCGATATCGCTCTGCGCGGCGAGCAGCGCGGCGAATCCCGCGCGCACCATGGCCTGGTCGTCGACGATGATCACCCGAGTGGTCATGCGGAGTCCGAATCCTTCGGTGAGAGGGGCGGGTCGGGGCGCACGGACGGCGACCCGGGAGACGCGGAATCGGCAGACCCGGAATCCGGAGACGCGGAATCGGGTGGCGCGGAGCCGGGCGCGCCCGCCGTCGCCGGGACCACGGCCCCCGTCAGCGGAAGCCGGGCCGCGACCCGGAAGCCGCCGTCGGGCAACGGCCCGGTGTCCAACGAGCCGTCCACCAGCCGCACCCGCTCCCGCATCCCGATCAGACCGTGCCCGGTGCCACCGGGCTCCAGCGGTGCGGACGGGGCGGGCGGGGCGGAGTTGACGACAAGTACGGTCAGCCGTGAGCCGTCCGCCGTGGCCGTCACCGACACCCGGGTCCGTGCGCCGGGGGCATGCCGCACCACATTGGCCAGCGCCTCCTGCACGATGCGGTACGCCGACAGGTCCACCGCCGGCTCCGGTACCACCGGCTCCTCGGGCAGCGTCAACTCGACCGGCACACCGGCCCGTACGGTCCCCTCGACCAGCTTCGGCAGCTGCTCGATCCCGGGCTGAGGAGCCTTTTCCGGGTCGTGGTGCCGCTCGGTCTCCTCGCTGCGCAGCACTCCCAGCAGCCGGCGCATCTCCGCCAGCGACTCCCGGGCGGTCGCGGCGATCGCCCCGAACTCCTCCTGGGCCGCCTCGGGCATCCCCTCGATGCGGTAGGGGGCGCTGGCGGCCTGGACGGTGATCACGGACATGTGGTGGGCGACGACATCGTGCAGCTCGCGGGCGATACGGGTGCGCTCCTCCAGCAGCGTCCGGTGGGCGCGCTCGGCCTCGCTGATGGTCTCCTGTTCCCTCAACTTCCGCTGGGCACGGCCCCGTTCCCGTAGCGCGGCACCCAGGGTCAGCATCACGCCGGAGAGGACGAAGAGCAGGACCCAGGTGCTGATGCTGCGCTCCGGGGCGAGCGGCCCGAAGAGTATTCCGGCCGCTCCGGTGGCCAGCCAGACGGCGACCAGGGTGCGATTGCGCTCCCGCAGCGCCAGCGCGAGCATCAGCACGAGATACCCGACGATCACCGTGGGCGGCCAGGGCCAGGGACGCCCCACCGCGCCGTCGGCGCCGGTCAGGGCGATGGCGCCCAGGACGTCCGCCGCGAAGATCACCCACCAGGCCTGGAGCGGCCGCGTCACCGCGAGCAGCAGCGGCACGCTCTGCGCGGTGGCCAGGGCGCCCGCCAGGCCGTCGTTCATCCCGTAGTCGTGGCTGAGGACGCTGATGCCCGTCGGCAGCAGGGTCACGGTGAAGGCGAAGGCGATGAGATAGGGAAGCCGGCGCAGCCAGCGGTTCTGGACGGTGCCGAACAGGGGGGTGCCGGGGTCGGTCGGGGTGCCGAGCTCGACGGCGAGGACGTGCAGCGCCTGCCGCGCGGCGCGCAGCGCCCGGCCGCGGGCCGATTCGTGCCCGGCGCCGCGGGCCGGCTCGCGTTCTGGGGTGAGTGATCGCTTGAACATCGCAAAATCAATGTAAGCGGGCCGTTCCCGGCCGGGCGTCATACCACGGTTCGGGCTTTCGAGCCGTACCACGGTATGACTCCCCGCCGACCCCACGGGGGCCTACCGACCCCACCGGCCCCGCACTGGCGCACAGCCCTCTAAAGCTCCGCCAGCAGCTCGGCCTTCTTCGCGCTGAACTCGTCGTCCGTCAGCAGCCCCGCGTCATGCAGCTCGCCGAGATGCCGTATCCGGTCCGCGATATCGGCCGGGTCCCGGCGGGCGTCCCCGGCCCGGCCCACCCGCTCGCGCTCGCGGGTGTCCGCCGCGGGCTCCGCGGCCCGTACCGCCTGGAGCACCGAGGCCGCGAACGGCAACGACTCATGGACCAGCCCGTATCCCAGCCCGAAGACCACCGCGGCCGGATCCTGATCGGCCGCGCCGGGCCCGGATTCGGGCGCCCCGCGCTCCAGCAGCCGCAGATGGCCGTTGAAGATCTCCGGCGAACGCCATTCGATCCCGGCCAGTTCACCGACGGAGAAGCTCTGGTCGCCGCTCTTCCACTTCGCCGACGACGCACCCGTCCAGAACCAGCGGAAAGCGACCGAGCTCCCGTCGAAGGACGCCTTGCCGTCGTACGCCTTGAAGTGCAGCGGAGGCTCCGGCGCGGCCACGAGATGGCGGTCGGCGGGCTCCTTCGCCTCGGGCCCGAGCGCGGTGCGCAGCTCTTCGGCGTAGTACTCGGCGAGCGTCTCGCGCTCGGCCGGCAGCACCAGCCGGTAGGGGTCGGCCTCCTCCTTGAGTTGTCCGTCGGCCGCCTCCATCAGGGGATCGGCGCCCTGCCGGGGCACGGCACGCAGCACCACCGTGCCGCGTCTGCCCTCGGTCAGCTCGATCGCCCTCAGCGCCTCGTACGGAATGCGTCGCTCGCCGAGCGCCTGGAACAGCCTCGGCCTGCGGATCCCCCGTTCGAAGCGGATGAGCACGGAGTCCGTGTCGAACTCCCAGACGGCGTGAAAACCGGCCAGCACATCACCCATGCGGCTCATCGTATGCGGGTGGTTGCCTGCGCGTCGCCCTTCCGACACGTTGCGCTACGCGCGTCACGGGCCCCGCGACCCCGGAATCGCGGCCTCCGGGGCCCTGAGATCAGGCGCTGCAGTGCGGGTCGGACGTCGCGCAGTCCACCGAGCCGAGCGCGCCGACCCCGACGAGCGCGAAGTTGCGCAGGCTGCGGGTGCCGGGTGCGAAGTAGCCCGCGTGCCCCTGGGCGCCCTGTGCGGACAGGATCCGGGACCCGAAGGCCGGATCGACCGGGTCGGCACCGTGGCCGAGCCCGCCGACCTCCAGGTACGGCACGTCCTGGATCCAGTCGTCGGCGTCCCGCATCGCCCAGACCCGGGCGTGCGTGTCCAGCCCGGCGAGGTTGTCGGCGCGCATGCCGGGGCTGCCGGCCACCGCGATGTCCTCGACGTTGGACGGCAGGTTGCGCGCGGCGACACCGCACACCACGGAGCCGTAGCTGTGGCAGAACAGCGAGACGGGTGTGGTCGACGGCAGCGCTTCGGTGAGCGCGCGCAGCCGGACCGCGCCGGCCTCGGCGAGCTGCCCGGTGGCCGCCTCGACGCCCAGTCCGGCGGGCGTGGTGTAGTCGGCCCAGGCGATCACGGCCGTACGGGCGCCCGGGCGCGCCGAGCGCTCGGCCTGGTACAGGGAGTGCGCCATGCCGACCGGCGCGGTGTTCGCCTTCGCGGTGCGCTCGAACGTCGACAGGTTGGTGTCCACGCCGGGCACCACGACGGAGACCCGGCGGGCCGTCGCGAGATTGCCGAAGACCTCGGCCGCCCGCCCGTCGCCGGCGGGGTCGAAGGCCAGGATCTGGCGGCCCGGGCTCATCATCGACTCGAGGCGGTGCATCAGCTGGCCCGCCGTCTGACGGCCGACGGGGGTGAGCCGGCTGTCGCCCATGCGGCGTTTCTCGATGACGCGGGCCTGGTCGATCGCCATCCGGTTGGCGCGGTAGCGCAGCTCGACCGGGGCGCCGCCCATGTTGCCGACGACCAGCGGGAACCGGGACGCCAGCTGCTTCTGCTCGGTGCGGTCCAGGGAGGCGAAGAAGGCCCGCACGGTGGCCGGGGCGGCCTTCGGGTCGGGCAGCGGGCGCCCGTGGAAGGTGGCGTGCTTCCAGGCCGATCTGGCGGTGGCCAGGGGGTTGGCGTCCTCGTTGGTGTCTCTGATGGCCGTCCAGCCGGTCAGCGCAAGCATCACGAACACCACCACCAGGGCAAGTGCCGCGCGCCAGGCGGTGGACTGCAAGAAACCGAAGGAGGGGCTCAGGCCCGGGAAGGAAGTCACCGCGAGCCACCCTAAAAGACCGGAGAGGGTCCCTTCTGCGGCCGTGAGCCATATCACGTTTCGCGCCGGGTATTTCCACCAAACCGGACAACGGGTCGGCGACCGCGGCGCTTGGCGCGCGGACCTGCACACATCCTGGCCTGGAGCGATCCCCCAAGGGGTGCCGTACGCCGTCACATGGTGAAAAAGGTCACCGCGTCCCGCGCCCGTCCCTCACCGGGCCCGCCAGGTGTCGGCGATGGCCGGGCCGATGTGATCCAGATAGGACTGGGTCAGCCGGCGGATCGACGCCACGCTGCACTCCTGCCCCTCGCCCCAGACCTTCCCGGCCACCCGCATCACCCCGCAGAACGCCGCGACGACCACCCGGGGCCGCGGATCGGCGTCCACGTCCAGTCCCTCGCGCCCGGCGATGAGTTGAGCTATCTGCTCCTCCAGATCGGAGGAGCGGCGCAGATGCGCGGCGACCAGCGCGGGCGTCGACTCGATCATCCGGTAGGCGCGCATGTGCAGCTCCACCGGGACCATCGACTCGATCGCGCTGCCGATCTCGTCCCAGGCGGTCATCACCGCGCTGCGCAGCGCGGTCAACGGGGCCTCGTCCGCGGGCCGTTCGCGCAGCTCCTGGAGGAACCGCGCCTCCACCATCTCCTGGACGGCGAAGGCGACGTCCTCCTTGTTGGCGAAGTACCGGAAGTAGGTGCGCTGGGAGACGTTCACCGCCTCCGCGATCTCATCGATCGTCGTCGCCTCGTACCCCTGCTCCGTGAACAGCTCCAGTGCCGCACGGATCAGGGCATCGCGGGTGCGCTGCTTCTTGCGCTCACGCAGACCGCCCGGGGGTGCCGCCTGCGGCGTCGGGTTCGCCATCCTGCGCCGCCTCTCCATGGTGTTCTCGCTGCTCAGAATACCTGTGAGCTAAATGACAGTTACCGACTGATGATTTGCTTTGTCAACTGTCAGCCACTGACATTAGCCTCACCGTATGAGTTCTCAGACCCCGGTTGCCGACGTCGCACCGGAACGTTCCGTACCGGAGCCCCCCAAGGGGCTGCGAGGCCATCCGTGGCTGACCCTCTTCTCCGTGGCCATCGGCGTCATGATGGTGGCCCTGGACGGCACCATCGTGGCCATCGCCAACCCGGCCATCAAGAAGGACCTGGACGCGTCGCTCGCCGACGTCCAGTGGATAACCAACGGCTACATGCTCGCCCTGGCCGTCGCGCTGATCACGGCGGGCAAGCTGGGCGACCGCTTCGGCCACCGCCAGACCTTCCTGATCGGCGTCCTCGGCTTCGCCGCCGCCTCCGGTGCCATCGGCTTCTCCCACGAGGTCGTCTTCGTCATCGCCTTCCGCGTGGTGCAGGGCCTCTTCGGGGCGCTGCTGATGCCCGCCGCGCTCGGACTGCTGCGCGCGACCTTCCCCGCCGAGAAGCTCAACATGGCCATCGGTATCTGGGGCATGGTCATCGGTGCCTCCACGGCCGGCGGCCCCATCGTCGGCGGCCTGCTGGTCGAGCACGTCAACTGGCAGTCGGTGTTCTTCATCAACGTCCCCGTGGGCATCCTGGCGCTGGTGCTGGGCCTGGTGATCCTCAAGGACCACCGCGCGCAGAACGCCCCCCGCTCCTTCGACCTCCCCGGCATCGCCCTGCTCTCCGGCGCGATGTTCTGCCTCATCTGGCCACTGATCAAGGCCACCGACTGGGGCTGGGGCGACATGAAGACCTGGGGCTTCCTGATCGGCTCCGTGGTCCTCTTCGCGCTCTTCGCCGTCGTGGAGACCCGCGTCCGCGAACCGCTGATCCCGCTGCGGATGTTCCGCTCGGTGCCGCTGAGCGCGGGTACGGCCCTGATGGTGCTGATGGCCTTCGCCTTCATGGGCGGCCTGTTCTTCGTGACGTTCTACCTCCAGAACGTGCACGGCATGACCCCCGTCGACAGCGGTCTGCACCTTCTGCCGCTCACCGGCATGATGATCGTCGGCTCGCCGCTCGCCGGCGCCCTGATCACCAAGTTCGGCCCGCGGATCCCGCTGGTGGGCGGCATGGTCCTCACCGCCGTCGCGATGTACGGCATGTCCGGCCTGGACACCGCCACCGGCACCGGCCCGATGTCCGTCTGGTTCGCGCTGCTCGGCCTGGGCCTGGCGCCCGTCATGGTCGGCGCCACCGAGGTCATCGTCGGCAACGCCCCGCTGGAGCTCTCCGGTGTCGCGGGCGGTCTCCAGCAGGCCGCGATGCAGGTCGGCGGCAGCCTCGGTACGGCCGTGCTCGGCGCGGTGATGGCCTCCCGGGTCGACGACGACCTGCCGGGCAACTGGCAGCAGGCCGGCCTGCCTCCGGTCCCGCCGGCGCAGGCGTCCCAGCTGTCGGATGCGGTGTCCACGGGCTATGCGCCGGTGCCCAAGGGCGCGCCGCCGATGATCGCGGAGAAGATCACCTCCGTCGCGCACGACACCTTCGTCTCCGGCATGGGGGTGGCCTTCACGGTCGCCTGCGGTGTGGCGGTCGTCGCGGCCGTCGTGGCGCTGTTCACCAAGCGCGGCGCGAATGCGGAGGCGGGCGCGGGCGTCGGCCACATCTGACACCCGCCCCGGCGGACGGACCACACCCGGCGCGCGGCGGCCCGAGGCACCCCCTCGGCCGCCGCGCGCCGTCGCGTCGGGCGGGCGCCGACGTCCGTACGGGTCCCGGACAGGGGCGTACGGCCGCCCGCAGGCGTCAACCGAGCGCCACGAGCCGCCGTATGACCTCCGGCGACGAAACCCAAGGGACGTCTGGCCTGCGCCTTCGCCGGCACATCGCTCATCGTGATGACGCGGTCCGGGGAACCTGCCTGCCCGCTGGATGGGGCGGATGGCGCATCGAGCCCGGCGATCCGTTGCGCGGCCGCGGGAGGAACGGTTCTGCCGCCCCGCCCGCCACTGGAACGGCGTCAACACCGCGTCCGCAAGGATGGGTTGCCCGCCCGGCGGTTATCCACATCCCTGATCCGGATGGACTCCCGGTCACGGCCTTGGCAACCGCGCCGCGCCCTCGCGAAGCTCGATGCACAACCGTCGCGGGCAGCCGGCCCGCGCAGGTGCCGCACGGCACACTTCACGGGGGAGATTCCTATGCGTCTGCGTCTGCGTACGCCCCACACCACCGCCCTGATGACCGGCCTCGCCGCGCTCACCGCGGCCCTCGTCGCCCCGCCCGCACTCGGCGCAACAGCCGCAGGCGCGGCCGCCGTCGGCCGCGGCGCCCACGCGCCCGCCTCGGGCGACTGCGCGGCCGGCCAGCTGTGCCTGTGGCCGACGGCGGACTTCGGCGGCAAGCGATGGACCCATGAACTGTCCGACACCGACATCGAGAGCTGCATCCCGCTGCCGAAGGGAAGCAGCGCCGCCTCGCTCGCCAACCGCACCGGCCGGCCGGTCACCACGTACCAGAGCGCACAGTGCGCCGAGACCGGTGAATACGACACCTACCCGGGCGGCGGCAGCTGGGTGCCCCGTTCCCCGTACCAGGTACGGGCGTTCAAGGTGTGGGAGCGGTGAGGCGGAATGCGCGACGCCCCCGGCAGCGGGGCGCTGTCGGGGGCGTCGCACTCATGATGCGGTGTGCCGTCCGGGCGTTACGCGTCGCCGCCGGCCTCGCCGGCCTCGGCCGCCGCGACGTCCAGGAGCTGGTATCGGTCGATCGCCTGCTTCAGCAGCGACCGGTCGACCTTGCCCTCCTTGGCGAGCTCGGTGAGCACACCCAGGACGATCGACTGCGCGTCGATGTGGAAGAAGCGACGGGCCGCGCCACGGGTGTCCGCGAAGCCGAAGCCGTCGGCGCCCAGCGACTGGTAGGTGCCCGGGACCCAGCGGGCGATCTGGTCCGGGACGGCACGCATCCAGTCCGAGACCGCGACCTTCGGGCCCTCGGCGCCCTGGAGCTTCTGCGTCACGTAGGGGACGCGCTGGTCCTCCTCCGGGTGCAGCAGGTTGTGCTCCTCGACCGCCACGGCCTCACGGCGCAGCTCGTTCCAGGAGGTCGCCGACCACACGTCCGCCTTGACGTTCCACTCGTCCGCGAGGATCCGCTGGGCCTCGACCGCCCACGGGACCGCCACGCCGGAGGCCAGGATCTGGGCGGCGTGTTCGCCCTTCTCGCCGGCGCTGACGCGGTGCAGACCCTTGAGGATGCCGTCGACGTCGACGTCGGCCGGCTCCGCCGGGTGCTGGATCGGCTCGTTGTAGACGGTGAGGTAGTAGAAGACGTCCTCGCCCGGCTTGCCGTCCGGGGTCTCGCCGTACATCCGGCGCAGACCGTCCTTGACGATGTGCGCGATCTCGTAGCCGTAGGCCGGGTCGTAGGCGACACAGGCCGGGTTGGTCGACGCCAGCAGCTGGGAGTGGCCGTCGGCGTGCTGGAGACCCTCACCGGTCAGCGTCGTACGGCCGGCGGTGGCGCCGAGCACGAAGCCGCGCGACAGCTGGTCGGCCATCTGCCAGAACTGGTCACCGGTGCGCTGGAAGCCGAACATCGAGTAGAAGACATAGACCGGGATCAGCGGCTCGCCGTGCGTGGCGTAGGACGAGCCCGCCGCGATCAGGGAGGCCGTGCAGCCCGCCTCCGTGATGCCGTCGTGCAGCATCTGGCCGGTCGGCGACTCCTTGTACGCCAGGAGCAGTTCGCGGTCCACGGACTCGTACTGCTGGCCCAGCGGGTTGTAGATCTTCGCCGAGGGGAAGAACGCGTCCATGCCGAAGGTGCGGTACTCGTCGGGCGCGATCGGCACGAAGCGCTTGCCGATCTCCTTGTCCCGCATGAGGTCCTTCAGGATGCGGACGAACGCCATGGTCGTGGCGATCTTCTGCTGGCCCGAGCCCTTCTTGGCGCCCGCGTAGGCCTTGTCGTCCGGCAGCGGCAGCGGCTTGGCCCGCACGACACGGGTCGGCACATAGCCGCCCAGCGCCTTGCGGCGGTCGTGCATGTACTGGATCTCTTCGGAGTTCCGGCCCGGGTGGTAGTACGGCGGCAGGCCGTCCTCGAGGTCCTTGTCCGGGATCGGCAGGTGCAGCCGGTCGCGGAAGCCCTTGAGGTCTGCGACGGTCAGCTTCTTCATCTGGTGGGTCGCGTTGCGGCCCTCGAAGTTCGGGCCGAGCGTCCAGCCCTTGACGGTCTGCGCGAGGATCACCGTCGGCTGGCCCTTGTGGGCCTTGGCCGCCGCATACGCCGCGTAGATCTTCTTGTGGTCGTGACCGCCACGGCCCAGGTGCAGGATCTGGTCGTCGGTCATGCCCTCGACCATGGTGCGCAGGCGCTGGTCGTCGCCGAAGAAGTGCTCGCGGATGTACGCGCCGGTCTCGGTGGCGTACGTCTGGAACTGGCCGTCGGGCGTGCTGTTGAGCTTGTTGACCAGGATGCCGTCGCGGTCCTGCGCGAGCAGCGGGTCCCAGCTGCGGTCCCACACCAGCTTGATGACGTTCCAGCCGGCGCCGCGGAACTGCGACTCCAGCTCCTGCATGATCTTGCCGTTGCCGCGGACCGGGCCGTCGAGGCGCTGGAGGTTGCAGTTGACGACGAAGGTCAGGTTGTCCAGGCCCTCACGGGCGGCGATGGACAGCTGGCCGAGCGACTCGGGCTCGTCCATCTCGCCGTCGCCCAGGTAGGCCCACACATGCGACGCGGAGGTGTCGGCGATGCCGCGGGCCTCCATGTAGCGGTTCATCCGAGCCTGGTAGATCGCGCCGAGGGGGCCGAGGCCCATCGAGACGGTCGGGAACTCCCAGAAGTCCGGCATCAGCCGCGGGTGCGGATAGCTGGACAGGCCGTAGGGCGCCTTCGACTTCTCCTGGCGGAACGCGTCGAGCTGCTCGGAGCTGAGCCGGTCGAGGAGATAGGCGCGGGCGTAGATGCCGGGGGAGGCGTGGCCCTGGAAGAAGACCTGGTCACCGCCGTCGCCCTCGTCCTTGCCCCGGAAGAAGTGGTTGAAGCCCACGTCGTAGAGCGAGGCGGAGGAGGCGAACGTGGCGATGTGGCCGCCGACGCCGATACCCGGGCGCTGGGCGCGGGAGACCATGACGGCTGCGTTCCACCGGGTGGCGTTCAGGACCCTGCGCTCGATCTCCTCGTTGCCCGGGAAGAACGGCTCGTCCTTGGTCGCGATGGTGTTGACGTAGTCCGTGCTGCGCATCTCGGGGACGGCCACGCGCTTCTCACGGGCCCGCTCGATCAGCCGGAGCATGAGGTAGCGGGCGCGTTCCCGGCCTCGCTCATCGACGGCTGCGTCGAGCGAGTCGAGCCATTCCTGGGTCTCTTCTGGATCGAAATCCGGGACCTGGCTGGGAAGGCCGCCAATGATGATCGGGTTTCGATCGGATCCGGAAGCCACGCTGTTCCTTCGGTGTTCGGTTCGTACCGTGCTCTGCACGCTATTGATGTGCGTGCGCGGACGAATGCTGTCTCTGCCTTGTGTCGCGCCGTCTTCCATCGTGTACCGAGTCACTGGGATACGTCATCTCTACCGTCGGGTAACCCCCCGCCGAGAGATGGGCGCTGGAAAGACCGATTCTCGGGTCGGCCAAATCGCAACCATACGCCCATGTCGGGGGTCCTTCGCGTACGGCCGTACGGCTCTCGAATCCGCACCCCGTCCGTATCCCGCGCGCCACCTGCGCCCCCCGATGGACCAGTCTCGCGCGAGTACCCGAGAAACCTGGCGAAACGCTGTGGCGTGAATCACTTCAGGCTGTCCTAATGGGGTCGTGGTTGCGGTGAGACGCGTCCAATCGTCACCGTTTCGGCGGTCTCGGCCGCCGGGTACTTGCGCGATCCGCCCGGCCCGTGTGGACTACGCCCAATGCTCCGCGCACGCGCGGGGTCCCAAAACTTTCCGAAAGATGACAGGAGGCAATCCGTGAGCGCGACCGCGGACCACGCGGAGGAGCGGACCAACCCTGCCGCCAGGCTGGGGTTCGAGCCCGGACAGGTGGTCCAGGAGATCGGCTACGACGACGACGTCGATCAGGATCTCCGCGAAGGCATTGAGGCCGTGATCGGCCAGGATCTCGTCGACGAGGACTACGACGACGTCGCCGACGTCGTGCTGCTGTGGTTCCGTGACGAAGACGGGGACCTCACGGACGCGCTGGTGGACGCCATCGGGCTGATCGACGAGGGCGGGCGGATCTGGCTGCTGACCCCCAAGACCGGCCGCGAGGGCTATATCGAGCCCAGCGACATCAATGAGGCCGCGCAGACCGCGGGTCTGTCCCAGACCAAGAGCATCAACGCGGCCAAGGACTGGACCGGCAGCCGCCTGGTCACCCCCAAGCGCTGAGCCACCCGGCCCCGCCACGCCCCGCCGAGCCCCCTCCGGCCTGTTCCGGAGGGGGCTCCGCGCTGTTCAGGAGCGGTTCCCGGGGAGTTCGGCGCGGCGCGTAGGGTTGGTCACGTCCAGTTGTGCGTGAGCGGAAGGGAAGCACCCATGGCGATCGAGGTCGGCACGAAGGCTCCGGATTTCGAGCTGAAGAACCAGCACGGCGAGCTGGTCAAGCTCTCCGACTTCCGCGGCGAGAAGGCCGTCGTCCTCCTCTTCTACCCCTTCGCCTTCACCGGCGTGTGCACCGGCGAGCTGTGCGCGCTCCGCGACGAGCTGCCCAAGTTCGCCAACGACGACGTCCAGCTGCTGGCCGTTTCCAACGACTCCCCGTTCTCGCTGCGCGTCTTCGCCGAGCAGGAGGGCCTGGAGTACCCGCTGCTCTCGGACTTCTGGCCGCACGGCGAGGTCTCGCGGGCGTACGGCGTCTTCGACGAGGACAAGGGCTGCGCGGTGCGCGGCACCTTCGTCATCGACAAGGAGGGCGTGGTGCGCTGGACGGTCGTCAACGGCCTGCCCGACGCCCGTGACCTGAACGACTACCTCAAGGCCCTCGACGCCCTCTGAGCCGTCGGCAGGGCTCCTGCGGGTGCCTCCGGGCGCCCGCAGGACCGGCATCCGTGTGCTTCCGAGTGCGATATCTGCAATCGGTGGGAACCCGTCACTAGGATCAATTCGTTGATCCGATGCCATGCACGATGGGGGCGGAAGTCTTTACGTACCCCTCGAATCTATGGGAGGACTCGTGGGAGTCAGCCTCAGCAAGGGCGGCAACGTCTCGCTGACGAAGGAAGCCCCCAACCTGACCGCCGTCCTTGTCGGCCTGGGCTGGGACGCCCGTACCACCACCGGTACGGACTTCGACCTGGACGCCAGCGCCCTGCTGACGAACGACCAGGGCAAGGTCGGCAACGACCAGAACTTCGTGTTCTTCAACAACCTGAAGAGCCCGGACGGTTCGGTCGAACACACCGGTGACAACACCACCGGTGAGGGCGAGGGCGACGACGAGGCGATCAAGGTGAACCTCGCCGGCGTGCCGGCCGATGTCCACAAGATCGTGTTCCCGGTGTCGATCTACGACGCCGAGACCCGTCAGCAGAGCTTCGGCCAGGTCCGCAACGCCTACATCCGCGTCGTCAACCAGGCCGACGGCAACGAGCTGGCGCGCTACGACCTGAGTGAGGACGCCTCGACCGAGACCGCCATGGTCTTCGGCGAGCTGTACCGCAACGGCGCGGAGTGGAAGTTCCGGGCCATCGGCCAGGGCTACGCCTCGGGGCTGCGCGGTATCGCGCAGGACTTCGGCGTCAACGTCTGAGCGAGCAGACAGACCGCACCCGGCGCCGTACACCCCGTCCGGGGAGTGCGGCGCCGGGCGCGCGTGGGAAGGGACGCGGGCCGGGCAGGAGCGCGGCCCGTACCGACACCGGGGAGGAAGCGAACACAATGGGCGTCACACTCGCCAAGGGGGGCAATGTCTCCCTGTCCAAGGCCGCGCCGAACCTTGCGCAGATCACGGTCGGCCTCGGCTGGGACGCGCGCTCCACCACAGGAGCGCCGTTCGACCTCGACGCCAGCGCCCTGCTGTGCCAGTCGGGCCGGGTGCTGGGGGACGAGTACTTCGTCTTCTACAACAACCTCAAGAGCCCCGAGGGCTCCGTCGAGCACACCGGTGACAACCTCACCGGCGAGGGGGAGGGCGACGACGAGTCGATCCTGGTGGACCTCACCGGGGTCCCCGAGCAGGTCGACAAGATCGTCTTTCCGGTCTCCATTCATGAGGCCGATGTGCGCGGCCAGAGCTTCGGCCAGGTCAGCAACGCGTTCATCCGCATCCTGAATCAGGCCGACGGCAGCGAGCTCGCCCGCTACGACCTCAGCGAGGACGCCGCCGGCGAAACCGCAATGATCTTCGGCGAGGTCTACCGCTACAACGGCGAATGGAAGTTCCGGGCCGTGGGACAGGGGTACGCGTCGGGCTTGCGGGGCATCGCTCTAGACTTCGGGGTCAACGTTTCGTAAAGCGCCGCGCGCTGCGCGCGGGGGACCCACACAGCGAGGGATTGGGTAGGCAGTGCTCCTGAAAACCTTTGGCTGGTCGTTCGCCATCACGGTGCTCGGCCTCGCCTTGGCCGGCGGTCTCTGGGGGTGGCAGGGGCTCGCGATTGTCGGGATCCTGTCCATCCTGGAGATTTCGCTCTCGTTCGACAATGCCGTCATCAACGCAGGAATCCTGCGCAAGATGAACGCCTTCTGGCAGAAGATCTTCCTGACGGTCGGCATCCTTGTCGCGGTATTCGGCATGCGGCTGGTCTTCCCGGTCGTCGTCGTCGCGATCACCGCGAAACTGGGGCCGATCGAGGCGGTCAATCTCGCCCTCAACGACAAGGCGCATTATCAGGAGCTGGTCACCAGCGCCCATCCGGCCATCGCGGCATTCGGCGGGATCTTCCTACTGATGATCTTCCTCGATTTCCTCTTCGAGGAGCGCGACCACAAATGGCTGGCGTGGATCGAGAAGCCGATGGCCAGGATGGGCAAGCTCGACATGCTCTCCGTCATCGTCGCGCTGGTCGTCCTGCTGGTGACCTCCATGACCGTGGCCACCGCCGCGGCGCACGGCGCCGGTGACAAGAGCGCCACGGTGCTGCTGTCGGGCGTCGCGGGCCTGATCACCTATCTCGTCGTCGGCGGTATCTCGGGCTACTTCGAGGACAAGCTGGAGGACGAAGAGGACGAGGACGGGGCGGGCGACGACGCGGAGGCTCGCGAGGCCGCCGTCGCGTCCGAGAAGAAGGGCGTCTCCACCGGCGCGGCCGTGGGCCTGGCCGGCAAGGCCGCGTTCTTCATGTTCCTCTACCTCGAGGTCATCGACGCATCGTTCTCCTTCGACGGCGTCATCGGGGCCTTCGCGATCACCAACGACATCTTCATGATGGCGCTGGGCCTGGGCATCGGCGCCATGTACATCCGCTCGCTGACCGTCTTCCTCGTCCGCAAGGGCACCCTGGACGACTACGTCTACCTGGAGCACGGCGCGCACTACGCGATCGGCGCCCTGGCGATCATCCTGCTCATCACGATCAAGTACGAGATCAGCGAGGTCATCACCGGCCTGATCGGTGTCGTCCTGATCGCGCTGTCCTTCCTCTCCTCCGTGGCGAAAAACCGCCGCGAGGGCAAGCCGGGGAACGAGGAGGGCTCCCGCCAGGAGGTCGCGTCCGGGGTGTGACGCGGCGCTGAATGAGGAACGCTCTCTGCGGGGCGGCCATGGGGTACGGACCTCGGGGCCGCCCCGCGGCAATTGGGGTCGAGCAATGGGGTGGGCAGGGTGTCGTTCCTGGGGAACTTGTGGCGCGGCGGGTCGGCGAAGTTCGACTTCGACAGCGGCGGGGCGTCGTACGTCGTCGAGCTGACCAAGCGGAACCCGGTCGTCTCGCTGACCAAGCAGGGGGCGGCCGTCGGGCATCTGCGGGTCAATCTGAGCTGGCAGATGCGGACCTCGGATTTCGACGAGCCGGGCCGTCAGCGCTCCGGCAGCCTGCTGCGGCACCCGGGCAAGCTGTTCAAGCCCGAGGTCGTCCAGGCACAGGGGCCGGCCATGGTCAATGTCGACCTGGACCTGGCCTGTATGTACGAGCTCAAGGACGGCACCAAGGGCGTCGTGCAGCCGCTGGGGAACTTCCTGGGCGACCTGAACGGCCCGCCCTTCGTGAAACTCAGCGGCGACGACCGGTTCGGTTCCGGGTCCGGCGAGACGCTGTACGTCAACCTGGACCACCGCGACGAGATCAAGCGGCTGCTGATCTTCGTCTACATCTACGACGGGACGCCCGCCTTCGACCGTACGCACGCGGTGGTGACGCTCTACCCGACCACCGGCCCGCGGATGGAGATCAAGCTCGACGAACGCGCGCCGCAGGCCCGGTCCTGCGCCGTCTTCATGCTGGAGAACGGCAAGGACGGCCTGACGGTGCGCCGCGAGGTGAAGTACGTCTACGGCTTCCAGGCGGAGCTCGACCGGCTCTATGGCTGGGGGCTCCAGTGGGGGCGGGGCTACAAGTCACAGGTCTGACGCCCTGAGCGGGGCCCGCCCCCTCGGAGGCGGGGCTACCGGCGCTGGAACTGCGGGCCCTGCGGCGGCAGGACGAAGGAGGGGTCCGGGATGAACGGCTGGTGCTGCGTCGGATAGCCGTACGTCGGCGCGGGCTGTTGCTGGGGCGGCTGCGGATAGCCGTAGGCGGACGGCGGAGGCTGCTGCGGGTAGACCGGCTGCTGGGGCGGCGGGCCCGGGTAGCCGTATCCGTAGGTCGGCTGGGCCGGGGGCTGCGGCGGCGGGGGCGGCACGTTCTGCGGGTAGCCGTAGCCGCCGGCCGGCGGCGGAGGGGCGGTCGGCGGCTGCGGGGGCATGGCGGACGGCTCCGCAGCCGGGTCCGGCATGTGCTGGGTGACGGCATCGGGGTCCGGTCCCGCGGACGGGGCGGCCGTCTGCTCGGGCCAGGCGCTGGGCGGCGGGGTGGTCGCGCTCGCGGGGGCCGCCGGAGGAGTGGGGGGCGCGGTCGAGACCTCCGGGGCCGCCGCCGGTGCCGCGACCGGCTCGGCGGACGGCGTCGCGGCCGAAGCAGCCGCCTCCGAGCCGTTCTCCTCCTCCACGGAGATCCCGAACTCGTTCGCCAGCCCCGTCAGCCCGCTCGCGTACCCCTGCCCCAGCGCCCGGAACTTCCAGCTGTCGGCCCGGCGGTAGAGCTCCCCGCAGATCAGCGCCGTCTCGTCGCCGGTGTCGGGCACCACATCGAAGACCGCGAGCGGATCGCCGCCGTCCGCCGCCGCGTCGTAGAGCATGATCCGCAGATCCGCGACCAGCCCGAAGGTGCCGCCGTCCGACGAAGCGGCCAGCACCACCCGTTCCACCGACGGTTCCAGCGGCGCCAGATCCGCCTCGATGGTCTCGGTCAGTCCCTCGGCGACCTGGGCCTTGGGCAGATGCCGGACCAGGCCGCTGGGATGCCGGGGCTGGTTGTAGAAGACGAAGTCCTCGTCGGAGCGCACGCGTCCGTCGGGCCCCACCAGCAGGGCCGAGGCATCGACATCGGGGACGCCGGCACCGGGCGTCCAGCGCAGGACGGCCCGGACCGCCGTGGCGTCGAGGGGTACGTTCGACCCTTTCAGCATCGCGTGCGTCATGCCGCAATCCTGCCTTCCCGAAGGTCGCAGCGACAACGCGGGGGCCCGTCGGGCATCGTCGCGTCGCGCGCCCGGACACCCCGACGCCGCCTGGGGGATACGTGATTTTCACGTGCGCGGGAACTAACGACACCGCCCCGCACGTACGATTACCGGCTGGATCCAGACAGCGGGACGCAGCGGGGGCGCCGGGTCCCGCCTGTAGACGGGGGAGTTGCATGCGCCACTTCGGGCATCTTGCGCCGGACATGCGGAAGAGTTTGTTCCACAAGGAGCCGGCGGAGTTCACCGCCGATGCCCCGGCCCGTACGCTCGCCGCCGCCCTGGGTGCCACGCTCTACAGCCCCGCCACCCGCCCGCGGCTCGCCGTCGACGTCCGCAAGCAGGCCGGCCGGGGCGTGATGTCCATGGTGCTGTGTCTGGAGGATTCCATCGGGGACGGCGATGTGGCGGCCGGCGAGGAGAATCTCGTCCGGCAGCTCGGCCTGCTGGACGAGGCGGCCGCCGCGGGCGCGGATCTGCCGCTGCTGTTCATACGGGTCCGCGAACCGGCTCAGATTCCCGATCTGGTGCGCCGAATAGGTCCAGCCGTGCGCATATTGTCCGGGTTCGTCCTGCCGAAGTTCACCGCCGAGCGCGGAGCGCCCTTCCTGGAGGCGCTGACCGCGGCCGAATCGGCCTGCGCGCGGCGGCTGTTCGCGATGCCGGTGCTCGAATCCCCGCAGCTGCTGCATCTGGAGAGCCGGGCCGAGACCCTCCGGGGCATCGCCGAAACCGTCGACGCCCACCGCGACCGCGTGCTCGCCCTGCGGCTCGGCGTCACGGACTTCTGCTCGGCCTACGGGCTGCGCAGGGCACCGGACATGACGGCCTACGACGTCCACCTCGTCGCCTCCGTGATCGCCGATGTGGTCAATGTGCTGGGCCGCGCGGACGGCACCGGCTTCACGATCACCGGCCCGGTGTGGGAGTACTTCCGGCTGCACGAGCGGATGTTCAAACCGCAGCTGCGCCGCAGCCCCTTCCTCGGCCGGGCCGAGGAGCTGCGCACGGCACTGATCGAGCACGACATGGACGGGCTGCTGCGCGAGATCGAACTGGACCGGGCCAACGGCCTCCAGGGCAAGACCTGCATCCACCCCTCCCATGTCGCCCCGGTGCACGCCCTCTCGGTCGTCAGCCACGAGGAGTTCAGCGACGCGACCGACATCCTGCGGCCCGAACGCGGCGACGGCGGCGTCCTGCGCTCCGCCTACACCAACAAGATGAACGAAGTGAAGCCGCACCGCGCCTGGGCCGAGCGCACCCTGCTGCGCGCCGAGGCGTTCGGCGTCGCCCGCGAGGGCATCGGCTTCGTGGAACTGCTCACGGCGAGCGTTCCGCAGACCTGAGATCCGGCGGTGGACATGGACGAAACGATGGAGACGACCGAGCGCGTGGTGTGGACCGGAGACTGGGTGGCCGAGCGGCTCGGCGTGTCGCTGAGCGGCGGCGGCGATCTGCCGGAGCTGCTGGGCCTGGCGCTGCGGCGCAACCCGAAGCGGGCCCATCTGCTGGTGTCGAACGTGCTGGGCAAGCACGTCCCGCAGCGGCCCGGTGCGGTCCACGGCGCCGGCCACGGGCTGGGGCGCCGGGTGCGCGAGCTGCTGGGTGACGAAGCCGCCGCCCGCTCCGTCGTCCTGGGCTACGCGGAGACCGCCACCGGCCTGGGGCACTCCGTCGCCGACGGCCTGGCGCTCGCGCCGTATCTGCACTCCACCCGGCGGCCGGTGCCCGGCGTCGCTGCGGTGGGCGGCTTCGAGGAGGAGCACAGCCACGCCACCTCGCATCTGCTGCTCCCGGAGGACCCGGACCTGCTCGCCGGGGACGGGCCGCTGGTGCTCGTCGACGACGAGTTCTCCACCGGCCGCACCGTCCTCAACACCATCGCGGCGCTGCATGCGCGCTTTCCCCGCGAGCGGTACGTGGTCGTCGCGCTGGTCGACATGCGCTCGGACGCCGACCGCCGCCATCTGGAGAAGTTCGCCGCGGACCTGGGCGCCCGCGTCGACCTGATCTCCCTGGCCGCGGGCGGCGTACGGCTCCCGGCGGACGTCCTTGCGCGGGGGCGGGAACTCGTCGCCGCCCATGAGGACGCCGGATCCCCGTCGCCGCCGGCCCCGTCGCCGCCGTCCGGCCGCGGTGTCGACCCCGTACGGGTCGACCTCGGCTGGCCCGCCGGGCTGCCCGACGGCGGGCGGCACGGCTTCACACCGGCCCACCGCGCCCGCCTGGAGGCGGCCCTGCCGGAAATGGCGGCCCGCCTCGCCGGCCGGCTGGCGGGCGCCCGCCGCATCCTCGTCCTCGGCAACGAAGAGCTGATGTACGCGCCGGTGCGCCTAGCCGAGGCCCTGGACGCCCGCCTCGCCGCCACGGCCCCGCCCCACGACGCCCCCGCAGTCCGCTTCTCGACCACCACCCGGTCCCCGGTGCTCGCCGTGGACGACCCCGGCTACGCGATACGCACCCGGCTGTCCTTCCCCGCCCACGACCGGCCGGCCGACGGCCCCGGGGAGCGCTACGCGTACAACGTCGCGCCCGGTGGCGACCCGGCGCGCCGCTTCGACGCCATCGTGGCCGTGGTCGACTCCGCGGGGGACGGCCCCGAACTGCACGCCCCCGGCGGCCTCCTGGACCGCCTCGCCGGCCACACCGACCGGCTGCTGCTCGCCGTCATCCCCTCGTACGCCCCGCAAGGCGCGTGCGCGCCGCACGACTCGCACACCCCGCAAGAACAGGCCCGCCCCATGCCCCTGCCCGAGCCGCTGCGCGGCCCCGCCTTCTCCTCGTACGCCGCCGAGGAGGTCGGCTGGCTGCTCCAGGACCTCTCCGACGTCACGCTGGAGGCGCCCACCGAGGAGCGCGAGGAGGCGATTCAGAGCGGCGGCGCCCACTACGCCGAATCGCTGCCCGTCGAATACCAGCCGAGCGAGCAGTACCAGGCGCTGTTCCACAGCGCGTTGGGGACCTCGGCGCGCCGGATCGCGCAGGCCGTGGGGACCGTCACCGAGACCGTGCTCGCCGAGCGGACCAAGAGCCCGGTGCTGGTGTCGCTGGCGCGGGCCGGGACACCGGTCGGGGTGCTGATGCGCCGCTGGGCGCGGCATGCACACGGTCTGGACCTGCCGCACTACGCCGTCTCCATCGTCCGCGGCCGGGGCATCGACACCACCGCACTGCGCTGGCTGGCCGCCCACCACGACCCGGCCGACGTCGTCTTCGTGGACGGCTGGACGGGCAAGGGCGCCATCACCCGCGAACTCGCCCGCGCCCTCGCGGACTTCCCCGGCTTCGACCCGCGGATCGCGGTGCTCGCCGACCCCGGCGGCTGCGTCGAGACCTACGGCACCCGCGACGACTTCCTCATCCCGTCCGCCTGCCTCAACTCCACCGTCTCCGGCCTCATATCGCGCACCGTGCTGCGCGACGACCTGGTGGGCCCGGACGACTTCCACGGCGCCAAGTTCTACCGCGAGCTGACCGGCGCCGATGTGTCGAAAGCCTTCCTCGACGCGGTCGGCGCGCATTTCGACGAGGTCGCCGAGGACGTCGCCGCGCGGGTCGAGGAGCTGGCCGCCGCCGACCGCACGCCCACCTGGGAGGGCTGGGCGGCCGTCGAACGGATCAGCGCGGAGTACGGCATCCACGACGTCAATCTCGTCAAGCCCGGCGTCGGCGAGACCACCCGCGTCCTGCTGCGGCGGGTGCCGTGGAAGATCCTCGCCCAGCGCGGCGCCGGCGACGATCTCGCCCATGTGCGCCTCCTGGCGGAACAGCGCGGCGTGCCCGTCGAAGAGGTCGACGGCCTGCCCTACACCTGCGTCGGGCTGATCCACCCCCGCTTCACCCGCGGGGCCACCGGCGCCGACGGCAAGGCGGTGGCCTCCCGATGAACGCCCTCGTCGCCAGCGACCTCGACCGCACCCTGATCTATTCGGCCGCCGCGCTGGACCTCGCCATGCCGGACGCCGAGGCCCCCCGCCTGCTGTGCGTCGAGACGTACGAGCGCAGGCCGCTGTCCTATATGACGGAGACGGCGGCCGCGCTGCTCGCCGACCTGGCCGCCCACACCACCTTCGTGCCGACCACCACCCGCACCCGGGAACAGTACGGACGCATCCATCTCCCGGGCCCGGCCCCGGAGTTCGCGATCTGCGCCAACGGCGGCCATCTCCTCGTACGAGGCGAGTCGGACCCCGACTGGCAGCGCGCCGTCGCCCGGCGCCTGGCCGCGCAGTGCGCGCCGCTCGCCGAGATCCGCGGACATCTCGTCCGCACCGCCGATCCGGCCTGGCTGCTCAAGGAGCGGGTGGCCGAGGACCTCTTCGCCTACCTCGTCGTCGAGCGGCCGCTGCTGCCCGACACCTGGGTGAAGGACCTCACCGGCTGGGCAGCGGAACGCGGCTGGACCGTGTCGTTGCAGGGCCGCAAGATCTACGCCGTACCGAAGCCGCTCACCAAGGGCGCCGCCGTCGCGGAGGTGGCCCGCCGCACCGGCGCGTCCGCGGTCCTGGCGGCCGGCGACTCCTTGCTCGACGCCGATCTGCTGCTCGCGGCGGACCGCGGATGGCGGCCGGGACACGGTGAGCTGGCGGACACCGGCTGGCAGGCCCCGCATGTCACGGCGCTCGCGGAGCGCGGTGTCGCGGCCGGCGAGGAGATCGTCCGGGCGTTCCTCCGCGGCGCCGCAACGCCGTAGGGCGCCGGCGGCATCGGGGCACGGTGACGGGGGAAGAGTGAAGCCGACAGGAGGAGACCCAGTGACCAAGCCCAAGACCACACCGATCACTCCCGAGCTGTACGACTACGTCCTCGCCCACAATCCGCCGCTGGACGCCGTGCAGCGCGACCTGGTGGAGCAGACGCACCGGCTGTTCCCGGACGCGGCGGTGATGCAGTCGGCACACGAGCAGGGGCCGCTGCTGGCGTTCCTGGCCCGGCTGATCGACGCGCGGCACATCGTCGAGGTGGGGACGTTCACCGGCTTCTCGGCCCTGGCGATGGCCCAGGCGCTGCCCAAGGACGGCACGCTGATCGCCTGCGACATCTCCGAGGAATGGACCGCCCACGCCCGGCGGGCCTGGGAACAGGCCGGGGTGGCGGACCGCATCGATCTGCGTATCGCCCCCGCGCTGGACACCCTGCGGGCGCTGCCGGCCGAACCGCATATCGACCTCGTCTACCTCGACGCGGACAAGCCCGGCTACATCGCGTACTGGGAGGAACTGGTGCCCCGGGTGCGGCCCGGCGGCCTGATCGTCGCGGACAACGTCCTCTACAGCGGCCAGGTCGCCGATCCGGCGGCGACCGGATCGGCGTGGGCGATCCGCGAGTTCAACGACCATGTGCGGGCCGATGAGCGCATGGAGGCGGTGATGCTCACGGTGGCGGACGGGGTGACGGTGGCCCGCAAGCGCTAGCGGGCCCGCCGTGAACCGTCGGGCCCGCCGTGCACGCTCAGCCGCAGCAGCCGCCCCCGCAGCAGCCTCCGCTTCCGCCACCGGCGGGCGCGGGGGCCGAGGCGGAGCCGCCGACGGCGACCGCGGACAGCAGCTTGACGGTGTCCTCGTGGCCGTCGGGGCAGACGGCCGGGGCGGAGGACTCGGCCATCGGCCGGTTCAGCTCGAAGGTGGTGCCACAGGGACGGCACCGGTATTCGTAACGAGGCATGGCCACAGGTTAGCCGCGGTGCGGTCAGCGCACGACCGTACCGGGCGGTGCGCCCAGCAGGCCCAGCTCCGCGCGGGTCGGGGCGCCCTCCCAGTCCCCCGGGGAGGCGACCGCGAAGGCACCGGTGGTGACCGCCCGCTCCAGACGTTCCTCCAGGTCGGCGCCGTCCAGCAGGGCCGAGAGATAGCCCGCCACGAAGGCGTCGCCCGCGCCCACGGCGTCCACGGCCCGTACGGGGCGGGCGGGCCGGTGCAGTGAACCGTCGCCGGTGAAGGCCGTCGCGCCCGCCGGGCCCCGTTTGACCACGACCTCGCCGACGCCCCGCGCCAGCAGCGGCGCCGCCTGCGCGGCGAGGGCGGCGACCGGATCCGCCTGCGCCGCCCGCTCCGCGTCCTGCTCGGCCGGAGGCAGACACAGGGACAGCTCGTCCTCGGAGGCGATCAGCACATCGACCGAGGGAACCCACTCGCGCAGGACCGCCGCGGCCCGCTCCGCGGTCCACAGCCGGGACCGGAAGTTGACGTCGAGACAGACCAACGCACCCTGCTGTCGGGCGAGTTGGAGGGCGTGTCGGCTCGCGGACAGCGGGTCCGGGCCGAGGGCGGGAGTGATGCCGGTCAGATGCAGGACGCGCGGCGGGGCCGCAGAGAAGGCCCGCTCGACCGCGTCCGCCCGGAGGCGGGAACCGGCCGACCCCGCGCGGTAGTAGTGCACCCGGGTGACCTCGGGGAGCCGCGGCTCGAAGAGGATCAGGCCGGTCGGCGCATCCGGGTCGGCCGCCGCGCCGGCGACGTCGACGCCTTCGGCCCGCAGCGTACGGAGCACCAGCGCCCCGGCCTCGTCGGCGCCCACCGCGCCCGCCCACCGCACCCGGTGGCCGAGCCGGGACAGGCCGATCGCGACATTGCTCTCCGCACCGGCGACGGAGACCTGCATCGTGCCGCCGAGCCTGAGGGGGCCGCTGCCGCGCAGGGCGACCATGGTCTCCCCGAAGGTCAGGACATCCGTCCCGGCCCGCCCCTGCCCGCTCACAGGGCACACGCCGCACGGAAGTCCGCCGCGCGCCGACGCAGCGCATCCAGGTCGCCGCCGTCCGCCGCGTCCCCGATCAGCGGCGCGCCGACGCCCACCGCCACCGCCCCGGCCGCGAAGTACGCGCCCGCCGCGGCCGCGTCCACCCCGCCGACCGGCACGAACGGCAGCTCAGGGAAGGGCGCGCGCAGCGCCCGCAGATAGTCCGGCCCGCCGACGGAGGCCGGGAAGAGCTTGAGCGCGGAGACCCCCAGGGCGTCGGCCGCGATCACCTCGGAGGGCGTCAGCACCCCGGCGAGCGTGGGCAGCCCCTGCCGTACGGATTCCGCCAGCCCCTCCCCGAGACCGGGCGTGACCACCAGATTCGCGCCCGCCTCGGCGGCCCGCCGGGCGTCGGACGCGGTCAGCACGGTACCGGCGCCCAGCCAGGCGGCATCGCCGAGTTCGGCCCGCGCCCGCCGCAGGACCGTCAGGGCGTCGCGCCCGACCAGCGAGACCTCGACCAGCGGAATACCCTCCTCCGCCAGGGTCATGACCGTACGGAAAGACGCCTCCGCATCCCGGCCCCGGATGATGGCGACCAGCCGCTCGGCCCGGAGCGCCGTGCTGAGGTCCATCGGATTCCTCCACTCGTCGAGCTCGGATTCCCCGGTCACCATTCTGCGAACGCGCCGTCCTCATGGCGCCAGACGGGGTTGCGCCAGGCGTGCCCTTTCTCGTCGGCCGCGCGCACGGCGGCCTCGTCCACCTCCACCCCGAGTCCCGGCCGGTCGGTGCGCAGCAGCGTTCCGCCGCGGAAGCGGAACGGTTCCGGATCGACGACGTAGTCCAGCAGCTCGGCCCCCCGGTTGTAGTGGATGCCGAGGGACTGCTCCTGGATGAGGAAGTTCGGCGTGGTGAAGGCGATCTGGAGACTGGCTGCCAGCGCGACGGGGCCGAGCGGGCAGTGCGGGGCGAGCTGGGCCCCGTACACCTCGGCCAGGGCGGCGATCCGGCGCAGCTCGGAGATGCCGCCGGCATGCGAGACGTCGGGCTGGAGGATCGACACGCCGGATTCGAGCGGCGTCAGGAACTCACGGCGGGTGTAGAGACGTTCACCCAGTGCAAGGGGGACGGGGGAGGAGTTCACAAGATCATGAAGCACCTGCGGGTAGTCGCAGAGCACGGGTTCCTCGACGAACATCGGCGCGGCCTCGGCCAGCAGCGGAAGCAGCCGACGGGCGTTGGCGGGGGAGACCCGCCCGTGGAAGTCGAGCCCGAAGTCCCGCTCGTCGCCGAGGACTTCGCGGGCGGTCTCGGCGCGCCGCAGACACGCCCGTACCTCGGCGCGGGTGGCCACCGGGGTCATCCGGCCGCAGCCGTTCATCTTGACGGCCGTGAAGCCCGCCTCGATCTGGCCGGTCAGCGCGTCCCGGAGGGCAGCGGGCTCATCGCCGCCGATCCAGGCGTAGGCGCGGACCGCGTCCCGTACGGGCCCGCCGAGCAACTGGTGGACGGGGACGCCGCAGCGCTTCCCCTTGATGTCCCACAGCGCCTGGTCCAGCCCGGCGACGGCGGACGACAGGACCGGCCCGCCCCGGTAGAAGCCGCCCTTGGTCATGACCTGCCAGTGGTCCTCGATACGCGACGGGTCCCGCCCCAGCAGATACTCCGACAGCACCTCGACGGCCGCCCGCACCGGTTCGGCCCGCCCCTCGACGACCGGTTCGCCCCAGCCGACGACACCCTCGTCGGTCTCCACCCGGACGAACATCCAGCGCGGCGGGGCGAGGAACGTCTCGATGCGGCTGATCTTCATGGAACGGACCGTCCTTCCGGCGCCGGATGCCTACGCCACCTCCTGCCCGCGTCCCGCCGCGCCGCAACCACGGTCCTCCGGACGGCCGCACGGACGGCCCGGATCCCGTGGCGAGCGGCCGGCCGCCTACGGGTGGTCCAGCGCCGACTTGTCGAGCAGTTCGAGCATCGCCATATAGGCGCCGTCGACGTCCCGGTGGCGCACGGCCTCGACCACGGCGGCGTGGACGGCATGCGGATGCTCGACCTCCCCGCCCCCGGCATGCGCCTCCCGGACGCGCCGGACGAGAACGGGCACGATCACCCGGCGCAGCTGCGCATAGAAGCGGTTGTTCGACGCGAGCAGCATCGCCGTGTGGAAGGACGCATCGGCGCGGACGAGCAGCACCGGATCGTCGTCGGCGGCGGCCATCGCGTCGAGCGCGGCGTCGAGCGCCGCGAGGTCGTCGTCCGTACGGCGCTCCGCGGCGAGCCCGGCCGCAGCGGGCTCGATGGACCGGCGCAGCTCCAGCACGTCGGCGAAGAAATCGGACGAGGCGCCGGCCGCGAGCTTCCAGCGCAGTACGTCGCTGTCCAGGAGATTCCAGTCCTCGCGGCGGCGGACCACACCGTCGCCCTTCTGGCTCGCATCGACCAGCCCCTTGGCGTCCAGCACCTTGAGCGCCTCGCGCACCACGGTCTGGCTCACGTCCAGCTCCGCGGTCAGCTCCGGCAGCGCCAGGGTCTCGCCCTGCCCGTAGGTGCCGTCGAAGATGCGCCGGGCGAGCACTTCGGCGGTCGCCTTGTGCGTCCCGCGTCCGGCGGGCGAGTCGGCCTGCCCCGACTGCGTCATGCTGCTGCTCCCTGCTCCGGCCCCCTGCACCGCATCCGGCCGCCGCCCGCGCGGGCCCCGCTCGGGCCCACCGCCCGCCCAGCCGTCAGGGCGTACCGGGCCACGACCGCACTTCGGTACGCCCTGACGTCTTCCCGCCCCGGGTCACGACTCCTTGCTGCCGCTGCCGGTCCTGGTGTCGCCGCTGCCGGCCGCGGTGTGGTGGTGCGTCCCGGTGCCGCCGGCGGTTCGGCGGTGCGGGCCGGTGACGCTCGTACCGGGAGCGAGCGAACCGAGCCCGGCGTGCAGGGTGCCCTGGATCCGCGTACGGAACGACTGCCGCCCTGCCGTCATACCGGGCACGGCATGCAGTTCCCCGCGGTCGTATGCCTCCGCGTCCTCCGGGTGCCGGGCGCGCCAGTACGGGTTGTCCTGCGAGAGCCCGCCGCTCACCCGTCCGTACATCCCGAAGACCAGCAGCATCAGCCCGACCACGAAGCTGAAGAGGACGTTCTGGATCCGGAAGGCGAGGAAGTTCACGCTCGTCTGGAGCAGGGCCAGGTTCACAAACCCGCTGAGGAGGAACAGGGCGCCCCACACGATGTTGAGGGTGGAGGCGAAGTTGCCGCCGATGACCATGCCGGCGACGAGGATCGCCCCGACGACGATCGAGAGCACGCTCAGCGAGTCATTGGTGTTCAGCCCGGCAACGGTGTGGGCGCCGGTGTCGAAGAAGCCGATGTGATGGGTCAGACCGACGATGCCGAAGGCGATCAGCACCAGGCCCATCAGCCCCGCGCCGAGGCGGTAGACCTGGCTGAGCCGGTGATCCACCGGCAGATGCTCGTCGAGCCGCGTGTGTCGCCTCTTCACCCGGCGCAGCGGGTTGGCGGGCCCGTGCAGGATCGGATGGGTAGCCCCAGAAGCCATGTCCGGCCTCCTTCGCGCAGATGTCTCGCCTGGGCCGTACTTCACCCTCCAGCATCCGGCACGGGACGGCGTCACGCCATTGCGGGCGGTGGAGCAGGGGGCCGGGGGCCTCCGGCGGCTCAGCCGCCGGCCGTCCCCCGGGCCTCCCGGATCTCCTGCACCACCCGGGCCGCGGTCTCCCGTACGGCCTCGGTCTCGGTCAGGAAGTGCCACCAGTCCGGATGCCGCCCCTCCAGGCTCGCGACCGCGCGCTCCAGGCGTGCCACCGCGTCGTCCAGCGGGCCGGCGTGCCGCGGATCGGGGGTATGGCGCCCGGCCATCGCCAGCCGCTGGGCGTCGCGGATCGCGAAGCGGGTCCGCTCGACCTCCTTCTGCCGGTCGAACGACACCGCATCCAGCCGCTGCAACCGGTCGCCGGCCGCCGACACCGCCGCGTCGGTACCGTCCAGCAGCGCCCGTACGGTCCCCAGCCGGCTCGTGGCGTCCGCCCAGCGCTGCTCGTCGCGGGCCTGCTGCGCCTCCCGCAGCTTCACCTGGGCCTGCCGGACGGACTGCGCGGCCTGCTCCGGCACCTGCTGAAGGTCCTGCCAGCACGCCGCGCTGTAGCGCCGCCGCAGTTCGCTGAGGATCGGATCGACCTTCTCGGCGCGCGTCGTGATCGCCTGCGCCCGCGTCCGCAGCGACACCAGCCGTTTGTCGATCTCCGCCGCCCGCTCCGGCAGCCGTGCCGCCTCGGTCCGTATCTCCTCGGCCTTGCGCAGCACCTCGTCGGCGCGCCGGATCGTCTCCTGGACGCCGTGCTGCCCGGCCCCCTCATTGAGCTTGGTCAGCTCCGGCGCGAGCCCCGCAAGCCGGGCCGCCAGATCGTCGGCCGTAAGCCCCTGCGCCCGCACACCGTCCAGGGCATTGCTGGCCCCCAGCAGCGCCTGCCGCGCCCGCTCCACCGCCGGCGCCAGCCGCGCCAGCTGCGTCTCCGCGCCCTGCAACAGCGGCCCCAGCCCCTGCGCAAAACGGTCCAGCTCACCCTTGACGCGGTCCAGCTCGTCCTTGGCCCGGACCAGATCCGCCCGCGCCCGCGACATGGCCGCGCCGTCCACCTCGTCACGGTCAAGATCATGGGAATCGACGGCGGTGATATAGCCCAGGCTCACCTCGTCGATCCGCCGACCGAGCTCCTCGTACCCCTGCGCCGCCCGCCGGGCCGCCGGCGAATTGTCGACCGCCGTGATCGTCTCTATCGAGATCCGCAGATCCCGCTGCGCGGTGTCCAGTTCATAGAACGCCGTCGCCGCCGCGTCCTTCGCGGCCTGCGCCTCGGCCCGCTGACCCTCCCCGCGCCCGAACCACCGGCGTGTCCCCCCACCGGCGAACGACTGCGGCGCCATCGCCACCAGCACCGGCAACGGCAGCAGCACCAGCGCCACCACATCCCTGACAGGTCCCCCGCGGCGCCGACGGCGTGCTCGCTGCTCATACGGCTGCGTGTGTGTCGCCGTCACATCCCTCTCCCGACCGGATACGCCCCAGAACCGACTGTCATTCTCCCACTCCCCGGAAACGAACACCCCGGCCGGTAAGTTCGCACTTCGAGCACGGGTTTGCAGTGCAGCCCCGTCGGCAAGGTACTCTGTCGGCTCGGCCAGGGCGCATAGCTCAGCGGTAGAGCGCTGCTCTTACAAAGCAGATGTCGGCGGTTCAAATCCGTCTGTGCCCACCAGTGAAAAGGCCCCCGTGGAGATCATTCCGCGGGGGCTTTGACGGCTGTATTCGCCGGCAGCCCCTATTGAGGGCGTGCACGACGGCGACGCCAGAGCCGGTCCATGTGGCCCAGTGCCTCCCTACGGATCGTGAAGACTCAGTCACTGTTGTTCGACCAGCCAGTGCCAGCAGCGAGGCGTTGATCCGCTTGCCGCAGGCGCCGCCGCAGCAGGGGGAGCGACGCACAGCCGAGGCTGAGGGGGCGTCCGACTCCGGCGGTTGTTCGTGGTGTCTGCATACAGCTTCTTCTGCACGCCCCACCTCGGGCGATCGCCGCCCTCGAAGCTGCGTACTCGTCCGGGCGAAGGGCCGCCCTGGTCAGCAACAACGCAGCGGTCACCGACATGATCGCTGTGGCCGATGCGCCGACATCTGGCCTCGGGTGACGCGCCCTGCACCTCGCGTCATCACCGATGCCGGGACATGGCCGGAAGCCCTCCCGAACCCCGGCTGACCAGCAGCGTTCCGTCCCTACGAGCAGCACCGCCCGACCGGAGTCGTGGAACTCGGAGCTCCCCTGACGCGACAGCTGGGCACGTGCACTGCGCGAAATCACCCAACAGGCCGGAACGGCCCGCTAGTTGGACCGGCCAGCCGTCAGGGAATGCCGAGGCTAGACGGTGTCACCGTTGTCGGCGAAGGTGACGGTCACGCCGTGGCCCGGTTCGACCGCGACGATGAGGGTCGAACCGAAGGCCCGGGCGATTCTTTCCATCAAAGGGAATGTCGGCATGCTTTTTCCGTGCTCCAGCCGGGAAATCGCTGCCTGGGTCAGGTCGGAAAGTTCGGCGAGCCGGGTCTGTGTCATTCCGGTTTTTTCGCGCCGTTCACGCACGGCTCGCCCCAGAGTTTCCTCCAGCCTTTCGCCCGGAATTCTCCTGGGCTTGGTGCGCTCCAAAGTCATCCCCCGTTGATGACGCACCTTCAACTCCTGCTCGTTCGACACCGATCAACCTCGGAACAGATGTACATTCGAAGACTAGTCGAAGTTCGGTCTCGTCCGACGCCCACTTGAGCAAGATCTGAGCTTCTTCTTATTTCCGCCGACCGGAGCCTGAAGCATCCCGTGCATGGCATATAGCGAGACTGGTATACGGCCGCTGGACTCACGCATATGGCCAGGTCAGACGCTCGGAGCAACACATTCCGTATTCCTCGATACGTCGGCCGAGAGGGAATCAATTGCTCCCGTGCCGCGGACATGCCATCGTTGCCGCCACCTCAACCGGAAAGGGAAAGCAGTCTTGACCAAGTTGCGTGCCACACTGACCGGGATCGCCCTTTCGGGCGCTCTTCTCACCACCGGGGCAGCGCCTGCGCTGGCGGATTCCGCGCCCACCGGAACCGCTTCCCACTCGGCGGCCGCCGCCGTGACCAAAGCGCAGAAGCTTGCCAAGATGAAGAGCCTCACCCAGGATTCGAATGCCTCGACCGGTAAGTGGCTGGACGCGATGAATCAGCACCTTGCCCACAAGCAGTCGATCGAGAAGTACAAGTTCAACTGGAACACCGATTACTGCTCCAACTCTCCGGACACGCAGCCGGGCGGCTACAGCTTCAAGATGGGCTGCTGGCGCCACGACTTCGGCTATCGCAACTACAAGTCGCTCGTCGGCAATTACTACTTCAAGAAGGACCACAAGAAGCGCATCGACAAGGCCCTTCTCAGGGACCTGTACAGCGCCTGCGACTACAAGCCCTGGGCCGACCCCTACCCGCCCGCGGCGCGTGCGCGGCTGAAGGCGGCCTGCCGGAAGGCCGCAAGGACGTACTACGGCGCGGTCAGCGCCGCCGGCTGACCCACCGGGATTCACCGCTGCCCACCGTGACCGGTGGCGGGTGCACAGACGGCGGGGCGTGGAGTCGATCTCCGCGCCCCGCCGTTCCGCCTTTCCCCCGTCGTGCGTCGGCCAGTCAATGCTTCGTACGTCCCCCAGTTGGTGGACGCCGAAATCGGGACCCGTACCATCTGCGGCATCGCACCCACACCTTCAAGGACGCTGCCCGGCATGGCAGTTGCCCCATGCTGCTCAGCAGGGGCCAATGACACCGTTAAGGCCGATCTCTGCGCGGCCTCCAGGTTCTCGCGCCTCGTACCCGGTGACGCAACTGTGTAGTGCGGCTGCCGTCGACGCCGCCGTCTGCGGCGCGGGCCGGGGTCGAGTCGATCATGCCCGTATGGCTTGCCCCAGAGGCATACTGGATCTGGAGGGCCGTGCGCTGGCAAGGATCGGGTCCGACTCTCTTCGCGGGCCGTGAGCGAAGAGGGTGTTGCGAATGAGTGGACATTGCAGTATTCGCGGAAAAGGAATCTCGGAAGAGGCGTTGTTCGGCGCTCTCGCCATAATGCTGATGGTGTTGGCAACCAGCCTTGCGGCGGTTTTCCACTCCAATGACGTCATCATAGTCATGCTTGTGCTGCTCGTTGGAGTTTGCGTCGTCTCCTTGCTCATCGCCAAAGACTACGAGTTCAAGGCTATTGGCCTCGGTCCGAAGGGGCTCTCCGCCACGGTCGAGAAAGTGAAGGGCGAAGTGGGTGATCTGCAGATAGCGATCTTCGGCCTACTGACGAAGCCCGAGCGCGAGAAATTGAAAGCGCTGGTCGACGAAGGGCCGGTAATGATGGACAGGGTTAACCTGGGGCCAATGAAGCTTGAGCTCGACCGGCTGGTCAATATGGGTTATATCGAATCGAAAAATCCCGCGCGCTGGCCTGGAGAGGTCCTCCAAGACAAAGAAGGGTGGACGCAAGAGGGGCAGTTCAGCCTGAAGGACTACGTAAAAATCGCCCCGCCCGGAGCGGAATACCTCAAGGCGTATGAGCGGTACCGTAAGAGCCGCTCGTAGGTGCGAGTTCTGCATGCGGGTCGCGGGTCGCGGGTCGCATGCTTCGTTACTCCGCTGGCTCGATGTGCCGTCGGGGGCGTCTCCGGAAGCCGTCGATGGGGAGCGCCCTGACGGTAGCGGCGATCGTCAGCCCAAGTCGGGTTGGTTGGCTCCAGGGATCTCGCGGATCTGGGCCCATCACCGCTGGCCGTCGTTCGTGAGAGTCGGCCGAAGAATGTGAGCCCCTACGACGTCGGTGCAATTGGCGCGACTGCGTGCCGGGGTTCAGTTCGGGACGCTCGAGCGGAATCGGCGGAGTAGTTCCTGGGCTGCGGGGCTTTCCCCGTCGAAGGTCTGATGCCGCTGTTCCGCAGGCAGGTCCGACGCCCAGATGCGGGCGCCGTGGCAACGGAAGCAGAAGGCGATCTCGAAGAGTTGCTCAGCGGTGCTGTGGGCCCGGATTCCCCAGCCGGGGAGGAAGCAGCGGTACGGCTCGCTGCTTGGCAGGTCCAGGATCAGCCCCCATACCTGCTGGGCCTGGTCCCTTTCCCAGACCGCAACAGCGTCGCCGGCCAGGTCTTTTGAGGTGAGGTGCCTGGCGGGATCCGCTATCCGGATGACGTCGATGAGCTCGGTCTTACGAGGTGCGGCAGGCGGTGAGGCGGCGGCTGATGGCTGACGTCCCGGCACGCGCGGTCGGGACGTCAGCGCAGTGGCGTGTGGCTCAGGGATGTGGGTGGCGGTCTGAGGCTGCTGAGGGGCGTGTGGTCACAGGAGTCCCTGTGCTGATCCGATCGCTCCGGGGGAAGAGGGGCGGTAGTGGTTGATCAGGTCCGCGTGTTGGTCGGGCCGGGCGGCACGGTGGGAGTCAGGGTGGTCGAACCGGGGGCGCCGTCCGTGCAGCAGGAAGGATGCGGCGCGGGACGCCAGACGGATCAGGGTGGATTTCATCGGTCCTCCATTCGTAGCGTTCGGCATCTTGAGGCCTTGAGTCTTCGGTGAGTTTTCGGTGCGTCTTCGTACTTCGCCGGTACTTCGAGCGTAGGGAACGCCGGGGGAGCGTGGAGCGATCTGAGTCAGAAGTGAGGGTGTGTGGCGTGGCAAGCCAACGCCGTTGGTGCGTGCGGATCGTGGGGTCCTCACCCTGCCGATCGGGACGAACTTCCCGTCGGTGGTCGGCCGGAGTCCATGCTGATCCGGCGCCAGACGTGGCCGAGGTGGCCTAGGTGGCCTATGGCCCCGCCTCCGCTGCTCAGGAGGAGGCGGGGGCACCTGCGTTCAGTCGGATCGGACGTGCTGTGCCAGCGCGTCGAGCGTCCGTTGCCAGGCGTCCTTGGCGGCCATTTCGTCGTAGTAGTCGGGGCGTTCGTCGTTGAAGAAGCCGTGGCCTGCCTCGGGGTAGGTGATCTGCTCGTGGGCGACGCCGGCGGCGTCGAGGTGGCTGCCGATGCGATGCCACTCGTCGAGTGACATGACGAAGTCATGCGCGCCGAAGAATCCCAGTACGAAGCCGGAGTTGGCGGCAATGGCCTCACTCCGGGCGACCGGGGGCAGCGGCTCGGCCATGGGAATGCCACCGTCCAGCAGCCACCCCCCGTAGTAGTTGACCACCAGGTCGAAGGGCCTCTCCGTCGCCGCCAGCATGGCGATGTGCCCGCCGACGCTGAACCCGAGGATCGCCGTGCCGCCACCGCCGGCGTACTGCTGAGCGGTGACCCGCGCAGCGGCGACGTCGGACAGCGCCTCGTCACGGCGCAGCCCCTTCATCAGCGTCATGGCCTGCCCGTATTCCGGCTCCTCGTACCCGAACTGCGAGCGCCGCTGGTGACGCCAGTAGAAGTCCGGTGCGATCGCGGTATACCCGTGCGCCGCGAACCGGCCGCAGATGTCCCGCAGATGCCCGGGAACCCCGAACATCTCTCCCGCGACGATCACGGCTCCAGCGGGTTCGCGCCTGGTCGGCCGTGCGATGTACCCCTCCGGGCCGTCACCGGCTCCCTCGCCGAGCTGGACCCACTGCGTGGTGAATTCGTCTGCAGACATCGTGCTTCTCCCCCTGGTTGCCGGTGCCGCGCAGCCTGGAGTCTAGGGCGATTGCCTCCGGTCGGCGGGCAGATCGTCCGAAGAGAGCGCCCTGGACGGCCGGAGGGCATTACGCGATGTCGGCGTCGCGACGGCGGAATCGACGGCCTTCGCGGTGCAGGTCACCGACGGCGGTTGGAGGCCCGTGCCTGACGTCAGTCGTCGACGGCCACACACGGTGTCGCGTGCTCGCCGTTCGAGGGGCGGTGGCTCGTTATGGTCCGTGCATACAAGCGGGAGATATCGGGACAAGTGCGGGCGTAGCGCTCACACTGCTTATTTCGATCGGGGCCTGGACGGATGCGCAGCGGCAGGCCCGGATCGGTCGGGAGGCCAATGAGATCAGCCATCGGCAGGCGGAGGCGGCGGAGCGGCGGGCGTGGGCGGTGGAGGAGGCCCTGGCGTCGGCGCTGCGGCTGCTGGGGGAGCGGGCGCCGTCGCTGGAGTTGCCGGAGATGGTGGAGATGCCGGAGGTGGGCGGCGGTGGGCCGGGCGAGGTGCGCTGGGAGGTCGGGCGGCTCGGGCGGTACGGGTTCGAGCTGCGGAATGTGGGGTCGGCCACTGCGTTCGGCGTGCGTGTCGACCCCGACGGTCTGGGGGGCGTCGCGCGCAATCTGCCCGAGGATGCCACGGTCCGGCCCGGTGAGGGTGTGCGGTTCGTGATGGCGGCGACGTTCGGGCGCCGGGTGCCCGGTGAGGTGCGCGTGCGGTGGGGCGGTTACGGGCGGGCGGAGGCGCAGGTGGTGGCGGTTCCTGCGGGGTGAGGTGGGCGGTCGCCTGGATGCCGGATGCCGGATGCCGGATGCCGGATGCCGGATGCCGGGTGCCGGCTGCCTGGGGCGGGGCCCGGGGGCCGGGCCCCGGGGGTGCGCATGAGGTGGGCTGTTCGGCTTGCTGGTGGTTGTCCGTTTCGGGGCGGCTGTGTATCGTCGAACGCATTGACTTGAAGTTTCAAGTAAATCGTCCACGCCTCGCGGAGCCGCCCGAAGACGGCACCCGGCGATGGCGCCCGACCACGACAACTGTCTCGACACGGGAAGAGCGCTCACCATGACGTCCCCCCACAGCACCCTCCAGGTCCCCCGGCTCGCTACCGAGATGCGCCGCGCCCCGTCCTCGTCCGGCCATGACGCCGGTCTGCTCCTTCTCCGCATCGTGCTCGGGCTGACCATGGCCGGTCACGGGGCGCAGAAGCTGTTCGGCTGGTTCGGCGGGGGCGGGCTGGACGGGACGGGACAGTTCTTCACGATGAGCGGCTATCCGTCGGGCAGGTCGATGGCCCTGGTGGCGGGGCTGAGCGAGACGCTCGGCGGGCTCGGCCTGGTGATCGGGCTGCTCACCCCGCTCGCGGGCGCCGCGGTCGTGGGCACGATGATCAACGCGCTCGCCGTGAAGTGGGGCGGCGGGTTCTTCGCGCCCAAGGGCGTGGAGTACGAACTGCTGCTGACCGCGGGCGCGGCCGCCCTGGCACTGACCGGACCCGGGCGGTACGCAGCCGACCGCCTGGTGCCCGCGCTGCGCGCCCACCGCTTCGCCTACGGAGCGGCCGCGTTGGTGCTCGCCGTGGTGCTTGCCGGGGGCGTGCTGCTGCTTCGGAAGTAGCTCCCATGGGAGCAGGTCGTACGGAAGGAGCCCGTACGGAGAAGCCCGTCCGCAAGGAGCCCGTCCGGAAGGAGCTCCTACGGAAGCAGTCCGTTCGGCAGCAGTGCGTATCAAGGCGCAAGTGCAGAGAACCACATGATCCGCGGTGCCCCGAGGGCGCGGCGGCCGGGAGTTGAGGAGAAGGTCTTGTCCGTACGACGTCTCAATCACGCGGTGCTGTACATCCGCGACGTGGACCGGTCCGTCGCTTTTTACACCGAAGCCCTCGGGCTGACGCTGGACGTCGAGATACCGGGGCGCGCCGCCTTCCTCAGCGCTCCCGGCTCGCTCAACGACCACGATCTGGGGCTGTTCGCGGTGGGGCCGGACGCGCCGGGGCCCGAGGCGGGCCGGGCCGGGCTCTACCACCTGGCCTGGGAGGTCGGCACGCTCGGCGAACTCGCCGCGGCCCAGGACCGGCTGGCGGCTCGCGGCGCCCTGGTGGGTGCCAGCGATCATCTCGTCTCCAAGTCCCTGTACGCCAAGGACCCGGACGGCAACGAGTTCGAGGTGATGTGGCGGGTGCCGCGGGAGGAGTGGCCCGGTCCGGACGAGGCGCCCCGCCTGCGACCGCTCGATCTCGCGGCGGAGCTCAAGCGCTGGGGTCCCGACCTGATGACCGGCGCGGCGGCCGGCTCGGCCACCTGACGGGCCGAATGCCCCCGGCCGGGCCGGTCCTGTCCGCCGGGCCGGCCCTGTCCGGTGGGTCGTCGCGGGCGGCTCACGACGACCCCCGGGACAGGCCCTACCCCTACCCCTACCCCTACCCCTACCCCTACCCCTGCCCCTCCGCCGAAGACCCCCGCGCCGCCCACCGCTTCTCCACGCCGGCCAGACGCCAGTACGCCAGGGCCGCGGCCCACACCACCACGAACAGGCCGACGATGAGGAAGCCGACGTTGTCGAGGTCGAGTCCGGAGATCCAGCCGGTCAGCGGGTCGTCGAGGCCGAGTTTGTCGTGCAGCACGGTCACCAGCTCGATCGTGCCGATGAAGAAGGCGACGGCGATCGACAGGCCGGTGATGGTGAGGTTGTAGTAGACCTTGCGCACCGGGTTGGAGAACGCCCACTGGTAGGCGAAGTTCATGAAGGTGCCGTCGAGGGTGTCGAAGAGGCTCATTCCGGCCGCGAACAGCAGCGGCAGGCACACGATGGCGTACCAGGGCAGCCCGGCCGCGGCGCCGCTGCCCGCCATCACCATCAAGGTCACCTCGGTCGCGGTGTCGAAGCCGATCCCGAAGAGGAAGCCCAGCGGGTACATCTGGCCGGGGCGCGATATCGAGCGGGTGAGGCGTCCCAGGATGCGGTTCATGAAGCCGCGCGCATCGAGCCGTTGCTCCAGCTCGGCCTCGTCGTACCGGCCGTCGCGCATACCGCGGAAGACCCGCCAGATCCCGGTCAGCGCGATGAGGTTGAGCGCGGCGATGAGGTAGAGGAACGTTCCCGAGACCGTGGTGCCGACCGTGCCCAGGATCTGGTGCGTACGGGAGGAGTCGTTGAGCAGGATGCCGGCGAGCTGGGCGCCGCCCGCCACCAGGGCCGCCATCAGCACGACCACGCTGGAGTGGCCGAGGGCGAACCAGAAGCCGACCGAGACCGGCCGTTTGCCGTCGGCCATCAGCTTGCGGGTGGTGTTGTCGATGGCCGCGATGTGGTCGGCGTCGAAGGCGTGCCGCATGCCCAGGGTGTACGCGGTGATGCCGAGCCCGACGCCGAAGACCTGGCTGCCGACGGTGTAGTGGCGGGGCACGACCAGCAGGAAGAGCACGCCGAAGGCGACGACGTGCAGTCCGGCTATGACGGCCATCAGGCCCGCGGTACGGACGGTGTCCTGCCGGCGCCAGCGGAACGCGGCGGGGGCAGGGGTGGTTGATGTATCGGTGGACAGAGCCATCCGGCGGTCACGCTCCAGCACCTCGTGGATCAGTTCGTGAGATGCCGTGGCCGGTCTCCTGGCTTACGGGTCTGCGCGTCCGCCCCCGCCTTCCCGGCCGCAGGCTGCGGTCAGTGGCGCCGTATCCGCGGGGCCGCGCATACGGAAAGGGACGGAAACTCCCCGATCACAGTGGCGAGGGCCGCTCCGGCCTGGGACCCACTGGGTCCGTCACCGGTCTTCCCGAACACCACGGCAGGGTCACTCTATCTGGCGATGTCCGATGACCGATGGCCGTCGACCGCGGAGAGGAACGTCCGCAGTGCCTGGTCGAAGACGGCGGCGTTCTCCAGGTTGACCATGTGGGCGGCGCCCGGTATCCGGACCCGGTGGGCCCCGGGGACGGCGAGGGCGAGGGCATGCGCATTGGCGGCGATGTCCCCGCTGTCGAGGTCGCCGTCGAACACCACCGTCGGCACCCGTATCTCGGACAGCCGGTCGGCCGCACCGACCTCCAGCGGCATCCCGGCGCCCATGCCCTCGGCGTGCGCCTCGGCATTGGCCGCGGCCGAGGCGCGGATCCGCTCGCGCAGTCCGGGGTGGACATCGCAGGGGCGGCGGTGCGGGCCGTCCACCCACATCCGCAGGAAGTGCTCCACGAAGCGCTCCATACCGTCGCCGTCCGGCGCGCCGATCGCCGCCACCTGGCCCTTGATGTGCTCGAGGACGAACGGATCGGTGAAGGCGCGGCCGCTGACACCGGGGGAGGCCAGGGCCAGCGCGCCGACCCGCTCCGGGTGGGCGAGGGCGGTGTCCAGGGCGACCCGGGCGCCGTGCGAGAGGCCGACGAGGACGGCGCTCGGGACGTCGAGCGCGTCCAGCAGGGCGCACAGATCGTCGTGGTTTGCCCAGTCCCCGGACACCGTCGAGGACAGGCCGTGGCCGCGGAAGTCGTAGCGGATGACGCGGTGGCCCGACCCCGCCAGCCAGGAGAACTGCTCGTCCCACATGTGCTGGTCGAGCATGCCGCCGTGCAGCAGCACCACCGCGGGGCCGTCGCCGGCCGTCTCGTAGAACAACTCGCCGTCCTCGACCGGCACCAGGCCGTTGTCGATCTCGGTCCAGGCGGCGAAGGGGTGGGTCATCGCGGGTACGTCCTTGCGGGGCGGTCGGCGGCGGGCGGGGCGGTGCGGCGGTCCTCGGCGTCGGGGTCCACCGGTGCAACGTCCGGGCCGTCCACCAGGTGCCGGAAATGCTCAATTCGCTGCATTCGGCGGCAGAGGGGCCTCTTCGGGGGCGAAGGTGACGACGAGATCGGCGCGGTGGCGGGTCGCCGCCACGGTGCGGGCGTTGGCCTCGTCCGAGGCGTGGACGAAGCGTTCGGCGTCGGCGCGCGGGCGGCCGAAGCGGGTGTGACGGTCGATCAGCCGCGGGATGCGGTCGCGGGCGTCCAGATCGACGTACCACACCTCGTCGAGCAGGCCCCGGATCCGGCTCCACGGCGCGGAGTCGAGGAGGAGGTAGTTGCCCTCGGTCACGACGAGGGGGACCTGGGGCGGTACGGGGATGCTGCCGGCGACCGGCTCCTCGATACGGCGGTCGAAGGCCGGGGCGTAGACGTCGGTGCCCGGTTCCGGCTCGCGCAACCGGGCCAGCAGCGCCGCATATCCGGCGGGATCGAAGGTGTCGGGTGCGCCCTTGCGGTCGATCCGGCCCAGGCGGCGCAGCTCGGCCCCGGCGAGATGGAAGCCGTCCATCGGGACCAGTACGGCCTGTCCGGCGAGCTCCGCCACCAGATGGGCGGCGAGGGTGGACTTGCCGGCGCCGGGCGGGCCCGCGATGCCGAGCAACCGGCGGCGGCCGGGGTGCGCGGCGGCGGCGAGCCGGCGGGCGCGGGACAGCAGGTACGGGGTGTCCATGGTGCGTCCATGGTGCCCGATGGACGGCGGGTCGCCGGGGCGGGATTCAGCGCCGGTATTCCATCCCGTGTGCGGCGCCGATCTCGTTGAGGCGGTCGAGGTCGGGGTGCCCGTCCGTCATGACCACCGGACCGGCTTCGAACATGTCCTCCACGAACTGCTCCCAGCCTCCCGGTGACGAGATCTGCAGGCACCGGGCGGGCGGCCGGGAGGCGTTGCGCAGGGCGTGGGGTATGCCGTGCGGCAGCAGGACGCACATACCGGGCGTCAGCCGGTGGGTCTCGCCGTCGAGGTCGACCTCCATCTCGCCCTCCAGGATGTAGAGGAATTCGTCGGCCTCGTGGTGGATGTGCGGCGGGATGTCGATGTCGAGCCGGGTCTCCAGGACGGAGAGCCGGCCCTCGGTGTCGTGCGTACGGGCCTTGACGGCGAAACCCGGCGGGAGGGGGACCCGCCCCGGTCGTCGTGCGCCGGCCGGCAACACGAAAAAGCGCTCCGCGGACGGCCTCGGCCGCGCTGTCTTCTCGGATTTCTCAGGCTTCTCGGATTTCTCGGCGCTCTCGGACATGGTGATCGCTGGTCCTCTCCGGAGTCGGACATGGGACGACGTGCGAAAGAGCAGGAGGGAAAGCTGTAGCTGTAGCTGTAGCTGTAGCGGAAACGGAATCCGATTCCGTTTCTTCAGCGTAGCAGTAGCATCGACGGCGTGGCAGCCTCCTCGACCTCCCCCGCGCCGCAGCGCAGACCGCGCGCCGATGCCGAGCGCAACCGCAGCCTTGTGCTCGACGCCGCCCGCGAGGTGTTCCGTGCGCGCGGCGACGAGGCGCAGATGCCCGAGGTGGCCCGCGCGGCCGGGGTGGGCGTCGGCACGGTCTACCGGCACTTCCCGAACCGGGCGGCCCTGATCGCCGCCGTGGGGGAGCAACGGCAGGCGGAGATCGTCGAGTTCGGGCGCACGTCCTGCCTGCCGCGCGCCGAGGCATCCGACGGGCTGGCCGCCTACCTCGAACACATCGGGGAGGTGCTCAGCGCCGAACGAGGGCTGTCCGCGTCCATCGAGGCGGCGTTCGGATCGGCCGAACCGGTCGGGGAAGGGCGGGCGCGGGCCGAGACCATCGCCGCCCAACTCCTCGCCCGCGGCAAGGAGGAGGGCACCGTGCGGACGGACGCCGAGGTCGGTGATGTGGTGATGATCGTCTGCGGGCTGGCCGCGGTGATCCGTCATGACGCCGGGGACTGGCGCCGCTATCTGCGCAACGCCTGCGCGGGGCTGCGGGCTCCGGGCTGAGAACGCCTTACGGCGTCAACCCCTCGCCCCCAGCCGCCACAGCGACGTGACCTCTGCCGCGCGGGCCACATGGAGCGGGTCGGAGGTGTCGCGGGCGCGGGGGTGGCGGGGGGTGATGTCGAGGCGGTCGAGGACGGTGAGGCCGCCGCGGGCGAACGCGTCGAGGAGTTCGGCGCGGGGGCGCAGGCCGAGGTGTTCGGCCAGGTCGGAGAGGATCAGCCAGCCCTCGCCGTCCGGTGTCAGATGGTCCGCCAGGCCGTCCAGGAAGCCGCGCAGCATCCGGTTGCCCGGGTCGTAGACCGCGCGCTCCACCGGGGAGGTCGGTTTGGCGGGAACCCACGGGGGATTGCAGACGACCAGGGGGGCGCGTCCGGCGGGGAAGAGGTCGGCCTCGACGACCTCCACCTGGCCGGCGACGCCGAGGCGTTCGGTGTTCTCGCGGGCGCACGCCAGCGCGCGGGGGTCCTGGTCGGTGGCCACGATCCGCCGCACCCCGCGCCGTGCCAGTACACAGGCCAGGACGCCGGTGCCGGTGCCGATGTCGAACGCCAGCTCCGGGCCGGGCAGCGGCGCCTCGGCGACCAGGTCCACGTATTCGCCGCGGGCCGGTGAGAAGACGCCGTAGTGGGGATGGATCCGGTCGCCGCCCAGGGCCGGGATCTCGACGCCCTTGCGGCGCCATTCGTTGGCGCCGATCAGGGCGAGCAGTTCGCGCAGCGAGAGCAGGGAGTCGCCGGGCGGGGCCCCCGCGGCGTCCGGTGCCGACGGCGGCCCGTACGCCCTGGTGCACGCCTCGCGGACATCGGGCGCGCGGTGCAGCGGGACCGTGTAGGACGCGTCGAGCGGGATCAGCAGCATGCCCAGGATGCGGGCGCGCTGGTTCTGGGCGGCACGGTGGAGATGGAACGCCTGGGTGACATCGGCGGGCAGCTTCTTGCGGGGCCGGCGGTCGATACGGCGGGCCAGCGCCGTCAGCAGCTGCCGGGCGTTGTGGAAATCGCCGCGCCACAGCAGGGCGGTGCCCTCGCAGACGAGTGTGTAGGCGTCGTCGGCACGGGTGCGGTCGTCGGCGAGGACGATCCGGCGGGGCGGCGGGGAGCCGTTCTCGGAACGCCAACGGGCGGAGCGGGGCTCGTCGGCCTCGATCCATTCGACGACCGTCGGAGTGTTCACCGGAATGTGCCTCGTGGGGTGAGTGGTGCGGGCTCCTCCCTGCGGAGGGGGAGGAGGGTGACGGTCGACTTTACTCCGTGTCGGACTCCCTGCCGGGCCGGAACCCCGTCCGCTGTCGTCCGCATGCGGGCGGGCGCAGGATGGAGACGGGAGGGGCGCGGGGGAGGAGGGAGGGGTTGGGCGGCATCGCAGGGGGTGGCATCGCGGGGGCCGACGCACAGGGGCGTGTATGGCGGACAGCGGGAGCCTCCCGGTCGTCGTTGCGGTGGACGGCTCGGTGGACGGCGAGCGGGCGCTGCGGTGGGCCGCGGAGGCGGCGCGGCTGCGGTCCGTGACGCTCCAGGTGGTGCATGTCTGGCCGTACGTCACCGCGCACCAGGTCGCCGCCGACGACGCCACCGGGGATCCGGTGCTGGACGAGCTGCGGGCCCAGCCGTTGGCCAGGAGCCTGCCGGAGGCGGAGTTCCGCAGCCTCAGCGGGCTGACCGGCTCCCAGCTGCCCACGCTCGGTGACGGGGCGCATCTGCTCGTCCTCGGCTCGCGCGGCCGCGGCGGCTTCGCCGCTCTGCTGCTCGGCTCCAACGGCCTGGCCTGTGCCGACCGGTCTGCCTGCCCGGTCGTGGTCGTGCCCCGCCCGGACCGGGCCGGCACCCGGTGCGACGAGGACGGCGAGCGCCTGCCGCCGGACGTCCCGCAGGTGACGCTGGGCCTGGACGCGTCCGCCGGGGAGCCCGGTGCGGTCGGCTTCGCGCTGGCCGAGGCGAGCCGACGCGGTGCGCGCCTGAAGATCGTCTCCGGCTATGCCTGGCCCGAGCGGGTGCCGCCCGTCGTCGCAGAGGGAGCGGTGCATGCGGCCACGCAGCGGGAGTACGAGCGCGCGCTCGATGCGCGGCTGGCCGACGCCCTCGCCCCGTACCGCGCGCGCTACCCGGAGGCCGACGTCGAGGTGGAGCTGCGGAACGCGGATGCCGCCGGGCAGTTGGTGGCGGCGTCCCGGGACAGCGATCTGGTCGTGGTCGGCCGGCGCCGTCGGCTGGGCCCCGTGGCGCACGCCGTACTGCTGCACGCCGCATGCCCGATCGCGGTCGTCCCGGAGCCGCCGGAGCAGCGGGGACCGCGGCCCCGCCCCGCTCAGTCGATGCCGAAGGCCGCCGGGTAACGGACCGTGCCCCGCGGCGGTATGGAGTCGTCCAGGGACAGCGCCAGGAAGGCGTCGTCCGGCCATGGCTGCGGGGGCCGGATGCCATAGCGGGACGCGGCCGGTACGAAGCCGAAGCGCGGGTAGTACGGCGGGTGGCCGAGCACGAGCGCGGTGCGCTCACCGGCCGCCCGCGCGGCCGCCAGCAGCGCCCGGATGACGGCACTGCCCGCGCCGCTCTTTTGATACCCGGGCAGTACCGCGCACGGGGCGAGCGCCACGGCCGGGACCTCGTCGACGTAACAGCGCGTCAGCAGGGCATGGGCGGCGGGCGTGCCGTCCGGGGCGTCGGCGACATACGACAGACCGGGCAGCCAGGCCCGCGGATCGCGGCGCAGCGCGTCGACGAGGTCCGCTTCCTCGGCGGTGCCGAACGCGGCGAGATGGACCTGGCGGACGGCCGCTGTGTCCGCGGCGGTCTCGGGCCGCGGACGCCAGTTGCCGTTCGGATCGCTCGAAACGTTCGGAATGCTCATACCCGCAATCGTCGCAGCCAGGTCTGACAACGAGCCAGGCGTTTTCCGCCCGCCGGAGCCACTCCTCCGCGGCCCCGGGGCGCGCCCCGTCAGTGGGCCGGCCGCCGCTCCGGCCGCCGTATGAGGAACAGCGCCGCCGACCCCGCCGCGAAGAGGGCGAGCACCGGGACCGCGGTGCTCACCCAGGACGTGCCCAGCCACCGGCCGCCGAAGTAGCCCAGGCTCACGCTGTACGCGGCCCAGGCCAGCCCGGCCAGCGCCGACCAGGGCAGGAACTCGCGGACCGTACGGTGGGCGACGCCCGCCCCGAGGCTGACCACGGAGCGCCCGGCGGGAGCGAAGCGGGCCAGGACGACGATGCCGCCGCCCCCGCGGGAGAGCGCCGCGCCGAGACGTTCCTGCGCGGCGGCCAGGCGGCGGGAGCGGGCGAGGGCCCGGTCGAAGCGGTCGCCGCCGCGCCAGGCGAGGCGGTAGGCGACCATATCGCCCAGCACCGAGGCGGTGGCCGCGCACAGCACCAGGGAGACCATCGCGGCCACATGGTGGGTCCCGCCGTGGACCGCGGTGCCGGTCCGTACGGAGTCGACCGCATCGGCGGCGGTGCCGGCGCCCGCGGCCGTGGTGGCCGCGGCGACCACCAGGACGCCGCTGGGCAGGATCGGCACGAAGACGTCAAGGACGATGGAGAGGCTGACGATCGCGTACACCCAGGGGGTGCCGCTGAGCGGCCCCAAGTCTTCCCACAACGTGCCACTCCCGGTCCGGACCCCGCCGCGACGTCGCTTCGTGCGGCAGGGGCGGCTCTAGCGCCATACAGCGTACGCCTGGCCTTTTGGGGCCTCTGAGCTGGGGCGGGCGAGGTGCGCGGGGCGCGTCGGCGACCGACGGGGGGCCGATGACGACAACGGCCCGTACGGCGCCGTGCTGCGCGCCGTACGGGCCGGAGGCTGCCGGGCCCGGGGCCCGGACGGGGTGTGTCAGACGGCGCTCGGCTCGGGCTTCGCGGCGGGTGCCTGCGCGGCCTGGCGGTCGCCGAAGAAGAGGCGGTCGAGCGACCAGGCGCCGGGGCCTATGAAGGCGATCAGCAGGAAGGCCCAGCAGAACATCACCGACGGCTCGCCGCCGTTCTGCAGCGGCCACAGCGCGGTGCCCTGGTGGACCGAGAAGTAGGCGTAGGCCATCGAGCCGGAGCTGACGACCGCCGCCGCGCGGGTGCTCAGGCCGACCAGCACCAGGATGCCGCCGGCGAGCTGGATGACCGCGGCGTACCAGGCCGGCCAGGCGCCGGTGGGGACGGAGTGGCCGGTGCCCATGGCGCCGCCGAGGACGCCGAACAGCGCCGACGCGCCGTGGCAGGCGAAGAGCAGCCCGACGACGACGCGGAACAGCGCGAGGACGTGCGGGGTCGCTCTCTGAGTGAACGACGCGAGGGGAGCGGACATGTCAAGTCTCCTACGGTGGGGACGAGGTAACCGTTGGAGGTATAGGTTAGGGGTGCCTAAACAGTACTTGCAAGTTCAACATCTGGCGGGTCGGCGACGGCGGGAACGTTTCGGCGCCCGGCCCGCGCCGCCACCCGGAGCGCGGCCCGCGCCACCGCGTCCGTATCGGAGAGCGTCACCGACCCCACTCCGGGCCGCGCCCCCGCCGCCGTCACCCAGTGCACCCCCTCCGTCGGCACCCCGACCGCGAAGCGCCGCGGGTGGCGGCGGCCGTCGGCCTCGATGAGGTGGTACGGGCTGGGCGACACATCCAGGCCGCCGGTCTCGTAGCCGTCCACCGTGTGCGGCCGGCAGCCTCCGTCGGCCAGCAGGCGGGCCAGCAACTCGTCCCCGGTGCGCCGCAGATCAGGCTCCGGCAGCCGCGCCTCTATCAGGGCGCCCGCCGTCACCGCGGCGCCCGGAACGGCCCGCGACGACGCCGTGAAGCCCGCCCCGCGGCCACCGGGAGCGCCCAGGCCGACCTCCATCCGGGGCCCGACCACCTCCAGCACCCCCGCCTCCAGGAGCGCGGCCATCTCCTCTATACGGCGCCGCGGCGGCCCGATGGACAAGAAGGCGTTGAGCGGGGTGTACCAGCCGTCCAGGTGGTCGCGGCGGGAGGCGCCCCGAAGACCCCCGTGGTCGACGATCTGCCGCAGCTCGTTGCGCAGATCCCGCAGCACGTCCAGCGCCGCCTTCACCGGGCCCGCGACGTTGCCCTGTCGCGCGTTCGCGACGTCCTCCCGCAGCCGCGCCAGCAGCCAGTCGCGGAAGGCGGCACGGTCGGCGAACCGGCGGTCCCCGCACGGGCGGGAGATCCGGTCCCAGCACCAGCGCTCGGCGGGCGCGATCCCGAACGCGTCGAGGACGGCGGCCTCCTGCGGGCTGCGGTGCGCGCTGCCCAGGAAGCGCGTACGGAACCGCTCCCGCAGCGCGGCGCCTCCAGGAGCGCGGCGCAGCAGCGCCTCGTAGTAGACCGACTCCACCTCCTTGGCCACCAGGGGCCACACCTCCCCCAGGAAGTCGGGCTGTTCACCGGAGTCGGCCCGTTTACGGAAGGCGGCGATCACCTCGGGGGTGAGCAGCAGCGGCAGATGGCGCCCGTGCGCGCCCTTCGCGTTGTCACCGCGGGCGTGGTACGGCACGCCGCGCCGGGACCCCGCGTACAGCCGGGGCTCGTGCCCGGAGGCCCGGTAGGCGAGCGCGCCGTCCGCGCCGCGGACGAACCGTCCCCCGCGGCCCGTGGTCAGCAGTGCCATGTGATCGAAGAAGTTCAGCCCGAGGCCGCGCAGCAGGACGGGGCGGCACGGGGGCAGCGCCGCCAGATCCTCGGTGAGATCGGCGGGATTGGCGGGCGGGAGGTAGTGCAGCCCGTGCGCGGCGGCGTAGTCGGCCAGCCGCTGCTGCTCCGGGGCGGGCGCGGCCGGCAGATGCCCCTGGGCGAGCACCACCGCGCCCAGACCGTGCAGCGCCCGGCCGTCGTCCAGGTGGAGCGACTGCGAGCCATCGGGCGCCTCCGCCAGCCGCACCGCACGGGCCCGGTGCGGCACGACCGTCACCTCCGGGGGAGCGGTGCGCACCACCCGCTCGTGGAACCACTCCAGATAGCGCCCGTACAGCGCCCGCCCCGGATAGTCGTCCGGGCCGACGTCGCAGCCCTCCCAGGCGTGCAGGCTCGGCCCCGGGCGGATCGGCCCGGCGCACTCCACGCTCTCGTCGGTGAACAAAGTGACCTGCGAGGCGACCGTGTTCATCAGCAGCTCGGGCGACTGGGCCGTACGCCAGACCCGACCGGCCCCGGGCGGCGCGGGGTCGATGACATGGACGGTCAGGTGGGCGCCCGGGGCCAGTTCGGCGGCGGAGGCGCAGATCCGCTCCAGCACACTCGTCCCGCGCGGCCCGGCGCCGACGAGAGCGAGGGCGGGCCGGGCGGGGCGGTCGGCGATGAGGTCGGCTGCCAAGAGGGGCTCTCCCTGGGGGGCGGGCGGAACGTGCCGCCTATCATCACCGCACACCCCCGCGGCCCAGCACCCGGGGCACCCAAAGGAATTCACGTGATCCCAGGGGCCGTCGGCCCCGTGACTGCCGGCCTACGGGGGCCCGATCGCCCACATCACCGCGTTCCCCGGCAAGCTGCGCGAGGGCGGCCGAAAGCCCTCGGAAACCCCCAAGACACCCGCCGCCCCGGTGGCGCCGCGCCCGCGCTTCTCCGCGGCGTCCGCAGCCAAGCCGGACACATGCTTCACCCCCACCCACATCCGGACGTAGCGGCAGCGGTACGAGACCTCCGGCGGCAGCCGTTTCGCCGGGCCCCTGTCGCCCCGCTGACGGACCGCCATGAGTGGGTCGGAGCAGTCCGGTCGGCACGCGCCCGCACCCGCCCTCCTAGAGTGAGCGCGTGCTGCTGCCGGTCAACGCCACCCTCGGGGTCGTCCTCGCCGTCCTGCTGGCGGCCGCCGTGGCCGTCGCCGCCGTGGCGCGCCTGGGTCACTCCCGGGCCATCGCGCTCGCCGGGCTGCGCGCCGCCGCCCAGCTGGCCGCCGTCTCGTACCTCATCGGCTGGGTGGTGCGGGCGCTGCCCTGGCTGCTGTGCTTCCTCATGCTGATGTTCGCGGTGGCGGCACGGACCGCGGGCCGCCGGATCACCCAGAACCGCACCTGGTGGTGGGCCGCCGTACCGATCGCCGTCGGGGTCGCCCCGGTCATCGCCCTCCTGCTGCTCACCGGCCTCCTCCCACCCCGCGGCCTCACCCTCATCCCCGTCACCGGCATCCTCATCGGCGGCGCGCTCACGGCCACCGTGCTCGGCGGGCGGCGCGCGCTGGACGAGCTGGAGATACGGCGCGGGGAGTTCGAGGCGGGGCTGGCGCTGGGGCTGCTGGACCGGGAGGCGCGGATGGAGGTGGCCCGCCCGGCCGCGTCCGATGCGCTGCTGCCGGGGCTGGATCAGACCAGGACCGTGGGACTGGTCACACTCCCCGGTGCCTTCGTCGGGATGCTGCTGGGCGGCGCCTCGCCCGTACAGGCCGGTGCGGTCCAGCTGTTCGTGCTGGTCGCGCTGCTCGCGGTGCAGGCCGCGGCGTGTGCGGTGGTGCTGGAGCTGGTCGCGCGGGGATGGATCCACCGCGTACCCTTGCGGACAGCAGAAGGGGAGTAGCTCTCTGCCGGACCGTCGACATACTGCCCACCCGTCACCTGACCACCGCCCCTGGTGGAGCGCACTTCGCGCGGTGACGTCGTGAGCCGGCGCCCGGAGGCGTGTGACACGCCCAGCGAGACCTTCGGCCGCAGTGTTCGACGCTGCCGTGCCGAAGCGACCCCTTCCCCGGGCCTCTTTGGTGCGGCCCTACCGATCGAGGTTCCACTCCGTGTTCAGCTTCACCGTCGCCGCCGTCGTGTTCGGCGTCGTCTTCCTTGCCGAACTGCCCGACAAAACCGCGCTCGCCGGCCTCATGCTCGGCACCCGGTACCGGCCCTCCTACGTCTTCGTCGGAGTCGCCGCCGCCTTCCTGGTGCATGTCGCGCTGGCCATCGCCGCGGGCAGCGCGCTCGCCCTGCTCCCGCACCGCGCCGTCCAGGCGGTCGTCGGGGTGCTCTTCCTGGCGGGCGCCGCCGTCCTGCTGTTCAAGAAGGACGACGGGGAGGACGAGGTGACGGCGCCCGCCGACCAGAGCTTCTGGAAGGTTTCCGGGGCGGGCTTCACGATGATCCTGGTGGCCGAGTTCGGCGATCTGACGCAGATCATGACCGCCAACCTCGCCGCCCGTTACGACGACCCGCTCTCGGTCGGCGTCGGCGCCGTGCTGGCGCTGTGGGCGGTGGCGGGCCTGGGCATTCTGGGCGGCCGCACGCTGATGAAGTACGTACCGCTGAAGCTGATCACCAAGGTGGCGGCCGGGGTGATGGCCCTGTTGGCGGGGATCAGCCTGTACGAGGCGGCCACGGGCTGAGGCGGGGCCGGGCGGGGGCCCGGGGGCCGCTCGGGCCGCCGCGTCGCGTCTCAGGCCGCGATGTGCAGCGCGATGAGGCCGTCCGGTAGCGCCTCGACGCGGATCTGGGTGAGGTCGCGGACGTGGGCGGTGGGTGCGAACGCGGCGGCGCGGTCGCCGACGCCGAGGACGCGCATCCCCGCCGCGCGCCCGGCCAGGATGCCCGCCTCGGAGTCCTCGAAGACCACGCAGTCCTCGGGGCGGTGACCCAGTTCGGCGGCCCCCTTGAGGAAGCCCTCGGGGTCGGGCTTGCTGGCGCTCACGTTCTCCGCGGTGATCCGTACGGACGGCATGGGCAGCCCGGCGGCGCCCATCCGGGCGTCGGCGAGCGGGCCGTTGGCGGAGGTCACCAGGGCGTGCGGCAGCCGGGCTATCGCGGCCATGAAGGCGGGGGCGCCGGGAACCGGCACCACGCCGTCCGTGTCGGCCGTCTCCTGCGCGAGTATGCGGCGGTTGTCCGCCAGGTTGAGCTCCATCGGGCGGTCCGGGAGCAGCGCGGCCATCGTGGCCCACCCCTGGCGCCCGTGGACGACCGCGAGGACCTCGTCCGCGTCCAGCCCCTGCTCGGCCGCCCAGCGGCGCCAGCAGCGCTCGACGACGGCCTCGGAGTTCACCAGCGTGCTGTCCATGTCCAACAGCAGGGCGCGGGCGGTGAGCGTGGTGGTGGCCGGCATCGACGGGCTCCTGGGCGCTACGGGCGGACGGGTCGGGAGCTGCGGAAAGAACACAAGCGGTCCCGCCCGCCGGTCAGGGAGTGCGGGCGGAACCACTTTGTTCCTACACGATACAAAACGCTCCCGGCTGTCGACAACCGCCCTGGTGAGAGCAGCTGTCAGGCCCTGTGGCTCCTGGGTCGGCGACTCCGGGTCCGGGGCTCCTGGGTCAGCGATTCCAGAGAAGCCCGCGTCCGCGCCCCGTAGACGGCAGTGGGGTCGCCGGTCACCCCGTACGCCTCCTGGTAGCGCGCCACCCGCGTCCCGTACGCCTGCCGGAGACGTGGCCGACGCCGCCGGAGGCCCGGGTGGGGCCGGAGGAGCGGTCCGGGCCGTCCGCGGAGACGTCGGCCGAGTGGAAGATCCTGACGGTCCGGGAGGTGGGTCCGGGGCGGCGCGGCCTCAGGGGCGCGGGGGGTGCCGCCGCGGTGTCGCCTACGGGGGCGTCTGAGCGGTCGCCCGAGGGGGCGCCTGAGCGGTCGCCCCAGGGGGTGTTTGAACGGGCGCCCCCTAAGGACCCGTCCGCCGCCCCGTACGCCTCGTCGTCCTCGTCCTCCTCGGTCCCCGGCAGCGACACATACGGCCGGATGCGCAGCGGATCGAAGTCCTCCGCGTCGACCGCCGCACACAGGCAGTTCGGCCGTCCGTCGCCGCGTACCGGGGCACGGCAGTGCGGGCAGGTCTGTACGGTCACGAACGGTCGCCTCCTGGGAGCCATCCAGCCTTCGAGCCCTCGAACCGGCAGCGATTATCCAGAGCCCGCACGGGTCTGCACAGGAACTGGGGGCATCCGCGGGACATCGACGGGGCATCCGCAGGACGTCCGACGGGTGTCCGCCGGGGGGCCGTACAGCCCCGGGGCCGTGGGCCCAGCCCCGGGGCTGCCGCTCGGCGGGCCATATCGGGCGGAACCCACCACGATGGAAGGAACGCGAAGGGCGGTCCACCAGGGGCGGACCGCCTCGGACCGAGGGAGACGCTCATGGCGCACGACACCCGCGCGTCGGCCATACCCGGCGAGGGCCGGTCCCAGCGGGCGGTCCTCGTCGCGATCGGCGCCCTGTTGCTCGGCATGCTGATCGCGGCACTCGACCAGACCATCGTCGCCACCGCGCTGCCCACCATCGTCAGCGATCTGGGCGGCCTGGACCATCTGTCCTGGGTGGTCACCGCTTACCTCCTGGCCTCGACGGCCGCCACGCCGCTGTGGGGCAAGCTCGGCGACCAGTACGGCCGCAAGAAGCTGTTCCAGACCGCGATCGTGATCTTCCTGATCGGTTCGGTGCTGTGCGGGATCGCCCGCACCATGGGCGAGCTGATCGCCTTCCGGGCGCTCCAGGGACTGGGCGGTGGCGGTCTGATCGTGCTGTCGATGGCGATCGTCGGCGATCTCGTACCGCCCCGGGAACGCGGCAAGTACCAGGGCCTGTTCGGCGCCGTCTTCGGCGGTACCAGCGTCCTGGGGCCGCTGCTGGGCGGGCTGTTCGTCGACCACCTCAGCTGGCGCTGGGTCTTCTACATCAACCTCCCCGTCGGCATCGTCGCCCTGGCCGTCATCGCCGCCGTCCTGCACATTCCGCGCCGCCGTACCAAGCACCGGATCGACTATCTGGGCACCGCCCTGATCGCCGGCGTCGCCACCTGCTTCGTGCTGATGACCTCGCTCGGCGGCGTGAGTTACCCCTGGGGCTCCTGGCAGGTCGAGGGGTTCGGCATACTGGGCGTCCTCCTGCTCGGCGCCTTCGTCCTGGTGGAGCGCAGGGCCGCCGAACCCGTCCTCCCGTTGCGCCTGTTCACCCTGCGCACCTTCACCCTCTGCGCCGTCATCGGCTTCGTCATCGGCTTCGCGATGTTCGGTTCGATGACCTATCTGCCGACGTTCCTCCAGGTCGTGCAGGGGGTCAGCCCGACGATGTCCGGTGTGCACATGCTGCCCATGGTGCTCGGCATGCTGATCTCGTCGACCGCCTCCGGGCAGATCGTCTCCCGCACCGGCCGCTACAAGGTCTTCCCGGTCCTGGGCACCGCCGTGGTGACCCTCGGCCTGCTGCTTCTCCACCAGCTCACCCCGGCCAGCAGCGTCGTCGAAATGAGCGGCTACTTCTTCGTGTTCGGCTTCGGCCTCGGCCTGGTCATGCAGGTCCTGGTGCTCATCGTGCAGAACGCCGTGCCCTACCAGGACCTCGGCGTGGCCACCTCCGGAGCCACCTTCTTCCGTTCCATCGGGGCCTCCTTCGGCGTCTCCATCTTCGGGACGATCTTCACCAACGCCCTCGGTCCGCGGATCGTCCGTGCCCTCACCGGTGCGCAACTGCCGCCCGGTGTCACCCCGTCGACGATCGCGCAGGACCCGCGCACCGTCCATCGGCTCCCGCCCGCGGTGGTGGCCCGGGTCCTGGACGCCTATTCCCGCTCGATCACCGATGTCTTCCTCTACGCCGTCCCGGTCGTCCTCCTGGCCTTCGCCCTGGCGTGGTTCCTCAAGGAGGAGCCGCTGCGCCGCAGCGTGACCGCCCCCGAGACCAGCGAGGTGCTCTCCTCCAACCCCGTCGAGCGCTCCTCGCGCGACGAATGCGCCCGCGCGCTGTCCAAACTGGGCAGCGCGGAGGGCCGTAAGCACATCTACGAGAAGATCACCGCGCGGGCCGGCCTCGACCTCAAACCGGCCGCCGCCTGGCTGGTGCTGCGCATCTACCGGTACGGATCGGTGGAGGCGGCGCTGCTGGCCGAACGCACCAATGTGCCGCTCGGCGTGGTCACCGAGGCCATCCGCCAGGTCGAGGAGCGCCAACTGGCCGAGCGCGAGGGCCTGATGCTGTTGCTCACCGACCTCGGACGCGATGCGGCCGCTCGCCTCTCGACCGCCCGCCAGGAGTCGCTGGCACAGCTGCTGGGCGACTGGTGGACCAAGGACCGCCCCACCGACCTGACCGAACTCGTCCGTGAGCTGACGGCGGAGCTGTGCGGCTCGGACGGCGAGGAACCCCACGACGGCGACGCCCGCCAGACCGTACCGCGCACACCGCGCGGGGTCTCGCGGCCGCCGGGGTGACGCGGCGGGGGGGCCGCCCCCCCGCCGCGGGGCACGGGCGTGCGCACCCGCCCCGCGGCGGGGGGGCGGCCCCCCCGCCGCGGGGCACGGGCGTGCGCACCCGCCCCTTCGCCTCTCCCCGTACCCCCTCAACCCCTCACCGGCTCAGCCGTTTCTCGAAGAAGATCTCGGCATAGATGCCGTCGTGATACGGCGGGATCTCGGCGAACCCATGCCGCCGGTAGAACGCAATCGCCTCCACCAGATCCAGCCGGGTGTCCAGCCGGATCCGCTCGGCCCCCATCCGCGCCGCGGCCGACTCGGCGGCCGTGAGCAGCGCGTCCGCGCCGCCCCGGCCGCGGTGGCGGGCCCGTACGAAGACCTGCTTGAGTTCCGCGGTCCGCTCGTCCAGCAGCCGCACTCCGGCACAGCCGGCCGCCGCACCACCGTGCCGGGCCACCAGCAACACACCGTGCGGAGGCGCCAGATGGACATCGGGATACTGCGCCAGGCCCTCCGCGATCTCCTCTGGCGTGGCGCGACGGTCCTCGTGCAGCGCGTAGTAGCGGCCCGCGACCTCGGTGTAGTACTCGCGCAACAGCTCCCAGGCATCGGGGGAGTCGACGGGTTCGGGGGAGACGGTCCAGGCAAGCGGGGGCGCGACGGCGTCGGTCATGGCGCCATTGTCATCGAGGGCCGAGTCGGTTCCGCAACGCATTGTGCGTGCGGGCCGTCATGTCCGGGAACTCCAGCCGTGATGGTGTGGCGAGCTCTCACGCATACATGTGTCGGTGGTGTGTGTGGTGGTAAAGGTGGGCGTGGCCGGCTCCCGGCTTCCTGATCTTTCTCGTTCATGATCAGGACTCCATCCGCAAAGTCGCTCGCGGTTAGGGCCTAACGGCCCATAGGGATCGTCACGCGAGAGACCCTTCCGTCGCTGCCCGGAGTGAGCGCGATACACACTGATGCGCCCCGATCTCGACGAAACGATCGGGGCGCATCACTGGCGTCGCCTTCTGACGCTAGGCGGTCTTCGGCTCGGCCTGCTGTACCACCTCGAACGACCACAGGGTGGAACCGCTGGCGGCGGGCTTCGGCCGGTCACCGCCGCCCTGGTGAGCGGCCTTCATGGGCCCCTCCATCCACGCCTGGAACGACTCCTCGTCACGCCACCGCGTGTACACCAGGTAGTCGTCGGTGCCTTCGACCGGGCGGAGGAGCTCGAACCATTCGAAGCCGTCCGAGCTCTCCACCGCGTGCGCACGGGAGGCGAAGCGCTTTTCGAGGGTTTCCCGCTGTTCGGCAGGGACGTTCAGCACGTTGATCTTTACCACGCTAGGCACATGACACCTCTCACAAAACGGACGCCGGGCTGGCGTCCTAATCTGGACCATGTGCGTGCAGTCTCCTACATACGTCAGTCCAAGCGCCGGGAGGACGACTCCCAAGGATCTCCCCTTGCCCAGCGGGATCGGTGCTCGTCACTCATAGCCTCCAAGGGCTGGGACGATGCCGGACACTTCGAGGACGTGGGGAAATCGGGCTGGGACCCCAGGGTGCACCGTCCCGGCTTCGAGGAGATGATGGCCGCCGTTCGTGCCGGCCACGTGGATGCTGTCGTGGTCTTCTCCCTCTCCCGGCTCACCCGGCGGGGAGCCCTTGAGGCGATGAAGATCATCGATGAGCTTGAGCGGTACGGCGTCCGGCTGGTCTCGGTCGAGGAGCCTTACCTGGACACTTCTACTCCCGTGGGCGTCGGCATTCTGGCCATCATCGCCGGGCTGGCCCAGCAGGAGTCGGACCTGAAGTCCGCCTACATCACGTCCACGAAGGACACCCTCCGTCGCGCCGGGAGCCATGTCTCCGGCGTCGCTCCTTTCGGCTTCAGGTCGGAGCGGGAGACCCGGGACAAGCTGACAGTCACCCGTCTTGTCCCGGATCCCTTGGAGGCCCCGGTGGTGCGGGACATGTCGGCATGGGTGAGCGACGGGCTCACCGCGTCCGCCGTGGCCAAGCGCCTGAACGAGGCGGGCGTGCCCACGAAGACGACCGGCCTTGGAGAAGCCGGGGTCAAGCGGATTGCGGCTCGGCGGGGCCGTGCGGGGTCCTCCGAAGCGGCCGAGCGGCCGGGCTGGACCTCCTCCACGGTCCTCCGCATCCTCCGGGACCCCCGCCTGGCGGGATACGCCATGGAGTGGCAGGGGCGCAAGGAAAGGACCACGGACGTGGATGGGAAAGTGGTCCCTGGTACAGCCGGGAAGCGTGTGATCCTGCGTGACGACGAGGGCCGCCCCGTGGAGTCGCACGAAGCGATCATCCCGGATGACGAGTGGTGGAAGCTCCAGGACGTGCTGGACGGTCGGACCAGGACGGTCGTTCGTTCCGGGCGTCGGGTACCGACGCTCCTGGCGGGCCACGGCCTCCTCTTCTGTGACGTATGCGGCTCGGTCATGGTCAGCGATAAGCGCTCCGGGAAGCTCTACTACAAGTGCAACCGTGCGGGCGGAGTAGTGCCCGGTCATGGCGGTTTGGTCATCAGCATGGTGGACGCGGACGACGAAGTGGCCCGCCGAGTATGGGCACGGCTCACGGCCATGGACCCGTCCGACGAGGACGACAGGGAGTGGCTGGCGGAGGCGGCCCGCAGGTTCGCTCACCAGCGGGACACGTCGCAGCGCGAAGCGGATCGTGCGGCAACGCGTGCTGAGCTGGAGCATGTACGGGACGCCCTCCGCACCATCTACCAGGACCGCCAAGAGGGGCTGTACGCAGGTGAGGTAGGCAGCAAGATGTTCCGGGAGTCCGTGGAACGGCTGACTGCTCATGAAGGGCGCACAGCAGAGCGGCTGGCGGAACTGGACGGAGCGGCGGGGGCCGCGATTGAGATCCCAGCAGAGTGGACGTCCCTCAGTGGGGATCCCATCGGTGAGGGGACGCCCTGGTCCGACTGGGGGCTAGAGGAATGCCGCGAGTTCCTGGGATTGTTCATCGACTCTGTGAGGATCGCCAAGGCCGTAGGTCGAGGCCGTAATGCGAATACGCGCGACCGCGTAGTCATCCGTTGGGCGGAGAAGCCGCAGCAGGAGTGAGCACCAACTGAGAGGCACGTCACGTTGAGGGAGTCGGCCTCGCCGAGAACTCGGCTCCCTCTCACGTTGAGCTAGTGCCGGCTGAGCGGAGAGTGACTAAGTGGAGGGCTTCGGGGCGGGAAAACTGTCCTGGAGTCCTTCTTTCTTATACCCGCGCATAAGAAAGAAGGAGCGGAGGGCAGTCTTTCCGCCCCATGCAGCGGGCGCGGGGACGAGCCCTCTTAACGTCCTGTCACGTCCCCCAGTTAATGCATATGAAGGCGGGGCATGGCTCCACTCTCCAGCGTTGGACGTGGAGGTGGGGGCGGTCCTCCGCCGTGGCTCCTCCCATGCGCCCCGTTCTCTCCTCCGGGATGACGCGCGGGAGTTGAGCCGTGGTCTCGTAGCTCAGCGGTAGAGCGTCCGATTGCCGATCGGATGGGCGCCGGTTCGATTCCGGCCGGGACTGCTTACAGGGTGTGGTGGCTGTCAGGGCGAAGCCCCAGCCGCTCTAAGAGGTTATTCGACGGTGACGTCGTCGTAAGTGATGGTCACCTTCTCGGTTGCTGGGCCTGTGCTTTCAGTGCCAAGCGATGGGCCTTCCCAGCTGGAAGCCCATGCGTTCGTGAGGTGGATGCGACGTACGGTCCGCTTCTGTGCGTCCTTCAGAGCGATGGTGATGTTCTGGCGGGCGGAGTCGAGGTCTGCGTTATCAAGGGTGGTCTTGATCCATTCCGTGAATGCAGTGCTCTTGTCCATGCCGCGAGTAATGGTGATCTCGCCCGCGTTTCGTGCTCCGGGCTGCTTGCGGACGATGAGCTCGCCGGTCGAGCTGACCTGGCGGACCTCGACCACGTCCTGTCCGAGTGTCAGGCCGGATACATCCTGGACTGTTTCGACTTGGAACTTGCCGAGCTCGATGGCGAACGTCGAGGAGGAGAAGGTGTCACCGGTAAGCATGGGATCTCCTGTGAATTTAGCTCTTCTAGTCGCCGTGCTCGTTTCCCGCTGGTGCACGTGGGTATGCGTGAAACCGCCCGATGTGATGATCCCTGGCCACACAAAAGCGCACTACGAGCAACAGGGACCCAGGGTCCGAAAGGCGTGGGAAGGGTGTGTCCTTGCCTTGGACAGGTAGTGATCGGCGACTCCGACTGCCATCAGATTGGCCGGTCCGGCGCCTGTCTGTGTTGAAGCGGGACGGCTTCCAGTGCGTGGCCGTCCTGCGGGACACGGGGGCGCGGTGTACAGCATCAGCCACGGACGTGGACCACATCGTCCCCGGCGATGATCACGACCTGGCGAACCTTCAGGCGCTGTGCCGTTGGCATCATGCGCGGAAGTCCAGTGCGGAGGGCGTGGCGGCCAAGCGGAGGCGGGTGAGCAGGCGGAGGCCGGAGGGGCGGCACCCGGGGGATTTGAGGTAGGGGAGCGTGGGGACTGCACCGCCCATGGGTACTCCGCTCGTTAGGGTGCCGCCAGGGCGTGGGCGGTGCGGTCTCCTGGCTGGCTACGGCTTGGCGCACATGGCGTACGAGCCCACGTCGCCGTCTTCGGCGGCGATCCTCCAGCCGCTTCCGTCAGCCAGCGGGTGGTTGGCTGTGATGTTCACGATGGCAGTGCGGGGCAGTCGTGTGTGTGCCGACTGGTTTACCTCGTAGCCACCGCCGACAACGCGAGTTCCTGAGGGGCACTTGGCGATGCTCTCGTCCCAATCATTACGGTCCCGTTGAGCTGCCGGCCCCTTCACGATGATGGGCTCCTCGGGAGCGGCCGCATGCACGGGGATGACGCTCGCGCCGGCGAGTACGCAGGCGCCGAGAATGATGGAGAGGCCGAGTGAGCGCTGAGTGCTGATCTTCTTCACACTGAAGGTAGCGATGCGACGCATGAATCATCCATTCGCGTAGGAGGATTGCGGTATAAGCGCACTGCCCATGCCGCGGGTCCGCATGCCTTCTGTCCCTCGTGTGAGGTGTGCAGTATCGATCCCCCGCTTTGCTGTTCGGAGGTTCCCCATGCCTATTGGGATGGTGCCCTCGCCCTAGACGCACAGCGACTCGCGGCTCCGGCGGCCGTCGGACTGGCCAGTGCGGCTCCTGGGGAGTGGAGGTGGCCCCCGCCGCATCGAGAGAAAGACCGAAGCGTGATAGCGGCTCGGATTCTGTACGGGTTCCGGGGTCGTCAGGGGTACTGGTCGGCGAACACGTAGCCCCGGTGGGCCGTGCGGGCCGGACTCGCGGAAGCGGCCGGTAAGCCCGCCTGTCCTGCTTCACCGGGTGGTCCACCAGGCGATGCCGCTACCGGCTGCCGTGCTCGCCAGGGTGAGTAGCCATGCTGGGATGCGTTGAATGCTCACGTGGAGCCCTCCCCAACGAAGTTCGAACTTCGGGTTTGTGTCCTGCTGGGGTGTTTGACGTGTGGGCACTTTGGGTCTCCTCCGGACGATGTGATGCACATCTGACACGGGTGCGGGAGTGGGCGAACACCTGGCGTACCCTGGCGAACCCTGGCGAATGGTCGACATATAGCACCAAATCAGGGCAAACGGCCTCCGCCGTTTTTGAGCTTCGCGCTCCCTTTTCTCTGGATTTGCCGTCCGCAGGCACGGGTGGGGCGCGTGGGTGCACGGTTCGGCGTTCACGTGTGTTGGAGGTGTCACCATGTCGGGCCCTATCCCGAAACGAAGCGGCCAGCGCCGCAGGCGCAACGTGTCGGACGGTCCGGCCTTGGTGAAGGCGGAGGCCGGGAAGGCCCCGACGGTCCCGCGGGCATCCGGCGACTGGCACCCCATCGCGAAGCGGTGGTTCCAGTCCCTGAAGGACTCCGGCCAGGCCCAGTTCTACGAGCAGTCGGATTGGCTCACGGCGGTGTACGTGGCGGAGGCCATGAGCCGAAACCTGAGCCAGTCCAAATTCTCCGCCCAGCTATTCCAGAGCGTCATGTCCGCGATGACGGACCTACTCACCACGGAAGGTTCCCGACGGCGGGCCCGCGTGGAGCTGGAGCGGGAGGCCGGCGGGGAGGACCCGGCGGAAGCCGCCCGCGTGACGCTCATGGAGACGTACCGGAAGGCCGCAGCACAGCAGTAATTGGAGTGGTGTCACTCCCTGATTCCGAGGGGAGGCGACGCCTTGCCAGCCCAGACGCTTGAACCGGTCCGTACGTGGCCGGACACCGTGCCGGACCCGACGAGGACCCTGGGCTGGGACGTGCTCCTGTGGACCTCCCGCTACCTCCTTCAGCCAGACGGTCCGGACGCGGGCCAGCCCTGGCGGTTCACCCCGGAACAGGTCCGGATCGTGCTCCGCTGGTTCGAGATCAACGACGCTGGGGAGTTCACGCGGCGGCAGGGCACCATCCGGCGCCTGAAGGGCTGGGGGAAGGACCCGTTCCTGGCGGCCCTGTGTGCCGTGGAGTTCGTCGGCCCGTGCCGTTTCGGCGGCTGGCGGGAAGACGGCACCCCGATAGCGGTTCCACATCCGGCTCCGTGGGTCCAGGTCTGCGCGGTCAGCAAGGACCAGACCCGCAACACGATGCGCCTGTTCCCCGGGATGTTCTCTGCGGAGTGCATCGCGGAATACGGCGTCGACCTGGGCAAGGAGATCATCTACTCCCGTGCGGGGGGCGTTATCGAGGCGGTGACCAGTTCGCCGCGTGCCCTGGAGGGCGGCCGGTCCACCTTCGTGGTGATGAACGAGACCCATCACTGGATCTCGTCCAACGGTGGCCACGAAATGGCGATGACCATCGCGGGCAACGTCGGCAAGTCCCGGGGCGGCGGCGCCCGGACCATGGAGATCACGAATGCTCCCCTTCCGGGTGAGGAGTCCGTGGCGGAACAGACTTGCCACGCCTGGTCGAAGTTCGCGGAGGGCAAGAGCCGGGATTCCGGGCTGTACTACGACTCCGTGGAGTCCCCGCCCGTGGACCTGGCGGACCCGGACCAGCTCCGGGCCGGCATCCTCGCGGCCCGTGGTGACGCGGACTGGCTGGATGTGGAGTGGATCGTCTCCACCGTCTACTCCGGCCACATGCCCCGGAGCCGGTCCCAGCGCATGTTCCTGAACCAACTGGTGACGGCTGAAGACCAGTTGATCAGTCCGGAGGACTGGGATAACTGCGCGGTGGATGACCGCCTGGAGGATGGCGACGCGGTAACCCTCGGGTTCGACGGCGGCAAATCCGATGACGCAACTTGCCTCATAGCGATGCGCGTCCGGGATCGCCTGATCGTCCCCCTGGGCGTGTGGGAGCGGCCCGACGGCCCGGCCGGGGACGGCTGGGAGGTGGACCGCCAGGCCGTGGACGGCGCGGTCCGTAACGCCATGGAGCGCTACGACGTTCAGGCGTTCCACGCGGACGTAGCGCTCTGGGAGAGCTACGTGGATGCGTGGTCGGAGGACTACCGGGACCGCCTGGTGATCAAAGCATCCCCGCAATCGGCGGTGGGCCGGGACATGCGCGGCGGCCTCCAGGAACTGACCCTGGCCAATGAACGGCTGGTGGCAGCTGTGGAGGACGGCCACGTCCGGCACCCAGGGGAAACGCTTCCCCTGGGGCGCACGCTGCGTCGGCACGTCCTGAACACCCGGCGCCGGCCCAACCGTTACGGCCTGTCCTTCGGCAAGCCCAACAGAGAGTCCGCGCACAAGGTCGACGCGTACGCGGCCACGCTGCTGGCTGACCTGGCGCGACATCGACTCATCGAATCCGGCAGGACGCGGCCCTCCGAACGATCGGGGGCCGTCTTCTTTTTCTAGGAGTGGCGCAGCGTTTTGGCACAGACGAATTCCTCCCCCGTAGGGCGGGCGGAGCTGGGGTTCTCCCGGCTGCGCGCGGATCGTGAGCGGCTGGACCGAATAGACCGGTACATGCGTGGCGAGCATGACGGGCCGTACATCCCCCGCAGCGCCACCGAGGAATACAAGCTCCTGGCCAGGCGGGCCATTTCCAATTGGCTGCCGCTCCTGGTGAAGACTCCGAGTCAGGCCATGGCCGTGGACGGCTACCGGCGGAGCACGGGCCCGGACGGGGGCGCTCCGGAGGAGACTCCGGCGGAGTGGCGGGCCTGGCAGGACAACCGCATGGACGCCCGCCAGACCCCCGTCCACCGGGCCGCACTCACCTACGGCCAGGCGTTCGCCACGGTCCTGCCGGACCCGGCGGACCCGGCCCGGCCAGTGATCCGGGGCGTGTCCCCGCGGCTGCTGTATGCCTCGTACGAGGACCCGGCGGCCGATGCGCTTCCGCTGTGGGGGCTCCAGGTGGAGACCGTCCCCGATGCGGAAGGCGTGGAGGCGCGGGCGTGGCTGTACGACGCCACCCACGTCTATGACCTCCTGGTGGGCGGGAAAGGCGGCCCGAAGATGCTGGCGTCCCGACGCCACGGCATGGACGTCTGCCCGGTCGTGCGGTTCGCGCCGGACATCGACCTGGAGGGCCGTGTCACGGGCGTGGTGGAGCCCATGATCCCGATCCAGGACCGGGTCAATCAAACGGTGTTTGACCTGCTGGTTTCGCAGACGTTCGGGTCGTTCAAGGTGCGAACGATCAGCGGCATGGCGCCGGAATTCCGGCGTGACCCGGATACCGGGGAGATCCTTTACGACGCCAACGGGCGCCCGCAGGTAATCCCGATCCAGGCCGACGCGTCGCGCTTCCTGGTCGCACCGGACCCGGACACCAAGTTCTCTCAGCTGGACGAAACGCCGCTTTCAGGGTTCCTGGACGCCATCGAGCTGGCGACCAAGCACCTGGCCGCGCTCTCCCAGACCCCGCCGCATTACCTCCTGGGCTCCATGGTCAACCTGAGCGCGGAGGCCCTGGCGGCTGCTGAGTCCGCGCTCTCCCGCGCGGTGGATGAGTACAAGCACGCCATGGGGGAGTCCTGGGAACTGGTCCTGTTCCTGTGTGCCACGGTCGTGGGCGCGGAGCCGGATGCCCGCGCTGAAGTCCTGTGGAAGGACGCGGAAAGCCGCTCCCTGGCCCAGACGGTGGATGCCCTGGGCAAGGCCGTGACCATGCTCAACGTTCCGGCCCGCGCCATGTGGTCGCGCATTCCCGGCGTCACGGCGCGGGATGTGGAGGAGTGGGCGCAGATCCAGGAGGCCGACGACCCCGGCCTACGCATGGCGGACGCAATGGCGTCGGCCGTGGCCCCGGCGCCGGGTACGGAGCGCTTGGCCGGCGGTGACGGTGAGTAGAGCAACGGCGGCCCTCCTCGATGAGCACTGGCGGGCACAGGCCCGCATCGGTGCGGGCGTCTCCGCCCAGTGTCTGGCCCAGTGGTCGCGCGTGAACCCCCACTCCCTGGAGGAGAGCGGTTCGGCGTGGCTGGCCTGGATGCTGGCCCTGGTTCGAGGGGAGCGGCACCGGTCCCGGAGCCAGGCGGCGGCGTTCTATCGCCTCTACCGGGCCCTGGAGACCGGCCACACCCTCCCGCCTCTGTCCGGGGAGCACGTGGGCGAGACCACGACCCTGGGAGAACTGCGGGAGGACTGGGCCCAGCAGACGGGCACGATCCGCACGCCCGAGCCAGACGACGGCGAGGGAATCCGGCTGGACGGCTTCGACTGGCCCGACGAACCCGAGGACGCCCACGACCGGGCGGCCGTGGCATCCCTCGTCTCCCAGGGCCCGGCCAAGCTGCGCCAGGACGTGGCCCAGGCGGCCACCGACCAGGCGCGCGGCAGGCTGGACGATGCCGGGTTCCTCCAGGAACTGGAGGACGCGTCACAGACGGCGGGCCGCACCTCGGCCGGAGCAGCAGACCGCGAGACCTTGCGGGCCGGACGGGACCTGATCGACCGGGCGTCGAAGCGGGACCGGCGGGCCGTCGGTTGGGCCCGCGTGACTGACGGCAACCCGTGTGCGTTCTGCGCCATGCTCGCCAGCCGGGGAGCGATCTACACCAGCCGGGCCACGGCGGCCGGTGGCGGGCGACGTAAGCCGAAGGGCTCCCCGGACTGGCGGGCCCGCGCGAACCGGCGGCCCCCTGTCGCGCTGGAGGACCTGACCCGCTACCACAACGGGTGCCACTGCCAGACGGTCCCGGTGTTCCGCCGGAACGACTTCATGACCGACGACGCCAAGCGGTTCGACCGCGAATGGCAGGAGGTCACCCGCGGAATGACGGGCGCGGAGGCCCGGAGAGCCTGGCGGCGCCACATTGATGCGCAACGATACGCGAGCCAATCCTGACGGGCATGTTGTAGTGGTAGTTCTGACCGGTCAGGTATTGGCTTGTTCTTCCGCGTGGATCCCACGCATGCCTTCGACGAGCCGGGCCGAGAGTTCCTTGTCGGCCATGTTGATTGCAGCCATTATTTCGCGACGGACCTCTTTGTCGGTTGTTTGATCGTGTAGCGCCTTGAGTCGCTTTCGATGTCCCTTCCACTGCCAGTGCTTGAGCCTGTCATCAAGGGTACTGAGAAAAGCGGCGATGATAGGTGGTAGGCACAACACAAGCCATGGTGCTGACCATATACAGATCTTGCCTGGCCAGGTGCTCGATCCGAGGTTAAATCCGATGGTGACCATGAGAGTTGCGATACCGGCGCTGCTGATATCGGCTACGTTGATTGGGCGGGGGCGGACCTTCTGTTCAGGCACGCGGCCCCCCGTAGGGCGAGTCTCCGTTTTTTGTTCTGCGTCGGCCAAAAGCGTCTTCAATGTGCCGAATTTTGGTCTCTCTGTCTATCCATTTTCGGCACAGTTGAATAAGAGGAGGTAGGGCGGTGACGACGAGGCTCGCCCCTGCGAAGAAGTGCGACCAATCCATGCTGACAGCGTAGCCTCGGAAAGCTGTCTCGTTGGTCAAATCCCATAGGAAGGTGTGCAGTTCAGCCGAGTGAGCGCCTTGCTCGAACGACCGGCGGATCGAAGAGGAAGGCGACTGCTGCTATGGCAGCGGCCCTCGCTTTATCACTAATGACCTTGGAGGCATGACGCATGGTAGACAACCCCACCGATGCAACTTCGGAAGCAGAGGGCCGGGACGACGGCCAGGAGGCCGCCGTGGCGTCGGTTACGCAGCCTCCGCAGTCGGAGGAGCAGGGCGACGGCCAGGAGCTGGACGCCGACGCCCTCCGCACGGAGCTGAAGGCCGTACGAGCGGAAGCGGCGAAGTACCGCACCAAGGCCCGGGAGACGGCAGAGGCCCTGAAGGCGGCCAAGACCCCCGAGGAGTACCAGGCGGTGGCGGACCGCGCGGCAGAGCTGGAGACGGAACTCCAGCGGGAGCGCCTGGCCCGGAAGTACAACCTTCCGGATGCTCTGGCCGCCCGGATCTCCGGCGAGGACGACGACGCCCGCGAGGCGGACGCCAAGGCACTGGCGGAGCTGTTCCACAACCGTGGGGACGGCGTGGGCCGGGGCGGCCTCGACCCGTCGGTCACGACCGCCCCCAGCGATCCGGGAGAGCTGGCCGCCAGCATCCCGCGCGCCCGCCGGTAGGCAATTTCCAAGCAGCACCAAAACCAAGGGTTCATGTCCAAGGCCCTTGGTTGTGCTGTGTGCTGGCCGGGGCCCTGCCCTGAGCGGAGCACATGGCTAACAGCTTTCTGAAGTCCGAGAAGATCGCAGCGACCGCGCTGGGTCTCCTTGAGCGGGAAATGGTCCTGTCGCGTCTGGTGTGGACGAACGGCGGGTTCGACTTCACCGGCGCCAAGAACGACACCGTGACCATCCGGATTCCGGCCCAGCTTGAGGCCCGCGAGTACGAGTGGCGTAACGACCGGTCTTCGGACATCGTCCTGGACGAGCTGGCGGAAGACTCCACCACCGTCACGCTGAACAAGGACATCTACAGTGCCGTGGCGATCACGGACGAGGAACTGACGCTGGATATCCGGGACTTCGCGTCTCAAGTCCTCCAGCCTCAGGTCAACGCCGTGGCCAAGGCCATTGACACCGGTGTGGCGAACATGATCGAGACCGCCACCTACAGCAGCGCGGTCACGCTGGACGAGGACGACCCGTGGAAGGGCCTAATTGATGCCCGCGCGGCCCTGAACAAGGCGAACGTTCCCCAGGAGGGCCGTACCCTCCTGATCGGCGCGGACGTGGAAACGGCACTTCTGAAGTCCAGCCGCATCGCGGACGTGTCCCAGTCCGGTTCGGACTCGGCGCTCCGTGCTGCGACCGTCGGTCGCCTGGCCGGGTTCGACCTGGTGGTGTCGAATGCGATCAACCCTCGTGCCGCGTACGGCTTCATCCCCTCCGCGTTCGTCCTGGCCACTCGGGCCCCGGCCATCCCAGCCGGTGTCACCAGCGGCTCCAGCCAGTCCTACAACGGGCTGGCCATGCGGTGGGTGCGCGACTACGACGCGGCCAAGCTGCGCGACCGCTCCATCCTGAACGTCTACGCCGGGTACAACGTCATGACGGACCCGGTGGGCGGAGGCAAGAACCCGGCCAAGCGCCTGGTGCGCGCGGTGAAGCTGGACATGCCCACCGCGTCAAAGCCTCCGGTGGACAAGTAGGGGCCCGCGTGAAGCCCCTGGCGGACGTGGCGGCCCTGGAACAGCGTCTGGGCCGCGAACTGGTCGGGGAGGAGCGGGCGCAGGCGGAGGCGGCTCTATCGGATGCCTCCGCCACCGTGCGGGCGTACGGGGATGCCTGGCCCGACCCGGCCAAGGCCCCGGCCATCGCGGTGGCCGTCACGCTGGCGGCTGCGGAGCGGCGGGTGAGAAACCCGGAGGGGTACCGGTCGGAGCTGCAAGGCGCCTACCAGTACCAGCTTCCGGCATCACTGCCCGTCGGCGCCGGCCTCACCGACGGTGAAGCCCGGTTGATCCGCGCGGCCGTCGGCGCCTCCGGCATCTTCGCCGTTTCCGTGGAGTCCCTGGGGGGTTCGCTGTGAGCCTCCTGGACTCCGGCCCGGACCTGCTCACGGTCTACCCCACGATGGAGGTGGACGACGGGTACGGCGGCACCAAACCGGGCCCCGGCCAGCCGGTGACGATCCGGGCCCGCGTCCTCCCGGCCACCACCGACGAAAGCGGAGAGCCGGGATACCTGACCGGCACCGAGTACCGCGTGTACGCCCGCGCCCTCCCGGCCGGGCCCTGGTCCCGCATCGAGTGGGCCGGGCACGTGTGGGCCGTGGTCGGTGAGCCCCAGCACTTCGGCGGCTCCCGGCGCCTGGCACACGACGTAGCGACGATCCGGAAGCGGGGATGACGTGGCAGAGGTGAAGCCCAACCTGGACAGCATCGTGGCCCACCTGCCCGGCGTCCGGGAAGCCGTGGCGGACGAGCTGGAGCACCGGGCGGACCGTGTGCGGGCGGTGGTCGAGGCGCACCGGCACTCCGGAGCCCTGGCCGCCCACACCAGGGTCCGCACCAACCGGACGGACTCCACGGTGACCTTGGAGGACCCGGCGGTGTTCGCCATCAACTACGGACACATGGCGCCCAACGGCCGCTGGGTGCCGGGCATTCACGCGATTGAGGCGGGCCTATGAGGCCGGTCCTCCCTGATGTGGACGCCTTGGTGGTCGACGCTCTCCGTCACGGCCTGGAGGGGGCCACCGTGCGGGTGGGCTGGCCCGAGGACTGGTCCGACGGGCTCCCGCTGGTCGTGGCTCGCCGGGTACCGGGCGGCTCCTCCAATCCCCTCGGCATCGACGTGGCGCTGATCGACGTGCAGTGCGCAGCCACGGACCGGCGGGAAGCCTCCCGCCTGGCCCGCGTCGTACGGGTCGCCCTGGCGGACGCGTGCCTGAAGCAATGGCAGGGCCCTGACGGCTACTTGAGCCGTTTTGAAGACGTGACCGGCCCGGCGGAGATCCGGACCGGTGAACCGGCGGCCGGGCCGGACCTCTTCCGGTTCCAGGCCACCTACCGCGTGACCGCGCGGCCCATCCGACCTATCCCTGGAGGACAGCCCCTTTGGCTCTGATTGACGACGCCGCGTTCGTCGCGGCGGGCGGCTACATCTACATCGCAGACCCGGACACGGCCAAGCCCACCGATATTAAGGACCCGCTGGCCCCGGGCAACGGCTGGGAGTCCATCGGCCACACCAGCCTTGACGACCTGCCGGAGTTCGGCCGGGACGGTGACGATCCCGAGGTCAAGGGGTCGTGGCAGAACGCCAAGCTGCGGGCGACCACGCCGGACGTGACGTACTCCGTCACCATCAAGTCCATCCAGGCCACGGCCCTGACGTACCAGCTCTATTTCGGTGCGGGCCCGGCGGCCGTCCAGGCGGACAAGTCGTTCCGTATCCCGGCCCGGCCCCGGCCGCAGACCAAGGCCCTGTTGGTGGTCCTGGTGGACGGGACCAACTACCTGCCGCTGTGGCATCCGCGCGTCTCCCTCCTGGGTTCGGACGCTGTGGGCCTGGCGGCGGATGACTTCGTGTCCTTCCCGATCAAGGGCACGTTCCTGGGCTCCAGCCTGATCGGCAATGCGATTGGCGAGTGGGCCCAGATCGCGGCCCCGGAGCCTCCGCCGGTCCACGGCGGCGAGTAACACCCTCACGTTGCGTAGAGCGTCGGCTGAGCGCTCCGTAACCGGCTCCCGCCCCGACGGTCCCCGGGCGGGCGGAGCCGCATTTCCAACGGACCACACCACCGACAACTTTAGGGACACCACCTTGGCACTTTCTTGCGCGGACATGATGGCGGAAGCAGCGGCGGAGTTCACGGCTCTGCCGGTGGAGACGCGGGCCGGGAAGACGGTCCATCTCCGCAACATCCTGATGCTTCCCGACGACGGCCTGAAGGCTGCGCGGGCCATCCTGGCGCGCTTCGGGGAGACCGGCGCGGAGGAGCTGGAGGAACTGGTCCCGCAGATCCGTGACCTTCTCCTCCTGGTGGCCGACGACCCCGCCGCGCTGAAGGCGGAGATGGAGGACTGGCCGCTGGCCGTGTTCGTCCGGGCCGTTGGTGAGTGGCAGGAGGAGACCCAGGTGGGGGAAGCTCCGCGCTCGGACAGCTGATAGCCGACGGGCACGGCGGGGCTCTGCGGGCAGACCTCCAACGGTTCTACGGCCTGGATCTGGCCGACGTGTGGAGGGGCACCCTCGCGCCCCGCCGGGCCTGGCAGCTCACCGAGCACCTACCACCGGACTCCGCCCTGGCCGCCTCGTTGGCCGGCGGGCCCGAACACCGGGGCTGGACGGTGCAGACGCATCTTCTGGCCCAGCTCCTCAACGCCGTGCGCTATGCCGACGCCAACAACGTCCGCGTATCCGGCGGACGACTCAAGCGGGAACCGGTTCCCGTCAACGTTCCACAGGTCAAGGCGGACAAGCACGAGCGCCCACGCCTTGACCTGTCCACGCACCCCTTGGCCAAGCCCATTGCACCCAGGGGGTAGTTCATGGCCGGGCCGGGAGGCCAGGAGCGTGGGCGAATCTCGATCCGTGTCCTTCCCGACACGTCGAATTTCGCCACCAGTCTCCAGCGGTACCTAGACCGCATCGAGCGTCGGGCCCGCGTCCAGGTCCAGGCCGTCCCGGACCTGACCGGGTTTCGGGAGCGGCTGAATGCCCAGCTCGCACGGGTACGGGCCCGGGTCCGAGTCAACGTCGACCCGGACCTGTCCCGCTTCCGCTCCACGCTCCGCGAACGTCTCCAGGGCGCGAACGCCGGTCTCGGTGTCCGCCTGGAGGTCAACGAACGCGAGATAGCCCGGCTCCGCCGAGAGCTGGCGCACATCACGCCCCCGCTGACCATTCCGGCCCGCGTGGACGTGGACCGGGATCGCCTGGCCAACCTGGCCCGGGACGTGACCTCTCTCGGGGACGGCTCGGGCGGGGCTGCTCGCAAGGTGCTGTCCCTGGTGGGGTCTGTCGGGAAGCTCGCCACGATGGCCTCCAGCGTCCCGGCCGTGGCGGGCCTGGCCTCGTCCATCGCGGCCATGGCCCCGGCCGCCGGAGTGGCGGCCCCGGCCGTCCTGGCCCTGGCCTCGGCTGGCGTCGCTCTCAAGGTCGGCATGTCCGGCGTCTCCGATGCCCTGTCGGGCGACGCGGACGCCATGGCCAAACTAGCCCCCGCCGCCCAGGATTTCGTCACCCAGGCCAAGGCGCTGGCCCCTGCCTGGGGCGAGGTGAAACGTTCCGTCCAAGGGGCGCTGTTCCAGGGCCTGGGCGACACGCTCACCAAGACGGCGAACTCCGTCCTGCCGGTCCTGAAAACCCAGCTCACCGGCACCGCGTCCGCGCTTAACGCCATGGCCAAGGACGCCGCTGGAACTGCGCGGACCCTGGCCCAGGACGGCACGCTGGGCAAAGCCCTGAGCGGGGCAACCCGGGGCCTTCAGAACATGCGGGGCCTTCCCGCAACGGTCCTCCAGGGACTGGCCCAGCTGGGCGCGGCAGCGGCCCCGGCCTGGGAGCGGATGACCGCCTCCATGGGCCAGGGCCTGGACCGCGTCCGGGCCAAGTGGGACGCGTCGTTCAAGTCCGGCGCCATGCAACGCGGCATCGAAACGGCCGTGGGCGTGGCCAAGCAATTCGGCGGCGCCCTGGCCAACGTCGGTAAGACCCTGGGCAACGTCCTGGGCGCGGCGGCCGACGCCGGAGGCGGAGCGCTTCAGGTCCTTTCGGAGCTGGCCGCGACGGCCGCCAAGGTCACCGCGACCCCGCAGGCCCAGGAGACGTTCCGGGCCCTGTTCCAGACCGTCTCGGCGGTCGGCAAGGCCGTCTCCCAGGTACTGGGGGCCGCCCTGAAAGCGGCCCTGCCGCTGGTCCACACCCTGGTCACGACCCTGGCCGGGCCGACCCAGAACGCGGTCCAGACCCTGGTCCCCGCCTTCGTGCAGCTCGCCCAGAGTCTGGGCGCCGGACTGGCTCCCGTCGTCAAGGTCGCCTCCCAGGCCCTGGCCGCCATCCTGCCGATCGCGGCTCAACTCGCGGTCCAACTGGCGGGCGCCCTCGGCCCCACCCTGAAGATCGTCGGCGGCCTGGTCGCTCAGATCGCGTCAGCGCTGCTCACAGCCCTAAAGCCGGTCCTGGCGCAGCTCCCGGCGATCGTCGGTCCGATCCTGTCCGTTGTGACCAAACTTGCCCCTATTTTGGGGCAATTGGTCGGTCAACTGGTCCGCTCCCTGACCCCTGCCCTGGTCACCGTCGGGTCCGCGCTCGGGCAACTCCTGTCCGCCTGCGGCCCGTTGATCGAAGCCGTCGGCTCGCTCCTGGCCGGTGCCTTCCGGGCCCTGATGCCGGTGATCACCGCCGCGATCGGCATCGTCGGCAAGATCGCGGGCGTTCTGACCGCGCTGGCCTCGAAGTACATCACGGGCGTTGTCGTGCCAGCGATCAAGGCGATCGTGGCGCTGTTCCGCGGCGACTTCTCCGGAGCGCTGGACGCCGCCAAGTCCGCACTGTCCGGGCTGGCTTCGTTCTTCGGATCGATCTTCTCCAAGATCGGTTCCGTGGCGGCCTCCGGCGTCTCCGCGGTGATCGGGTTCTTCCGCGACATGGCATCCCGCGCCTGGTCAGCCGTGAAGCAAATGGGCTCAAACGTGGCGGAATCGGCCCGTTCGGCCATGGC